>OMUK01000039.1 GCA_900314215.1 uncultured Prevotellaceae bacterium
CAACTCCGTCAACTTTAACAACTCTCTTCTTAGCTGCGACTGTCTTTTTTGCCATACTTTAATAAAATTATTTAGTAGCTTTCTTCTTGTTTGCAACTGTCTTCTTGCGTCCCTTGCGGGTGCGGGCGTTGTTCTTGGTGCTTTGGCCGCGCACGGGCAGGCCGTTGCGGTGGCGGATGCCACGGTAGCAACCGATGTCCATGAGACGCTTGATGTTCATTTGAACTTCACTACGCAGGTCACCTTCAACCTTGTAGTCATTGCCGATGATTTCGCGCACCTTGGCTGCTTCAGCATCGGTCCAATCCTTGACCTTGGTGTCTTCGCTCACACCGGCCTTGGCCAGGATTGTGGCGGCAGCGCTGCGGCCTATACCATAGATATAGGTGAGCGCGATGACGCCTCGTTTGTTTTGAGGGAGATCAACTCCGACTATACGTACTGCCATATAATGTGTTTATTTTTTTTGCAAAATTAATAAAAAATTACCCTTGACGCATCTTCATCTTAGGATTTTTCTTGTTTATCACGTAAAGACGACCCTTGCGGCGAACGATTTTGCAGTCGGGGGTGCGCTTTTTTATAGAGGCTCTTACTTTCATTTTAGTTGAGTTTTTTTATTTGTATCTGAAAGAAATTCTTCCTTTGGAAAGATCGTAGGGCGACATTTCCACTTTCACCTTGTCGCCAGGCAGGATTTTGATGTAGTGCATGCGCATCTTGCCCGAGATGTGGGCGGTGATTTGATGCCCGTTTTCAAGTTCTACGCGAAACATGGCGTTGGACAATGCCTCCACGATGGTTCCATCTTGTTCTATTGCGGCTTGTTTTGACATATAGAGAATATAAAACTAATTTAGTTGTTGAAAAAAATTCTAAATGAACCGGTCACCCAGCGCTTCCTTCACATAGTCGAACGACGAGAGCACATCGGGCTTGCCGTGATGCACCGCGATTGAGTGCTCGTAGTGAGCAGCTGGCTTGCGGTCGCGAGTGCGAGTGGTCCAGCCGTCGCGCTCGATCACGATGTTGCGGTTGCCCATGGTGGTCATGGGCTCGATGGCGATGCACATGCCGTTCTTGATGAGCGGCCCGGTGCCCTTGCGCCCGAAGTTGGGCACATCGGGATCCTCGTGCAGCTTGCGCCCTACCCCATGCCCGGTGGCCTCGCGCACCACGCCGTAGCCACGGCTCTCGCAGTATTGCTGCACGGCGTGGCCTATGTCGCCCACGCGGTTGCCAGGCACAGCCTGAGCGATGCCCTCGTAGAGCGATTGCTTGGTGTCGATGAGAAATTGCTTCACCTGGGGAGCAACCTCGCCCACCATGAAGGTGTAGGTCGAGTCGCCGTTGAAGCCAGCCTCGGTGACAGCGCCACAGTCGATTGAGACGATGTCGCCGTCCTCGAGGACATAGCTCGACGGGATGCCGTGTATCACGACCTCGTTGACCGAGATGCACAGCGTGGCAGGATAACCGTAAAGACCCAAGAAACCTGGAGTGCAGTGCTGCGAGCGTATGTACTCCTCGGCGATCTGATCGAGGCGGCGCGTGGTGATGCCGGGGGCCACCCACTTGGCCACTTCGCCAAGTGTGCGTGCCACCACGAGGTCAGCCTCACGCAGGAGCTCGATTTCTTCTTCGGTCTTAAGATATATCATTTTTAATTTTCCTCTGTTGAAAAAACTTGCCAGCCATTAAGCTTGAGTGCGTCCCTTGACTTTGCCCGACTTCATCAAGCCGTCGTAATGGTGCATCATCAAGTGAGTCTCAATCTGCTGTAATGTGTCGAGCACCACGCCCACTGTGAT
Source organism: uncultured Prevotellaceae bacterium (assembly GCA_900314215.1). Lineage (GTDB taxonomy): Bacteria > Bacteroidota > Bacteroidia > Bacteroidales > Muribaculaceae > Sodaliphilus. The sequence goes on from OMUK01000039.1 coordinate 1,812, forward strand.
GAGCAGTGAGGTGCCGCCAAAGAATTGCGCAAAGTTCTGGTTGACGCCAAACACGCGAGCAAAGGCAGGCAGAATGGCAACGATGCCCAGGAAAATTGAGCCTGGCAGCGTGATGCGCGACATGATAGAGTCGAGGTAGTCGGCCGTCTTCTTGCCTGGCTTGATGCCTGGGATGAAGCCGCTGTTCTTCTTCATTTCCTCGGCCATCTGCGTGGGACGCACGGTGATGGCGGTGTAGAAATAGGTGAAGGCGACAATCATCAAGAAGTATACCACATTGTACCAGAAGCCGTTCATATCGCCAAAGGTGCGCGAGAACGAGCCGATGAAACCAGCGTCGTTCTGGTGAGCGCCAAATCCGGCCAGGGTGATGGGGATAAACATCAGTGCCTGGGCAAAGATGATAGGCATCACGTTGGCTGCATTCACCTTGAGCGGGATGTACTGGCGAGCACCACCATATTGCCTGTTGCCCACGATGCGCTTGGCATACTGCACGGGCACCTTGCGAGTGCCCTGGGTGAGCATGACTGCACCGGCGGTGACGGCAAAGAGGATGATGATTTCAACCAGGAACATGACCAGGCCGCCCTGAGCCGTGGTGAGGCGAGCAGTGAACTCTTGCACGATGGCGCCAGGGAAGCGGGCGATGATACCTACAAGAATGATCATCGATATGCCATTGCCAATGCCCTTGTCGGTAATCTTCTCGCCCAGCCACATGATAAACATTGCGCCCGCCGTCATTACGATCGACAGGAATACCATGGTGAAGGGGCTGAAGTTGACCTGGCCACCGGCGCTGGCCACCTGATACTTCAAGTTGATGAGGTAGGCAGGAGCCTGCACAAGCAGGATGATCACTGTGAGGTAACGTGTGTACTGATTCAACTTCATGCGTCCACTCTCGCCTTCACGCTGCATCTTCTGGAAACGCGGGTAGACCATACCCAGCAGTTGGATCACGATCGACGCGGTGATGTAGGGCATGATACCCAGGGCGAAAATGGAAGCCTGGGAGAAGGCGCCACCCGAGAACATGTCGAGCAGCTGCATCAGGCCACTATCGGTGAACTTGTGCAGAGCGGCAAGGTCGGATGGGCGGATTCCAGGCAACACCACGAAGCATCCAAATCGATACACAAGTATGAAAAGGAATGTGATGATGAGGCGTTTCCTGAGATCCTCGATCTTCCAGATATTCTTTAATGTTTGAATAAGTTTCATTAGCTTTTAAACTTTTGCAATTGAGCCGCCGGCAGCGGTGATGGCTTCCTCGGCTTTCTTAGAGAATGCGTTGGCTTCAACCTCGAGCTTCTTGGTGAGGGTGCCGTTGGCGAGAATCTTCACGAGCTGACCCTTGCGCACCAGTCCTGCTTGCAGCAGATCGGCAACGGTGATCTTCTCGAGGCCCTTCTCGGTGGCCAGCTGCTCAAGCGTAGACACGTTGACAGCCTTGTACTCTACACGGTTGATGTTTTTGAAACCGCCCTTAGGCACGCGGCGCTGCAGAGGCATCTGGCCGCCTTCAAAACCAACTTTATTCTTGTAACCCGAACGTGACTTAGCACCCTTGCTACCACGGGTGGCAGTGCCGCCCTTGCCCGAGCCTGGGCCACGTCCTATGCGACGTTTTTTCTTATTTGAACCAACAGCGGGTTGTAAATTACTTAAATCCATGATGTTTTTTCTACAAAATTAAATGTTAAGCTTCAGTAACTTCTACCAGGTGGCGAACAGCGTTGACCATGCCCAGAATTTGGGGAGTGGCCTCGTGCTCAACGACTTGGTTCAATTTATGCAGACCCAGGGCATCGAGGGTCCTCTTCTGACGAGCAGGACGATTGATTCTGCTTACAACTTGTTTAATCTTAATTTTAGCCATAATGAGTGTACTAATTTTTAACCGTTAAACACTTTGTCAAGGGTCACGCCACGATAGTGAGCGATTTCTTGAGGAGAACGCATCTCGCCCAGAGCTGCCATAGTAGCCTTCACCAGGTTGTGAGGATTGCTGGAGCCCTTCGACTTGCAAATCACGTCGGTAATACCCACGCTCTCGAGCACGGCACGCATAGCGCCACCGGCCTTAACACCGGTACCGGGGGTAGCAGGCATCATGATGATGCGGCTGCCGCCGAACTTGGCCACCTGCTCGTGAGGGATGGTGCCGTTGTGCACGGGCACCTTGATGAGATTCTTCTTGGCCACCTCTACGCCCTTGGCGATGGCGGTGGTCACCTCATTGGCCTTGCCTAAGCCGTAGCCAATGATGCCGTTGCCGTCGCCCACGACAACGATTGCAGCGAAAGTGAATGTGCGGCCGCCCTTGGTAACCTTGGTGGTACGGTTGATGGCCACGAGGCGATCTTTCAGTTCTATATCGCTAGTAGATTTAACTCGATTATATTTCTTTACCATGATTTTTAAAATTTAAGTCCGCCTTTGCGAGCGCCATCGGCCAGTGATTTAACTCTACCATGGAACAGGAAGCCGTTGCGGTCAAAGACCACGGCAGTGATGCCGGCGTCTTGAGCCTTCTTGGCAACGGTCTCGCCCACCTTGGCAGCGATTTCAGATTTAGTGCCCTCGGTCAGGCCCTTGGAAGAGGCCGAGACCAGGGTCTTGCCAGCAACGTCATCGATGAGTTGAGCATAGATTTGCTTGTTGCTGCGGAACACACACAGGCGCGGGCGCTGGGCAGTGCCGCTGATCTTGCCGCGGATGCGTGCCTTGATTTTATATCGTCTTTGAGTTTTAGATATCATAATAATCCTAAATGTGTAAATTCAATTTTTACTTGGCAGCTGCCGTTTTACCCGACTTGCGGCGAATTACCTCGCCCACAAACTTAATACCCTTGCCCTTGTAAGGCTCAGGCTTGCGGAATGAACGTATCTTGGCGCAAATCTGGCCGAGCAGTTGCTTGTCGGCGCTCTCAATGGTGATGAGAGGATTCTTGTTGCGCTCACTCTTGGCCTCAACGTGCACCTCGGGGGGCATCTTGAGATAGATGGCGTGAGAGTAACCGAGCGCAAGCTCGAGCACTTGGCCGTTGGCCGTGGCTTTGTAACCCACACCCACGATTTCCATTTCTTTCTTGTAGCCCTGGCTCACACCCACAACCATGTTGTTGATAAGAGCGCGGTAGAGTCCGTGCTGAGCGCGCGACTCCTTGCTGTCGTCGGGACGGGTCACGTGAAGCACGCCGTCTTTCACCTCAACGCCTATGGCGGGGTTCACAGCTTGCTTGAGCTCGCCCTTGGGACCCTTCACGGTCACCACATTGTCTTTCACATCTACTGTTACGCCGGCAGGTAACTCAATTGGCAATTTTCCTATTCTTGACATAATTAAATTCCTCCTTCATTAATAAACGTAACACAAAACTTCACCGCCTATTTTTTTCTCCTTGGCCTCCTTGTTGGTCATCACACCTTGAGAGGTCGAAAGGATGGCGATACCTAAACCATTGAGAACGCGCGGCATGTCCTTGTAGCCAGTGTACTGGCGCAGGCCTGGACGCGACACGCGAGTGAGGCACTTGATGGCGTTCACATGGTCGACGCTGTCGTACTTGAGCGCGATCTTGATAGTGCCTACGGGGCTGTCCTGGGGCTCTACAAACTTGTAGTTGAGGATGTAGCCCTGGTCAAAAAGGATACGGGTGATCTCTTTTTTCATTTTCGAAGAAGGGATTTCAACGACACGGTGCTGTGCCTTGATCGCATTCCTCAGTCTTGTTAAATAATCTGCTATTGGATCAGTCATTATGAATTGATTGTTTAAATTGATTCGGAGTTGTGTCCCGAACAATATTTAAAATAACTTCTTCTTTTTTACTTTTTAAGTGTTGAGTTGATATCGCTCTTGCCCAACCGCTTTACCAGCTAGCCTTCTTCACGCCCGGGATTAAACCGGCCGAAGCCATCTCGCGGAAGTCGATGCGAGAGATGCCGAACTGGCGCATGTAGCCCTTGGGACGGCCCGACATCTTGCAGATGTTGTGCAGGCGCACGGGCGATGCGTTGTGAGGCAGTTTCTGAAGAGCTTCATAGTCGCCGGCCTTCTTGAGAGCTGCGCGCTTGGCTGCATACTTAGCCACGAGCTTCTCGCGCTTGGCCTGACGGGCTTTCATTGATTCTTTTGCCATAAATATTAAATAGTTTACTTAAAAAATTTAATTACTTAGCATTCTTGAAGGGGAGGCCGAACTCCTTGAGCAGTGCATAGCCTTCCTCGTCGGTCTTGGCAGTGGTGACAAAGGTGATGTTCATGCCAGTCATCTTGGTCACGGTGTCGATGTTGATTTCAGGGAAGATGATTTGCTCCTGGATACCCACGGTGTAGTTGCCGCGGCCGTCGAGCTTGCCCTCGATACCCTTGAAGTCGCGGATACGTGGCAGAGCGATGCGGATGAAGCGCTCCATGAATTCATACATGCGGTCGCGGCGCAGGGTCACGCGGGCGCCGATAGGCATCTTCTTGCGCACGCGGAAGTTGGAGATATCCTTCTTCGAGAGCGTGGGCACAGCCTTCTGGCCGGTAATAATAGTCAACTCGTTGATAGCAGTGTCGATGATCTTCTTGTCCTGGGTGGCGTCGCCCAGACCTTCGTTGAGGACGATTTTCACCAGGCGTGGGATTTGCATCGTGCTGCTGTAGTTAAATTGCTTCATGAGAGCTGGAGCAATCTTCTCGTCATATTGTTTCTTAAGGGTTGTAGCCATTATTTAATCTCCTCTCCTGATTTTTTAGCGTAACGTATTGTTTTGCCGTTCTCATCCTTCTTGAAACCAACGCGCGTGGGACGTGGCGACTTGCCGCTCTTGGGGTCGACGGGGTTGATGTTAGACAAGTGAATGGGGGCTTCCATCTTGATAATGCCGCCTTGCGGATGCTTGGCGCTGGGCTTGGTGCTCTTCGACACCATGTTGATACCCTCTACGATTGCGCGGTTCTCCTTAGCAAGAACGCTCAGGACACGACCAGTTTTACCCTTGTCGTCACCGGCGAGCACATAGACTGTATCGCCTTTCTTTATGTGTAACTTAGCCATTTACTTAATTGAACTGTGATAAAAATTTTATTAAAGAACTTCGGGAGCGAGTGAGACGATCTTCATGTTGGTAGCACGCAGCTCGCGTGCCACGGGGCCGAAGATACGAGTGCCACGCAGCTCGCCAGTATTGTTGATCAAAACGCAGGCATTGTCGTCGAAGCGGATGTAGGAGCCGTCGGGGCGGCGTATCTCCTTATTGGTGCGCACGACAATGGCGCGAGAAACAGTGCCTTTCTTCACCTCCGACGAGGGGATGGCGCTCTTGACGCTCACCACGATAGTGTCGCCTATCGAGGCGTAGCGACGGCCAGTGCCGCCGAGCACGCGGATGCAGAGCACCTCGCGGGCGCCGCTGTTGTCGGCAACTGATAATCTAGTTTCTGTCTGAATCATAATCTGAATTAATTACTTAGCTTTTTCGATGATTTCAACTAATCTCCATCTCTTGGTCTTGCTCAGGGGGCGGGTCTCCATCAAGCGCACCTTGTCGCCAACGTGGCACTCGTTGTTCTCGTCGTGAGCGTGGTATTTCTTTGTCTTGTTGACAAATTTACCATAGATTGGGTGTTTCTCTTTCCACTTGATGGTCACAGTGATAGTTTTGTCACCCTTGTTGCTGGAAACAACCCCAATTCTCTCTTTTCTTAAGTTTCTTTTTTCTTCCATCGCGGTTGGGATTATTTATTGATTTTTAATTCACGCGCGCGTACCTCGGTCTTGAGGCGGGCGATGTTTCTCCTGTCGAGTGTAATCTTTGCGGGATTATCAAGGGGAGAGATAGAATGCTGAATTTTCTCTTGAACATACTCCTTCTGAGCGGCATCCAGGCGCTCGGCGAGTTCTTTGTCGCTCAATTCTTTGTAATCTTCCTTTTTCATAATCTACTAGAGTTGCTTAGAATTACACAGTTTGAGATGGATCATAATTGCGGGCTACCACAAATTTGGTAGGGATTGGGAGCTTCTGGGCTGCCAGGCGCAGTGCCTCTTTGGCCACGTCGTAGCTCACGCCGTCGACCTCGATGAGGATGCGGCCGGGGAACACAGGTGCAACGTATCCGGCGACGTCGCCCTTACCTTTACCCATACGCACGTCGGCTGGCTTGCGGGTAAATGGCTTGTCGGGGAAGATGCGCACCCAGATTTGACCTTCACGCTGCATGTAGCGTGTCACAGCCACACGGGCGGCCTCGATTTGGCGTGCGGTAATCCACTTGCTCTCGAGAGCCTTGATACCGAATGAGCCAAAGTCGAGATGGGTGCCACGCTTGGCATACTTGCGCGGGTGCCCGTCGGCTGGTCTTCTATATTTTAATCTTTTTGGTTGTTGTAACATTGTAGTTGAGAATTGTTGTTAAAAACTTAAACTTAATTTTTTAACGGTTGTTCTTTTTATTGCGGAAGCCGCCACGACGGCCGCCCGAGCGGCGCTCGTTGCTGTTCTGCGTGAAGTTGGGGGCAAGGTCCTTCTTGCCGTAAACCTCACCGCGGCATATCCACACTTTCACGCCGATGAGGCCCACCTTGGTGAGCGCAGGCACGAGAGCGTAGTCGATGTCGGCACGCAGGGTGTGCAGTGGAGTGCGGCCTTCCTTAAACATCTCGGAGCGTGCCATCTCGGCGCCGTTGAGGCGGCCGTTGACTTGCACCTTGATGCCCTCGGCGCCCATGCGCATGGTCGAGGCCACAGCCATCTTCACAGCGCGGCGATAGGCGATCTTGCCCTCGATCTGGTGAGCGATGTTGCTGGCCACGATCTCGGCGTCGAGTTCAGGACGCTTCACCTCGTAGATGTTGATTTGCACATCCTTGTTGGTGAGGTTCTTCAATTCCTCTTTGAGCTTGTCTACATCCTGGCCGCCCTTGCCGATGATCAGGCCGGGGCGCGAGGTGCAGATGGTCACGGTCACGAGCTTGAGCGTGCGCTCAATCACGATGCGCGAGACACTGGCCTTGGCCAGACGCACGTTAAGATACTTGCGGATTTTAGAATCCTCGACAAGAGTATCTCCATAATTACTACCACCGTACCAGTTGGAATCCCAGCCACGGATGATACCTAAACGATTGCTAATTGGATTTACTTTCTGTCCCATAATCTTTTTTATGCGTCTTTTTTGTCATTATTAATAGTGTCTACATAGAGGGTGATGTGGTTGGAACGCTTGCGAATGCGGTAGCCACGACCCTGCGGAGCTGGACGGAGACGCTTGAGCATTGGAGCGCAATCAACAGTGATTGTCTTAATGTAGAGCTCGCCGTTCTCTGCTTTCTTGCCATTTTTCTGTTCCCAGTTGGAAATGGCCGACTTGAGGAGCTTCTCAATATCGGCGGCAGCATGCTTATTGGAGAAATGAAGGAGACCCAGGGCCTTGAACACCTCAACGCCGCGCACCATGTCGGCCACCAAGCGCATCTTGCGTGGCGAGCTTGGCACGTTTTTCAGCTTGGCGAAGGATTGCTCACGGCGGGCTTCCTTGATTTTGTTAGCTGTTTCTCTTTTTCTTTTACCCATTGTATTTTAATTCTTTTTTTGTCAATTGAATTGATATCCCGGGCCCATTACTTGTTGTTGCCGCTGTGACCACGGAAGGTGCGTGTGGGAGCGAACTCGCCAAGCTTGTGACCTACCATGTTCTCGGTAACATAGACGGGAATGAACTTGTTTCCATTGTGCACAGCGAAGGTGTGGCCAACGAATTCGGGGGCGATCATCGAGGCACGCGACCAGGTCTTGATCACGCTCTTCTTGCCGCTCTCATTCATAGCGTCGACCTTCTTCTCGAGCTTTACACTGATGTAAGGGCCTTTTTTTAATGAACGACTCATAAGTGTGTTACTTAATAATTAATCAAATTACTTCTTTCTTCTTTCGATAATATACTTCGAAGACAGCTTCTTGGGAGCGCGTGTCTTCAAGCCCTTTGCATAAAGGCCATTGCGAGAACGTGGATGACCACCCGACTGACGGCCTTCGCCACCACCCATGGGGTGATCCACAGGGTTCATTACCACGCCACGGTTGTGGGGGCGGCGACCCAGCCAGCGCGAGCGGCCGGCCTTGCCCGAGTGCTCGAGAGCGTGGTCGGAGTTGCCAACCACACCCACGGTAGCCTTGCAGGCTGCAAGGATCTTGCGGGTTTCGCCCGAAGGTAATTTGATAATTGCATAGTCGCCCTCGCGCGAGGTGAGCTGGGCATAGGTGCCGGCGCTGCGCGCGATGCGTGCGCCCTGGCCAGGACGCATCTCAATGTTGTGAATTAAAGTACCAACAGGAATACTACTCAGTGGAAGCGCGTTTCCCAGTTCAGGGGCCACGTTCTCACCGCTCACTACCGTTGCGCCCACCTGGAGGCCGTTGGGCGCGATGATGTAAGCCTTATAACCATCTGCATAGTAAAGAAGCGCAATGCGGGCCGAGCGGTTAGGATCGTACTCGATTGACTTTACCGTAGCTGGTACACCGTCTTTGTTTCTCTTGAAGTCGATGAAGCGGAACTTGCGCTTGTGTCCGCCACCCAGGTAGCGCATGGTGAGGTGACCCTCATTGTTGCGGCCACCGGTAGAGCGCTTGCCGACCACAAGAGACTTTTCTGGTACACGTGCAGTGATCTCATCAAATGTACCAATAATCTTGTGTCTTTGCCCCGGTGTTGTGGGCTTAAATTTTCTTACTGCCATTTTTTGTTATTAAATATTACTATAGAAATCAATGGTTTGTCCCTCGGCCAGGGTCACCACAGCCTTTTTGAAGGCTGCTACCTTGCCGCGCTGGATGCCGCGCTTGGTGTAGCGCATTTTCTTTTTGCCATCGTAGTTCATCGTGCTTACTGCAACCACCTTCACGTCGTAGAGCTTCTCGACCAGGTCTTTGATCTGAAACTTGTTGGCGGCAGGAGACACCGAGAATGTGTAGCGATTGCTTTTCTCGCTGATGGCGTTGGCCTTCTCACTCAAGACAGGTTTAATCGAAATATCCATAACTTAATATCTCCTTACTTTTTAAAATTGGTTTAATACAGCAACGCTGCTCTCGGTCACCACCAGCATCTTGTTGTTGAGAACGCGATAGGTGTTGAGCTCCGAGGCAGTATACACGCTGGCCTGCTCGACATTACGAGCCGACAAAAATACGTTTTTATTTACATTCTCTAAAACGAGCACGACCTTTTGGCCGTCAAGTTTGAGATTTTTAGCAAAGTTTATGAAATTTTTGGTCTTCGGAGCATCGAAGTTGAGGTCCTCGACCACGACGATCTGATTGTTCTGAGCCTTGAAAGTAAGAGCAGAACGACGTGCCAGAGCCTTCACCTTCTTGTTGAGCTTGAAGCGGTAGTCGCGTGGCTTGGGGCCGAAGATGCGGCCACCACCCACCATCACAGGCGACTTGATGTCGCCATGGCGAGCGCCGCCGCCACCCTTCTGGCGGCCAAGCTTCTTGGTAGAACCTGAAATCTCACTTCTTTCCTTAGATTTTGATGTGCCTTGGCGCTGGTTGGCCAGGTACTGCTTAACATCGAGATACACAGCGTGCTCATTGGGCTCTGCGAGTGCAAAGACCTCGTCGTTGAGTGTCACCTTCTTCCCGGTGTCTTCACCTTTTATATTATATACTGCGAGTTCCATTACTTAATGACTGATAAAATTGAACCTTTAGCGCCTGGAACGCTGCCCTTCACGAGAAGGAGATTGTTTTCAGGCAGAACTTTAACTACTTGAAGATTTTGAACAGTAACACGATCATTACCCATGTGACCGGCCATGCGCATGCCCTTGAACACGATAGCGGGATAAGAGCAGGCACCGATAGAACCTGGGGCGCGGTAGCGGTCGTCCTGGCCGTGAGTGGCCTGGCCAACGCCGCCGAAACCATGGCGCTTGACTACGCCCTGGAAGCCTTTACCTTTCGATACGCCGATTACATCGACAAATGTGGTGTCGTTGAACAAATCTGCAGTGATGGTGTCACCCAGCTTGTAGTCGTCACCAAAATCTTTGAACTCGGCCAAGTGGCGCTGTGGCTTGCAACCGGCTTTCTTGAAGTGACCAGCCTCGGGCTTTGTAGTGCGCTTCTCCGATTTCTCTTGGAAGCCCAGCTGCAATGCTGCGTAGCCGTCTTTCTCTACAGTCTTCACCTGAGTTACAACACAAGGACCAACTTCGATAACAGTGCACGGAATATTCTTACCGTCGGCACTGAAAACGGATGTCATTCCGATTTTCTTTCCTAATAATCCTGGCATTTCTCTTAATTTTTAAAAAATTTTTGAATCACTTTTTGATTGACTTATCACTTGCGGTATTGTGAAGCAAGAGCAGGTGTACTATACCTTGATCTCAACTTCAACGCCGCTTGGCAACTCAAGCTTCATGAGTGCATCGACGGTCTTGGCTGTAGAGCTGTAGATGTCGATGAGACGCTTGAAAGATGACAATTGGAATTGTTCACGCGACTTCTTGTTGACAAAAGTCGAACGATTCACAGTGAAGATGCGCTTGTGGGTGGGCAGGGGTATCGGGCCCGAAACAACTGCGCCGGTAGTCTTCACAGTTTTAACAATCTTCTCAGCTGACTTGTCAACCAAGTTGTGATCGTAAGATTTTAATTTAATTCTGATTTTTTGGCTCATATTTTTAATTATAAAATTATTTCAATAAATCAACACGGCCTTTCACTTCCTCGAGCACCTTGGTAGCAATGCTCTTGCTCACCTGTGCGTAGTGCGAGAAGCTCATCGTAGAGGTGGCACGGCCGCTGGTGATGGTGCGCAGCGCGGTCACATAGCCAAACATCTCGGCCAGTGGAGCGGTAGCCTTCACGATGCGGGCACCGCTGCGGCTGGTCTCCATGCCTTCTACCTGGCCACGGCGCTTGTTGAGGTCGCCGATCACGTCGCCCATGCTCTCCTCGGGGGTCACAACTTCTACCTTCATGATAGGCTCCATGAGCACAGGTCCGGCCTGGGCGCAGCCCTTGCGGAAGGCACTCTGGGCGCAGAGCTCAAACGAGATCTGGTCGGAGTCGACTGGGTGGTAGCTACCGTCGAGCACGGTAACCTTGAGTTGCTCCACAGGATAGCCAGCGAGCACGCCGCTCTTCATAGCGGTCTGGAAGCCCTTCTGGATGCTGGGGATGAATTCCTTTGGAATATCGCCGCCCTTGACCACGTCGATAAACTGGAGGCTGCCCTCGAAGTCGTCGTCGACTGGCTCGATGCGCACGATGATATCGGCAAACTTACCACGGCCACCGGTCTGCTTCTTGAACACCTCGCGCAGCTCAACTGGCTTGGTGATAGCTTCCTTGTAGGTCACTTGAGGCTTGCCCTGGTTGCACTCAACCTTGAACTCGCGCTTGAGGCGGTCGAGGATGATGTCGAGGTGAAGCTCGCCCATGCCGCGTATGATGGTTTGGCCGGTCTCCTCGTTGGTCTCAACCTGGAAGGTTGGGTCCTCCTCGGCGAGTTTCTCAAGACCCAGGTTCAGCTTGTCGAGGTCCTTTTGGGTCTTAGGCTCCACAGCGATACCAATCACAGGATCGGGGAAGTCCATAGCCTCGAGCACGATGGGGTGCTGCTCGTCGCACAGGGTGTCGCCCGTGCGCACGTCCTTGAAGCCGATGCCGGCGCCGATGTCGCCGCAACCTATCGTCTCCATGGGGTTCTGCTTGTTGGAGAACATCTGGAACAATCTCGAGATGCGCTCCTTCTTGCCCGAGCGAGAGTTGAACACATAGGTGCCAGCGTCGATCTGGCCCGAATACACGCGGAAGAACACCAGGCGGCCCACATAGGGGTCGGTAGCGATCTTGAACACCAGGGCGCACATGGGATCCTCAAAGACAGGCTTGCGTGACTCCTGCTTGTCGGGGTCGCCATAGGCGTGGCCAGTCACCTCGGGAGTGTCCTCGGGGCTGGGCAGATAGGCGCACACTGCATCGAGCAGCGGCTGCACACCCTTGTTCTTAAACGAGCTGCCGCACAGCATGGGCACCAGTTCCATCTTGAGGGTGGCGGTGCGCAGGGCACGGTTTATCTCCTCCTCGGTGATGGTGCTGGGGTCGTCGAAGTACTTGGCCATGAGGTCCTCGTCGAATTCGGCGATGTTCTCGAGCATCTTGTCGCGATACTTCTGGGCCTCGTCGAGCATGTTGTCGGGGATTTCATCCACCTCATACTCGGCACCCATCGTCTCGTCGTGCCAGTAGAGGGCCTTCATGCGTATCAGGTCCACAATGCCCTTAAACGACTCTTCGGCACCGATAGGCAGTTGTATTGGGCAGGGGTTAGCGCCAAGCACGTCCTTGATTTGGCGAGCCACCTCAAGGAAGTTGGCACCACTGCGGTCCATCTTGTTCACATAGGCGATGCGAGGCACGTTGTACTTGTCGGCCTGGCGCCACACGGTCTCCGACTGAGGCTCAACGCCGCCCACGGCGCAGAAAGTGGCGATCGTGCCGTCGAGCACACGCAGCGAGCGCTCCACCTCGACGGTGAAGTCGACGTGTCCTGGGGTGTCGATCAAGTTGATTTTGTATTTCTTGTCGTGGTATTTCCAGTAGGCGGTAGTAGCAGCCGAGGTGATAGTGATACCGCGCTCTTGCTCCTGCTCCATCCAGTCCATAGTGGCAGCACCGTCGTGCACCTCGCCGATCTTGTGGGTCAAGCCGGTGTAGTACAGGATGCGCTCCGAGGTTGTGGTCTTACCGGCATCGATGTGAGCCATGATGCCGATATTGCGTGTAAGCTTCAGTTGTTCGTCTGTTCTCATTATCGTTCTCCTATATCAATTAAAATCTGAAATGTGCGAATGCGCGGTTAGCCTCGGCCATGCGGTGCATGTCCTCTTTGCGCTTGAATGCGCCGCCTTGCTCATTGTAGGCGTCCATGATTTCGGAAGCGAGCTTTTCGGCCATGGTCTTGCCGCCACGTTTGCGTGCGAAATTGATAAGATTTTTCATTGATATCGACTCCTTGCGGTCGGGTCGTATTTCGGTAGGTACTTGGAAGGTGGCACCGCCCACGCGGCGCGATTTCACTTCTACTTGGGGAGTCACCTTCTCGAGAGCGGTCTTCCATATCTCGAGGGGAGTCTTCTCCTCCTTAGCCATCTTCTTGCCCACGATGTCGAGGGCAGTGTAGAAAATTGTGTATGAGGTACTCTTCTTGCCGTCATACATGAGGTGATTCACGAATTTTGACACGCGCACATCACCGAATTTAGGATCTGGCAGAATGATCCTTTTCTTTGGCTTTGCCTTTCTCATTTTTCAATAAGTGTTGTAGTTTTTGTCCGCTTGGTTGTTGCATCTTTGTTCTTCAACGGCCAACTCTTTGGCCATTTACTCAACCTTAAAAAATCATCAATCCAATAAAATCAAAAACTAAGTTTTAAATAATTAATTTTGTTGTTGTTGTTTAGTAGAAAAGTCGTTGTCGCTACGCGCTCTCTCTCTCTTACCGAGTGTGTAGTGGTGAATTACTTGTTAGCCTTGGGGCGCTTGGCTCCGTACTTGGAGCGGCGCTGAGTGCGGCCAGCCACGCCGGCGGTATCGAGAGTGCCGCGCACGATGTGGTAGCGCACGCCTGGCAGGTCCTTGACACGGCCGCCGCGCACCATCACGATGGAGTGCTCTTGCAGGTTGTGACCCTCGCCGGGAATGTAGGAGTTCACCTCTTTACCATTAGTTAATCTCACACGTGCAACCTTGCGCATTGCCGAGTTAGGCTTCTTGGGGGTGGTGGTGTAGACACGCACGCACACACCGCGGCGCTGAGGGCAAGCGTCAAGAGCTGGCGACTTGCTGGAATACTCCAGAGTTGTACGGCCTTTTCTTACTAATTGCGAAATTGTAGGCATCTTAGTTCTGTTTTACTTGTTTTTAATTATAAAATGATACAATAAATTTCTTGACTTAATACACCTCAAGCACACAACAAACTCCACTGAATCAACCGATTAGTAGAGAATTTGTGCACTTTTCGGCTCAAAAGCGTTGCAAAGTTACGAACTATTTGGCTAATAATCAAATGTTTTAGCAACTTTTTTGCGCCCGCCCGAGCCCCGCATGGGCGACAAAAAAAGCGGCTGAAATCTAACCAAGTATTTTTCAGCCACTTCCACAAAAATGCGTTTTTACACTTAATTAAAAAGGTTTAATGTCTTTTAACGCCATGCCGACGGTGTCCTTGGGGCTCAGCAGCATCTTGTCGCGCGGCACGCGCCAGTCGATGCCCAGGGCCGGCTCGTCGAAGCGCAGCGTGGCCTCGCTGTGCGGGGCATACACATTGTCGACCTTGTACTGGAACTGCGCCACCTGGCTCAGCACCACAAAGCCGTGGGCAAAACCGCGGGGAATGAAGAGCTGCGTGCCCTCGCTGGCGCTGAGCTCCACAGCCACATGCTTGCCATAGGTGGGGCTGCCGCCGCGCAGGTCGACGGCCACGTCGAGCACCGTGCCTTGCGACACACGCACGAGCTTGGCCTGCGAGAACTCCCCCTTCTGGAAGTGCAGTCCGCGCAGCACGCCATAGGTCGAGAACGACTCATTGTCTTGCACAAACTCCACGGGGCCCACATGAGCCTGGAATTCCTCCTTCTTGAAGACCTCGCTGAAGTAGCCGCGGGCGTCGCCGAAGCGCTTGGGCTTGATCACATACACACCTTTAATATATTGCTCGATATATTCCATAATAAAACTGATTTTGATTTCTACCCACAAAATTACAACATCTCCCCCACTCTGCGAAAAAAAAATTCATGCTTGCCATGGGGGCTCACGGGCCCCTACTTATCAACAATCTGAAATTGATGTGCAAAAGATTGGGAATCTTCATAGAAAAAGATTAATTTTGCATAAAGAATAATCTTTCAACGGACAACATCGCATGAGGAATATTATCATCTTTGACGATAACGGGGTGCGCAAGCGCCTGCTGCCCATCACCTACACGCGGCCCATAGCCCGCATCAGGGTGGGCATCACCACCATCGAGGAGAAGTGGCGCGCCATGCTGGGCGAGGGCGACTACAGCTACCTCACCGCCAGCTATCTCAAGAAGAAATTTCCAACCCGCCTGCAAGAGGCCAATCTGCTGGTGGCTGGCAACGTGATACCCGCCCCCGAGCTCGCCCGCCAGGTGCTGGCCCTCGAGCCCGGCCAGGCCGTGGTCGACGCCGACGCTGGGCTCATCGCCTTCTACGGCACGGCGCAGGACTTCGACGACCGGCACTACACCGTGGCAGCCCAAGCCCAGGGCGCGGTCGCCATCAACCACCCGTGGGAGATATTCCAGCTCAACGGCAAGGCACTCACAGCCGACTACGACCGCCTCACAGCCGGCCGCACGTCGCAGCCCCTGCCCGCCAGCTGCACCGTGATAGGCGACCCCGGCCGCGTCTTCATCGAGCAAGGCGCCTGCGTGGAAGGTTCCACGCTCAACACCAAGGAGGGCCCTATATATATAGGTGAGCGCGTGGAGGTGATGGAGGGCGCCTGCGTGCGCGGCCCCTTTGCCGCCTGCCACGACGCCAAGGTGAAGATAGGCGCCAAGGTGTATGGCGCCACCACGCTGGGCCCGCACTGCAAGATAGGCGGCGAGGTGGAAAACACCGTGATGATAGGCTACAGCAACAAGGCCCACGAGGGCTTCCTGGGCGACGCCGTGATTGGCGAGTGGTGCAACCTGGGCGGCGGCACCACAGCCTCCAACTTGAAGAACGACTACGGCGAGATACGCCTGTGGAACTATGCCACCCAGCGGTTTGACCACACTGGGCTGCAATTTTGCGGCCCCATCATGGGCGACCACTGCAAGACCGGCGTGAACTGCATGATCAACACCGCCACCGTGCTGGGCGTGGGCGTGAACCTGCACGGAGCCGGATTTCCCCGCAACTTTGTGGCCTCGTTTATGGAGGGCGGCAGCACCAGCGGCTTCAAGGATGTGAAGCTGCCCGCCTTCTTGGCCCTGGCCCAGCGCGTGATGGCGCGCCGCGGCATCGAGCTCACGCAAGACGACATCGACATGTACCAAGCCATCTACAAAATAGCCAAGAAATATAAATAACCAACTACTTTTTAAAATACAATTATGAAGAAAATCGCATTGCTGATCATGACCGTGCTGCTGGCAGCCACCTGCTTTGCAGCCGGCAAGAGCGAGAGAGTGTGTCACAAGGGCGACGGCTCGTTTATCGTAATCTCAAAGAAAGACCTTAACCTCAGGGTTTACCGTGCCACTGGCGGCGACACCACCCTGCTGGCCACCTTCCCGGTGTGCTTGAGCAAGAACAAGGGCGACAAGCAGCGCAAGGGCGACATGAGGACCCCCGAGTCGCCCAAGGGCAAGCCCTTCTACATCTCGATGATGCAAGACGCATCGGGCTGGCGGCACGACTTCCACGACGGCCGCGGCAGCATCCTGGCCTATGGCCACTGGTTTCTGCGCCTGGTCACACCAGGCCATAGCGGCATAGGCATACACGGCAGCACGGGCAACCGCTCGAGCGTGCCAGGCCGCGCCAGCGAGGGCTGCATCAGGCTGCTCGACGAGGACATCATCACCCTGCACGACAAGTATGCCTACGTGGGCATGAACGTCATCATCAAGCACGAGGGCGAGGGCCTCTACAACTGGGAGAAGAAGCCCATAGCAGAATACAAAAAAAATCATCCAAACCAAAAATAAAATCATCATGAAACGTAAACGTCTATTTTTCACACTGCTCTTGGCGCTCATCGTGGCGGTGGGAGCAATGGCACAACAAGTGAGGGTAACCGGTACCCACGTGAGACTGCGCTTGAGCCCATCGCTCAACGGCGCCATCCTGACCAATGGCTACGGCCAACCCATCTATCCCGCAAAGGGAACAATTCTCAACACCACAGGCTACACCTCCAATGGCTTTGTGGGCGTGTACTATGCCGGCGGATCGTATTGGATTTATGGCCAATACGTGCGCCGCGTCAACAGCCGCAGCAGCTACTCGTCGGTTCCTAGCCGAGTGGTCATCACCGGCGACCGCGTGGTGCTGCGCTTCGGCCCGGGCAAGAACTACTCCACCCTCACCTATGGCGGCCAGAACACCCACCTCTACCGTGGCGACGTGCTCACCTGCGTTGGCGTGAAAGGCGACTGGTGGCGAGTGGTTTACGACGGCGGCTACTACTATGTGTCGCGCATCTACGCCCGCCCCTACTAATTGCATCACTACTCATCAATAACGCTGGACAAAAATAATTTTCACAAAAGGCACCGCTCCTCAATCATTGAATGTGACTTGCGGCGCCTTATTTCAGTAATCAACCAACTTAAACCGACAACAAAGATTATGTAGAAAACAAGAATCCTATCCATCCTGCTGGTCATTGCCACCATGGTGGCAGCCGTGTCGTGCGGCAGCAAGGGCCCCAGCCCCGAGGAACTCAAGGCCCGCCAGGACTCTATACAGAAAGCACGCCAAGACTCCATCCTGAGAGTCCAGGAGCAAGCACGCCAGGACTCCATCGAGCAGGCCCGGCAAGACTCCATTGCCCAAGCCGAGGCCGAGGCTGCCGAGCAGGCACGCCTCGAGGCCGAAATCAAGCAAGCAGCCACTAGTCTTTTCAGGCGCGCAACAGGGGGCGCCGAGACATCAGCAGTACTTACATCAGCCTATGACAGACGCGTGCATAGCGAGCTGGACGAGGCTATAGCGCAATCTGGCGGTATGATGGAAATGGGTATAACAAGATCATATATACCACACATCTTCTGGAGTAGCAGCTTCAGCAATGTGAAAGTGCTCTCAACTAAAGCTCCTTTTAAGGTTTCTGTGAGAGAGGTAGATGACCGTTCTAACATAGCAGAGACCTACATTTACACCCTTGTCAAAGAAAACGGTGAATGGAGAATCTCAAACGAAAAGTTTGTTCAATAAATAGAGCATAAAAGATTAAGCTTGCCCAGAGTGCTGGATCCATTTTTTGCCACGCCAAGAAGGCAAAAAATGAAGCAAAATCAACTTTTTTGTTCACTTTTTTAATAAATGGCCACACTTTTGTTTGGTCATTTATTATTTTTTGATATCTTTGCAACTGAATTTTATGGGCACCGATGCGCGATACCGGCATCGAGGCGAGGAAATAGAAACAGTTATAGAAAAACAAGAATATTTCCCATAATTTTCACATGGCACAGCCGCAACCGTTGCATAGGCTCTCTCATGCTGAGGCTCTTGCACATGCACATATTTTACACCTCAAACAAAACAACACGTTATGGGACTATTTAATTCATTTAAGGAAAAAGTGCTCAATGAGTTTATCGACATCATTGAATGGACCGACGGCACGCCCGACACCATCGTGTGGCGGTTTCCACGTTATCAATCAGAGATTAAAAACGGCGCACAACTCACTGTGCGCGAGAGCCAGGTGGCAGTGCTGGTCAACGAAGGCCAGTTTGCCGACGTCTTCCAGCCTGGCCGCTACCAGCTCACGACGAGCAACATGCCCATTCTCTCCACGCTCAAGGGGTGGAAATATGGGTTCAACTCGCCGTTTAAGGTCGACGTCTACTTTGTCAACACCAAGCAGTTTATCAACCTGCACTGGGGCACGCCCAACCCCATCATGCTGCGCGACCCCGAGTTTGGGCCCATCCGCATCAGGGGGTTCGGCTCCTACTGCTTCCAGGTGCAAAGCGACCCCACCAAGTTTATGAAGGGCGTGACCGGCACCGACGGCAATTACACCACCGACAAAGTGAGCGAGCAGCTACGCAACCACATCATCACCAAGTTTACCGACTACCTGGGCGA
The DNA here is from genome assembly GCA_900314215.1 of uncultured Prevotellaceae bacterium. Taxonomy (GTDB): domain Bacteria; phylum Bacteroidota; class Bacteroidia; order Bacteroidales; family Muribaculaceae; genus Sodaliphilus. Next base: position 20,676 of record OMUK01000039.1, read on the forward strand.
GTCGAAGATAGCCGCCCTCGACCTGGCGGCCAATCTCAACGAGTTCAGCGACGCCCTCAAGGACTACCTGGCCAAGGACTTTGATGACTACGGCATCGACCTCACCAAGTTTCTCGTCGAGAACATCTCGCTGCCCGAGAATGTGGAGCGAGCCCTCGACCAGAGGTCGAGCATAGGCATCATAGGCAGGAACAACATGGGCGCCTTCACGCAGATGCAATTTGGCAACTCGCTCGAGGATGGTGCCAACAACCCCATGGGCAGCGACAACGGCATGGCAAGCAGCGCCATGGGAATGGGCATGGCTATGGCCATGGCACAGCAAATGGCGCAGCAGATGCAGCCCGTGCAACAGCAACAGCCCATGCAGCAGCAAGCCGTGCAACAGCCCATGCAGCAGCAAGCCATGGCGCCGCCGCCAGTGGCACAACAACCCATCTACTACACGGCTGTGAACGGCGCACAAAGCGGCCCCTACGGCATACAGCAGCTGGCGCAACTTGCACAGCAAGGCCAACTCAAAGCCGACACCATGGTGTGGACGCAAGGCATGGCAGGCTGGGCGCCTGCCGCGAGCGTGCAAGCGCTGAGCCAGCTGCTTGCAAGCAACACCCCACCGCCTCCACCACCACCGGCCATGTAAGAGCGCACAATGATATCAACCCACAATAAAACTGTATAGAACAATGAATGAAGACAACAATATAGAAAAGCGAAAGGCCCCCATCGACAACGCCCTGCAGATGAAATGCCCATCGTGCGGCGGCTCGATGCAATACTCGCCCGAGAGCGGCGCGCTCAAGTGCACCTACTGCGGCCACGAGCAAGCGCTCGACACCACCCCTGCACGGCTCACGGGGCATCACCTCAACGACAGCTCAATCGACAGTGCCGAGAGCCAGGAATCCAGCACCGCCACAGTGACCGAAATCAAGTGCCACCAGTGCGGTGCCACGACCACGGTCGACGCCCACATCACCTCGGGCCGTTGCGCATTTTGCGGCACCAGCCTGGTGCTGACCGACGCCCACACGCGGCGCGCCTGGAAGCCCGAGTACCTATTGCCCTTTGCCATAGGCAAGAGCACGGGACGCGAGGCCTACAAACGCTGGCTCAAGGGCAAGTGGTTTGCTCCCAACGAGCTGCGCCAGAACGCTGCCGACACCACAGCATTTCAAGGCGTGTATATGCCCTTCTGGGCCTACGACGCCCACACCGAGACCCGCTACAGCGGCCAGCGGGGGCACACCCGCACCAAGACCCAAAGGGTAAACGGCAAGGAAGAAAGGGTGCAGTACACCGAGTGGCGCAATGTGCAGGGCCGTGTGGGTCTCGACTTCGGCAACTTGCTGGTGCCCGCCAGCGACACCCTGCCAGCCAATATCATGGGCAGCCTGGTGAGGTGGGACCTCGACAAGTGTGTGAAATACCGAGAGGAATTCTTGAGCGGCTTTGAAACCGAGCTTTATTCCAAAGACTTCAAGCAGGCCTTCGCCGAGGCCAAGCAGAAAATGAACCAAGAGATTGAGCGCGAAATCAGGCGCGACATAGGCGGCGACAAGCAACGCATCGACTGGCGCGACACCGACTATGGCGACGTCATGTTCAAGCACCTGTTGCTACCTATATGGATAAGCTCCTACACCTACCAGGGCAAAATCTACCAGTTTGTGGTCAACGGCCGCACGGGCGAGGTGCAGGGCAACTACCCCAAGAGCAAGCTCAAGGTGGCCATCGTGGCCATCATAGGCATCCTCATCGCCCTGGCCCTCATCTATTTATCAATGAAATAATAACGACAAAAACAACAACTTTAAAAGAAACAGAACAAAATGAAAAAATCAATTTTTATCAGCGCAACAATTGCACTCACAGTGCTCATGGCCTCGTGCTCCAAGACTAACGGCGGAGGCCAGGCAACCGGCACCGCCGACAATAGCCCAGCCATGCAACTGCTCAACAGCGTAGACTTCACCAAGGAAGGCCTGGTGAGCATGATCAAGAGCAAGGATGTGCTCACCGATGTTGAATATGAAGCCCTGATTCTCGCCTACTCCAAGGTGGGCATCGACGACGACAAGCTCAAGCTCGACGACAACCCCGTGGCGAGCGCACAGCGAGAAATCATGAAAGACCACAAGGCTCCAAGCAACGCGAGAGAAATCGACAAGAAGCTTTTGAAGAGTGAGTATCCACAAGTGAGAGGCTACGTGGTGGGTAGCTACAAGTCGGTATTCGGCACGTCGAGCTCCGATTGCGCCCAACTCGTGAGCATGCTCAAAGAAGAGAAAAACGACTATGTGATAAACTGCGGCATCAAGACGCTGTCCAACGAGATGAAGCAGCCGGAAGTGGCCGAGTTCATCTTCTCTCAAGTCGAGAACAAGCACCCCGCCATTCGCACCCAGTGCGCCTATGCCATAGGCAACTCGTGGACCGAGGGCGTGAAAGGTGCCAAAGAGGCTGTGCTAAAGCTGATGAACGACAAGGACCCCGATGTGCAGAAGGCCATGTACCGCTCTTGCGGCAAGCTGCACGACCCCACTCTTGTGCCCGAACTGGTGAAGGCGCTCAACGACCCCGCCAAAGTGAAACTGCACAGCGACTGCGTGGAAAGCCTCTACGACCTGTGGTACGACTACCCCTTCCACAAGCAGACCTGCAAAGAAGCCTACGAGGCTACCCTCGCCTATTTCAAAAAAACTCCGCGCACCAACGACGACCCGGCATGGAACAGCGTGGGCGAACTTGCCACTCAGGCCGAGTCCAACTATGCCCAATGGCGCAGCAAAGCCACCTATTTCAAGCCCGAGGAGTATGTGGCCGTGATGAGCGACATTGCCAAGGACACCAATGCCAACTGGCTGGCACGAAACGCTGCAATCAAGGTGATCAAGAAAATAGGCAAGCCCAGCGACTGGGAAGCTGTGAAAAAAGCCATCGAGAGCAATTCAGGCGATGACAAGAAAAACCTGCTTCTCAAGGACTGACGGAAAACACTATTTTTTAATAGAATCAAGAAGCATCACGATTGCACGCGTCACGTTGAAATAAAGCACAGCCCGCGGCATCGGCATTGTAAATGACAGAGAAGCAGTGAAATAAAAATCGCTTCCTGAAGGATCAAAAGCGTTCCCTAACGTTGTTTTTTTTTTTTACAAAAACATTCTTTTTGTAAAATAAATTCTTACCTTTGTGAGTGTCTCCTCCAGTGGTGGGAGGCACTCACTTTTTTCACTTAAAACTAAACGACACATGAGAGCGAAAATCACTATTGTTGCTTTGATTTCTCTTTTTTTCATCCAAGCCGCAACCGGTGCCTATATCGACAGTGCCTATATGGCCAAGCAGCAGCTTGTGGGCTTCAAGCTCGACGAGAGAGGACTGAACAACGAGGAGCGACAGGCGCTGCACTTTCTCTACGCCTATGCCCCCTTGTGCGACGTGACCGACTACAGCCAGGACTTCTATATTACCAACGTGAGGCAGACCCTGCTCACTCGCGAGCAAATGCCCTGGGGTAAAACGATACCCCGCGATATCTTCATGCACTTTGTGCTGCCACTGCGAGTCAACAATGAGCCGCTCGACAGCGCCAGACTTGTATTCTACAAGCAGCTGAAAGATCGGGTGAAAAACCTGAGCATGAAAGATGCTATACTCGAGGTGAACCACTGGTGCCACGAGCACGTGACCTACCAGCCCAGCGACGCGCGCACCTCGTCGCCCTTGCAAAGCGTGAAGACGGCCACCGGCCGATGCGGCGAGGAGAGCACCCTCACTGTGGCCGCCCTGCGCGCAGTGGGCATCCCGGCCCGGCAGGTCTACACCCCGCGCTGGGCCCACACCGACGACAACCACGCCTGGGTCGAGGCCTGGGCCGACGGCAAGTGGTGGTTTATGGGCGCTTGTGAGCCCGAGGCGGTGCTCAACCTGGGATGGTTCAATGCCCCGGCATCGCGCGCGCTGCTCATGCACACCCGTGTGTTTGGCGACTACAACGGCCCCGAGGAAACAGTGCTCAAGACCAGCAACTACACCGAGGTGAACCTGGTGGGCAACTACGCCCCCACAGCCCGCATCGACTTCGACATCGTCGACGCCCAGGGCCTCCCCGTGCCCGGTGCCCGCGTCGAGTTTAAGATATACAACTACGGCGAGTTCTACAGCGCCGTCACCAAGTATGCCGACCAGGCGGGCCACACGAGCCTCACCGCCGGACGTGGCGACATGCTCGTGTGGGCAAGCGACAAGGGCCGCTATGGGTGGAAGAAGGCCTCGTTTGGCACCGACACCCGCCTCACCATCAAGATTGGCGACAACACCGCCCTGCCCGACTCCATCAATATCGTGCCACCCGCCGAACACGCCATTCTGCCCGAGGTGCCTCCTGCACTGGCGGCACGCAACAAGCAGCGGCTGGCGCAGGAAGACTCAATGCGCAATGCCTACACCGCCACCTTCATCACCCCCGAAGGGACCCAAGCCTATCCCGAGCCATGGCGCCAATACCTGGTGAAATCGCGCGGCAACCACCAGGTGATACTCGACTTCCTCAAGCGGTACCAAGCCCAGCAAGAGAGAGCGCTGAAACTGCTCTCCACCCTCACCGACAAGGACCTGCGCGACATCACCCCCGCAGTGCTCGACGACAACATGACAGCCCGCAGCAACCAGCTCTCGCCACGAGTAGAAGACGAGCCCCTCAGGCCCTTCAAGCACTTCTTTGAGCGGGAGTTTGCACGGCAAGCCGCCAGTTTCAGCGCCCGCCCACAGCTGCTCGTGGAGTGGATTAAAAAGAACACGCGCCTGAATCCCGACCGCAAGGCGCTGCGCTATGCCCAGTCGCCTGTGGGAGTATACCGCTACCGCATCACCGACGAGCGCAGCCGCGACATCTTCTTTGTCGACGTGGCTCGCAGCCTCAATATCGACGCCCGCAAGGACGCCGTGACCGGCAAGGTGCAATACCGCATGGCTCCCAGCCAGCCCTGGATCGACGTGAAATGGGACGCCACAAGCGAGGCCACAGCGGCGCCCCAGGGCACCCTCGTGCTCACCTACGAGCCCACCCCCATTCTCGACGACCCGGCCTATTACTTGCACTTCACGCTGAGCAAGCTGGAGGGCGGCCGCATGGTGCTGCAAAACTACGACGAGAACGACTGCACCTGGCAGTCGACCTTCAAGCAAGGCGTGAAGCTCGACACCGGCACCTATGTGCTCACCACCGGCAGCCGCATGGCAAGCGGCGCCGTGCTCGCCACCACCCGCAAGCTAGTAGTCAAGGCCGGTGAGACCACCACCGTGCCCCTCGTCATGCGCCAGCCCGCCAGTGGCAGCGAGGTGGCCGTGATAGGCAACTTCGACAGCGAGTCGCGCATCAATGCAGTCGACATGGCCACCCACGCCGTGGCTGCCACCCCCGTGAGCCTGCTCTCGCTCACTGGCCGCGGCTACTACGTGCTCGGCATCTTGGGACTGGGCCAGGAGCCCACCAACCACACCCTGCGCGACCTTGCCAAGGTGAGCCTCGACCGCCCCGTGGTGCTCCTGGTTGAGAGCGAGGATGAGGCCCGCAAGCTCAACCCCGCCGACTATGGCCTGCCCGCCGGCATCATCTACGGCATCGACCGCGACGGCGCCGCGCTGGCCGCCCTCAAGAGCAACCTCAAGCTCAAGAGCAACCAGCTGCCCGTCTTCGTCATCGCCGACACCTTCAACCGCGTGGTATACTGCAGCCAGGGCTACACCATCAACATAGGCGACCAGCTGCGCACCACCCTCACCCGCATCACCACCAAGTAACAAGCCACACTGCCATGCCCCGCCCCACAGGCGACGGCATGGAAATGCTTGTTGTAATCTCTACAATTTTTTATGGAAAAAGAAGTGGAAAAATTTGCGGGATAATAGAAGAAAATTTATATTTGCATGTAAACTAATAACTAACCAATCACAAGAATTTAAAACAACGAAATTATGCCAAAAATCAGAGGAGCTGTTACGGTCAACACCGAGCGATGCAAAGGGTGCAACCTGTGTGTCGTGGCGTGTCCCAAGCATGTCCTGAGCCTTCAGGAAAAGGAAGTTAACAACCGCGGCTACCACTTTGCCTACATGGCTGTGCCCCAGGAGTGCATAGGTTGCCAAAGTTGCGCACTTGTGTGCCCCGATGCTTGCATCGAGGTGTATCGGGTAGTTGAAAAGTAACGAGAACTTTAAAACATCAACAACAAAAATGAAAGAAGAAGTAAAACTCATGAAGGGCAATGAGGCCCTGGCCATGGCGGCAATACGCTATGGCGCCGACGGCTACTTTGGCTACCCTATCACCCCGCAGAGCGAGGTGCTTGAGAAACTCGAGGCCGAGATGCCGTGGGATACCACTGGCATGGTCGTGCTGCAGGCCGAGAGCGAAGTGGCTGCAATCAACATGGTATATGGCGGCGCCTGCTGCGGCAAGGCAGTGATGACGTCGACCTCAAGCCCAGGCTTCAGCCTGATGCAAGAGGGCGTGTCGTTTATGGCAGCCAGCGAGGTTCCGGCCCTGCTGGTCAACGTGATGCGCGGCGGCCCAGGCCTGGGCACGATACACCCGTCGCAAGCCGACTATTTCCAGGCCACCAAGGGCGGCGGCCATGGCGACTACCACATGATCGTGCTCGCTCCCAGCAGCGTGCAAGAGATGACCGACTTTGTGGCCCTGGGCTGGGACCTGGCCTTCAAGTACCGCTGCCTGTCGATGATCTTGACCGACGGTCTGATTGGCCAGCTCATGGAGAAGGTGGTGCTGCCCGAGCAGCGCCCGCGCCGCACCGAGGAGCAGATACGCCAGCAATGCCCATGGGCAGTGACCGGCGCCAAAGGCCGCAAAAACAACATCATCACCTCGCTCGAGCTCGACGACGACAAGATGGAGGCCAACAACAACCGCTTCCAAGCCACCTACCGCGAGATTGAGAAAAACGAGAAGCGCTGCGAGCTCGTGAACTGCGACGATGCCGACTACCTGATCGTTGCCTTCGGCAGCCAGGCCCGCATCACCATGAAGACCATGGAGCTCGCCCGCGAGCAAGGCATCAAGGTGGGCCTCGTGCGACCCATCACCCTGTGGCCCTTCCCCGACGAACACCTGCGCCAGGCCGCCAAGAATGTGAAAGGCATCCTGGTCGAGGAGCTCGACGCCGGCCAGATGATTGAAGACGTGAAACTCGCCGTCGACTGCAAAGTGCCCGTGGAGCACTACGGCCGCCTGGGTGGCAACGTGCCCACCCCCGACGAGGTGCTCGACGCCCTGAAGCAAAAGTTCAACATCGTGAGCAAGTAGAGAGCATGCCAGCTCAGGCTTGCCTCAATTGCCAACCTAAAAAATGAAAGAAAATGGAAATCAATGATATCATAAAGCCCGAAAATCTTGTTTACAAGAAACCAAAGCTTCTGAACGAACGAAACATGCACTACTGCCCCGGCTGCAGCCACGGCGTGGTGCACAAGCTGGTGGCCCAGGTCATCGAGGAAATGGGCGCCGAGGAATATGCCATAGGCGTGTCGCCTGTGGGCTGCGCGGTGTTTGCCTACAACTATATCGACATCGACTGGGTTGAGGCCGCCCACGGCCGCGCAACGGCCATGGCAACCGCCATCAAGCGCCTGCAGCCCGGCAAGCTGGTGTTCACCTACCAGGGCGACGGCGACTTTGCCGCCATAGGCACCTGCGAGTCGATACACGCCTGCAACCGCGGCGAGAGCATCGCCATCATCTTTATCAACAACGCCATCTACGGCATGACGGGCGGCCAAATGGCACCCACCACCCTGCTGGGCCAGAAGACGTCGACCTGCCCCTATGGCCGCCGCGCCGACCTCAACGGCTACCCCCTGGCCATCACCCCGCTGCTGGCCCAACTCGACGGCACCCGCTATGTGACCCGCCAGGCCGTGCACACCGCAGCCGCCGTGCGCAAGGCCAAAGCCGCCATACGCAAGGCCTTTGAGAACAGCATGGAAGGCAAGGGCACCTCGGTGGTCGAGATTGTGAGCACCTGCAACACAGGCTGGAAGATGAGCCCCGAGAAGGCCAACGACTGGATGGTTGAAAACATGTTTAAGAAATACCCGCTGGGCGACTTGAAAAACGTAGACGCCGAGAAGTAAAAACAGGAGGACACAACAACTATGAAAGAAGAAATTATCATTGCCGGCTTCGGTGGACAAGGTGTCCTCTCGATGGGCAAAATCCTGGCCTATTCAGGCCTGATGGAAGACAAAGAAGTGACATGGATGCCAAGCTACGGCCCCGAGCAGCGTGGCGGCACAGCCAATGTGACCGTGATACTGAGCGACGAGCGCATCTCCTCGCCCATTCTCAACAGCTACGACTCGGTGATTGTGCTCAACCAGCAGAGCCTCGACCGCTTTGAGAGCAAGGTGAAACCCGGCGGCGTGCTCATCTACGACAGCTACGGCATTCACACCCCGCCCACCCGCACCGACATCAAGATCTACAAGGTGGATGCCACCGAGGCATCGTTTGAGATGAAAAACGCCAAGTCGTTCAACATGATTGTGCTGGGCGCCTACCTCAAGGTGCGTCCCGTGGTGACGATCGAGAATGTGCTCAAGGGCTTGAAGAAATCGCTGCCCGAGCGCCACTGGAACCTCATCCCCATGAACGAGGAAGCGCTGAAGAAAGGCATGTCGCTCGTCGTCGACGTGTAGCGCCATCGCCCATGCTGCGCCATGCCTAGCGGCACGGCCATCACACACAAGCAGGGTGTGCCCCGAGAAATGGTCTCGATGGCACACCCTGCTCATTTTATGACTTCGTCGCTTTGTAGCAGTGCACAAGTGATGCCAATTGGCATTCAATAAGTTATCAGGCTCAACCGATGATTCGAGGTGACTCATTGGCAAATTCACGTCAATCAATTCCTTGTGTATCTGTGCTTTGCTGCGTTGCCGGTGTCAATACTGAAAAACAATCGACATTATTTCCTGCAACGCGGACGACCACCCTGCTGGTTGCATTCTCCCATGGGTGGGCAGTGTGGGGCTGACTCATTGGCAAATGCACGTCAATCAATTCTTGCGAACTTGTAGGGGCCGGTCTTGTGCCGGCCCACGACAATGTCACATCCTATTTCATTGATAATTAATAGGATGGAACCGTGCTTGTGGGCCGACACAAGATCGGCCCCTACAGGTTTGTGTATCTGTGCTTTGCTGCATTGCGGTCGTCCGCGTCCCAATTTGGAAACCGATGCACAATCATGGCACGATGCATGGGCGAAATCGCTACCGTGGTTGTACCGAACTTGTAGGGGCCGATCTTGTGCCGGCTCACAACAACGTCACATCCTATTTCATTGATAATTAATAGGATGGAACCGTGCTTGTGGGCCGACACAAGATCGGCCCCTACAGGTTTGTGTATCTGTGCTTTGCTGCATTGCGGTCGTCCGCGTCCCAATTTGGAAACCGATGCACAATCATGGCACGATGCATGGGCGAAATCGCTACCGTGGTTGTACCGAACTTGTAGGGGCCGATCTTGTGCCGGCTCACAACAACGTCACATCCTATTTCATTGATAATTAATAGGATGGAACCGTGCTTGTGGGCCGACACAAGATCGGCCCCTACAGGTTGATGTAATTTGTGCTTTGCTGCATTGCGGAAGTTAATGCTGAAAAACAATCGAAATCCTGAGCAGTTGATTTTCCCCGATCATCATGCGGGCGAGCGAGCGCCTACTCGTCGAAGACGTAGTTGAGGAAGTCGTGCATGGGCTTGAGCACCAGCAGGTCGCTGGCCACACGCTCCACCCAGTCGTCGACGTCGAAGTAGTCCTCGCCGGGGCGCTTCACCACGATATATTCCTTCATCTTCAGGTAGCGGGCCATGGGGTTGCTGGCGTCATACTGCTTGGGCATCTTCTTGAGCGTGGCGCAATCCCAATCGTAGCCGGCAGCCAGAATGGGCTGCATGATCTTGAGGAACTCGTCGCCCTCGGCATCGATGAGGCTGCGCAACTGGTCGAGGATGGGTTTCTCGGGCCACCATATGCCGCCGCCCATGATGATATTATCGGGCTGGAAGTGCACATAGTAGCACGACAGCTTGGTGTGGCGCCCGCCCTTGCCCAGCACGCCCGAGAAGTAATTCTTGTAGGGCGACTTGTCGTTGCTGAAGCGCACGTCGCGATAGATGCGGTACACGCAATTTTTGATGTAGAGGCCGCGCACCTGGTCGTCGACGTTGCCCACCAGCTCGATGAGGCGCTCCATGTCGGCTTCCCACGGCTGGCGCAGGGCGTCGTATTGCTCCTTGTGCTGCTTGAACCAGGGGCGGTTGTTATTCACCTGCAGCTCGCGCAGAAATGCCATGATCTCCTTAATATTGCTCTTAGATTTCATGGTGCAAAATTACAACATTTGCCTGTGTTTTCTCACCATCGGGGTCAGGAAAAATCACTACATGTAGTGATTGTGTGAAAGCGTTAAATGATGTAAATTTGCAACGTGAAGTTTTCCGAGCATATAAGCATCGCCCTCACGATAGCAGCCACATGCACTGGCAGTGCCCTGGCCAGCGCGAGGGCCGCGCAACCCCTCGACAGCACTATGGCGGGCGACCGCCACCTCACGCTGCAGGAGGTGACGGTGACAGCCATCAAGCAGAGTTCCGACCTGCGCACGCAAGCCACCGCCGTCACCACCATGGGGCGCGGCGACGTGGAGCGCGACGGCCTCGTCTCGCCCAAGACGGCTGCCACCCTGGTGCCCAACTTCTTCATTCCCGACTATGGCAGCCGCATGACGTCGACCATCTATGTGCGCGGCCTGGGAGCCCGCATCGACCAGCCTGCCGTGAGCCTCAACGTCGACAACGTGCCCGTGATGTGCAAGGAGAACTACGATGCCGACCTGCTCGACATTGCCCGCATCGAGATGCTGCGCGGCCCACAGAGCACCCTCTACGGCCGCAACTCGATGGGCGGCGTGATGAACATCTACACCCTGTCGCCCCTCAGTTACCAGGGCACACGCCTCATGGCCGAGTATGGCTCGCACAACGCCTGGCGGGCAGGCGCCAGCACCTATGGCAAGGCGAGCGACAAGCTGGGCCTTGCCGCCAGCCTCTACTACACCTCGACCGACGGTGAGTTTACCAACGACTACGACGGCAAGAAGACCGACTGGGAGCACCAGGGCAGCCTGCGCCTCAAGGCCGCCTGGCTGGCCTCGCCCACCCTGCGCGTCGACAATGTGTTCACTGCCTCGCACAGCCGCCAGGGCGGCTACCCCTACCAGTACATCGCCACTGGCCGCATTGCCTACAACGACACCTGCTTCTACAAGCGCACCTCCGTGATCGACGGCCTCACCATCGAGAAGCGTTTTGCCAAGTTCACCCTCTCGAGCATCAGCAGCTACCAGTATATCGACGACAACATGACCCTCGACCAGGACTTCACCGTCGATCCCTATTTCACCCTCACCCAGAAACGCAAAGAGCACGCCATCACCGAGGACCTCATCGCCCGCCACAAGAGCAAGGGCTATGAGTGCCTCACAGGCCTCTTCGGCTTCTACCGCCACTACAACATGCACGCCCCCGTCACCTTCAAGGACACGGGCATCAAGGCCCTCATCGAGGACCACGTGAGCGCCGCCACTCCCAGCTATCCCGTGGCGTGGGACTCGCGCGAGTTTGTGCTGGGCAGCACCTTCAAGAGCAACAACTGGGGCGCCGCATTCTACCACCAGTCGAGCTACGACTGGCGCTACTTCACCTTCACGGCCGGCGTGCGTCTCGACTATGAGAAGGCAACCTTGAGTTACCACAGTTTCACCAGCACGGGCTACACCATCATCGACGCCGCCGCAGGCAAGCCCTATGCTCACGAGGCTGTCGACATCAATGAGACCGGCCACCTGCACAAGGACTTCCTGCAAGTGCTGCCCAAGGCGGCCATCACCTATCGCCTGCATGGCAACTCGTGGCAGACCATCTATGCCAGCGTGAGCAAGGGCAGCAAGGCAGGCGGCTTCAATACCCAGATGTTTAGCGACGTGCTGCAGCAGAAGCTCATGCGCTTCATGGGCATAGGCGCCAGCTACGACGTCGACAAGATCGTGGGCTACAAGCCCGAGAAAGCCTGGAACTACGAGCTGGGCAGCCACTTTGAGTGCTGGGAGCGACGCGTGAAGAGCGACCTCGACGTCTTCTACCTCGACTGCCGCGACCGCCAGCTCACCGTCTTCCCCGACGGCACCACCACCGGCCGCGTGATGACCAACGCCGGCAAGACCCGCTCGTGGGGCGCCGAGGTGGCCATCACCATCACCCCGTGGCAAGGCACAGGCTTCACGGTGAACTACGGCTACTGCAACGCAAAATTTGTGGAGTACAACGACGGCAAGGCCGACTACAAGCACAACTACGTGCCCTACAGCCCTGCCAACACCCTATATCTCGACGCCTACCACACCATCGACCTCAACCACGGCGACCACTTCAAGTCGCTCACCCTTGATGCCAACATGAGCGCCGCCGGGCAAATCTACTGGAACGAGGCCAACACGGTGCGCCAGCCCTTCTACGCCCTGCTCGGCGCCAGCGCCACCCTCTCGGGCAAGCACTACAGCCTGCAAGTGTGGGGGCGCAACCTGACCGACACCCGCTACGACACCTTCTACTTTGTGTCGATAAGCCACGAGTTCTTGCAGCGAGGCCGTGGCATGGCCGTGGGCGCCACACTGCGGGTGAACTTGTAAATGCGAATATCAATCATCAAAACAATATAGAAGAAATATGAAAAAATTACTATCACTTCTTGCCGCCATGGCAATGATTCTGAGCTTCACCGCCTGCGGCGATGACAACGACGAACCCACTGCACCCGAAACCACCACAAGCATCGAAGCCCTGAATGTGAAAACCGTGACCAGCGGCGCAGTGAGCAACGAGAGCAGCTGCTCGGCCGACATCACCGTTGCCCCGTCGAAAAAGACCGTGAGCCTCACCTTTAAAGACATCACCTTCTCGAGCCGCATGCCCAAAGTGAGCTTCTCGCTCGACGGCCTGGCCTACACCACGGGCAAAAGCAGCCTCACCGAGTACCACTTCACCGCCTCGAGCGTGACTCCCATGCAAGGCTACACGGTGACCAACGTAGAGGGCTATGCCAACCCCAAGGACGGCGTGCTCTATGTGTCGTTTGTGGTCAACAACACCTGGACCGTGTATGTTTCCAACCAGCTCTACTACTCGGCTCTGAGTGATGGCAAATATGCCTACAGCACAACCACCGAGACCTACACCACCTTCTTCCTGTACCCATCCAGCACCGACTCGAAGTGGGGCGGCGACATCGAGATGTACAACATCCAGTTTGTTCAGCAGATGCCCAAACTGCAGAAAATACGCATTCCGCTCAACAATGCCACCATCACCCCCACAGTGAGCGGCTACGAGATAAGCGGCACCGACATCGTGCCCTACTACACCAACGGCACCACCGAGCTGTCCTTCGGCGAGCGCACCGTGACCGACCTCACCGGCAACGTCAACCTGGTAACCAAGACCTACCAGTTGCAGTTCACCTGCTTCGAGAAAACTGTAACCTATCAAGGCTCTCTCTACGTGCCAGCCAAGAATTAAGACACATATACATATATAATTTGAATGAAACCTGCCGAGGGGCTGTGGCACTCACCGCAGTCCCTCTTGTTTTACCCCAGCGTTTCAAATCAAAGCAATGCCGATTAACCACAATGGCAGTTTATGCCGAATTGTAGGGGGGGGGCGGTCTTGTGCCGACACACAACAACGCTACATCCTATTTCATTGATAATGAAAATATTATTCAGAAAACAAAAAAACTCACCTGAAATCACTGCAGGCGAGTTCGTGGTAATGAAGTTAAACTACTCTTTGAGTATTTAGTTCCGATAAAATGTGTTTCATGGAATAGAATCAAATTACCATAGAATGACTATTGCTTTGCAGTATTCTATTCACTAGTCATTGCTCATGTTCTACCCATTTTTAACATCATGATGCAAAGTTACGACCGCAGGGCGCATTGCGCATTTCAATTGAGGAACATAAAATTTCAAATCAGTGACGTTGTGCCTCTACAGCCATCTTAAATCACTGAATTGGAATTTTGCGTCACTCTATTGGAACTTTCACAACCACATGGCAAATTAACTTTGGGCAAAAAAATGATGGATAAAGTGCGACTGCTATTTCTACTGGTCATCGGCCTGGTTGCGGGCTCGCTCTCGGCAACGGCCCAAGTGAAACTGCCCGAGCGGCCCGACCCGCCACGGCTGGTCAACGACTTTGCCGGCGTGCTGGGCAACACGCGCGAGCTGGAGGACACACTCCGAGCCTTCAGCAAGAGCACCAGCAACCAGATACTCGTGGTCACAGTCAAGGATTTGCAGGGCCTCGAGCCCTGAGACTACGCCGTGCAGCTGGGGCGCGAGTGGGGCGTGGGCGACAAGGCTCACAACAACGGCGTTGTGATACTTATCAAGCCCAAAAATGATACCGAGGGGCGCGTCACCATCCAGGTGGGCTACGGACTGGAGGGCGTCCTGCCCGACGCCTTCTGCTCCAAGATTATTGAAAAAGAGAAGAAACCCAGCCTGGCCGATGGCGACTACCGGGGCGCCGTGCGCAACGCCGTGCGGGTGATTATACCCGTGGCAAAGGGTGAATACAGCGAGCAGCAGTACGGCGAAGACACCTCCACCGGCGAACTCCTATTGTGGTCGGGAATCCTGGTCGTCGTCATCATCTTGGCCATCTTTGGTTCGAAAATACGCAGGCGCGGCAGTAGCGGCAGCAGCGGCGACGACGATTCCTACTCCAGCAATGGCGGCTACGACTACGACGACGATTCCAGCAGCGACAGCCTAGACTATGGCGGCGGCAGCTTTGGCGGCGGGGGCGCCTCGAGCTCCTGGTAGCACCCGCGATCACTTCTTGCGCGCCCTATACTGCATGGGGGTGATGCCAGTTGACTTCTTGAAGAGAGTGCAGAAGTAGCTGTAGTTGTCGACGCCGCATTGCATGGCCACGTCCCACACGGAAGCATCGGTAGTGTCGAGCAGGCGCTTGGCCTGCTTGATGCGAATTTGCAGGATAATCTCGGTGGTGGTGTAGCCCGTGATGGCTTTCACCTTGCGGTTGAGCTGGGCACGCGAGAGGCTCATCTCATAGGCCAGCCTGTCGTAGTCGACCTTGCCCTGCTGCATCTCGTGGTGCACGGCAGCGGTGAATTTTTCCAAGAAAGCCTTGTTTTGGTCGCTGCGCTGGGGCACTGCCTCGGCCTCCTGCTCGCCAGCGGTGGCGGCAGGGGGCGGCGTGGCCATGTCGTTGCCATATTTTTGTCGCAACATGCGGCGCTGCTCGATGAGTTTGTCGACCCGCACGTTCAATATGTCGGGATTGAAGGGCTTCTCGAGATAAGCGTCGGCGCCAGCCTCAAGTCCGCGCAAGCGGTCCTCCTGGGTGGCCTTGGCAGTGACCATGATCACCGGTATGTGGCACAGCAGCTGCGACTCACGCACGCGGCGGCACAGCTCAAAGCCGTCGATGCCGGGCATCATCACATCGGTCACAATGAGGTCGGGCACCAGCTGCTCGGCCTTGAGCAAACCCTCCTGGCCATCGCTGGCAAAGTAGTAGCTGTAGGCAGGATTGAGTTGCCGCTTCATGTAGGCCGCCACCTCGGCTACGTCCTCGATGATGAGAATGCGCACGGCATCGTCATCGGTATTGACAGCATCGGCGGGCGGCGTGGCGTCTTGCTCAACACGGGCAGCGGCATCCACTGGCATTTCGTCGCTGGCCAAGGGCTGGACATCGGCTTCGTCGTTGCTTAGCGGCAACTCGACGGTGAAGGTTGACCCCTGGCCGGGAGCCGATTGCACCTCAACGGTGCCATTCATGCCCTCGGCGGCCAGTTTCACCAGCGAGAGACCTATGCCAGTGCCTATGTTTCGGCTGTCGTCGGCAGCCTGGTAGAAGGGCTTGAACACGTGCTGCATCTGCGCCTCGGTCATGCCCACGCCCGTGTCGGCCACTTGCAGCAACAGCGACTTGCCCTTGACCAGCGTGGTCACGAGCACCTGGCCATGGGGCGAAGAAAACTTGATGGCGTTGGAAATGAGGTTTTGCACAATCTTAAACATGTAGTCGGGCACAAAATCCATCTCAACCTGCGGCGGCTGCGGGCTGTAGGTGAGTTTCACCTGCTTTTCCTCGGCCAGCGCGCGGAAGCTCTCGCATAGCACAGCGATGTATTGCACCACATCGCCATGGCGCCATTGCGAAGCCTTGGCTCCCATTGCCGCCATCTTGGCGATGTCGAGTATCTGGTTGATGAGGGTGAGCAGGCGGTGCTCGTGGCGCAGAATGTCGACCGCGGCACGGCTGGTGTCGCTGCCCTTGGGCGACTGGTCGAGCACCTCTTGGGCCGCCGCCTGTATCACGGTGAGCGGCGTGCGGAACTCGTGGGTGACGTTGGCAAAGAAGCGGGAACGCATCTGCTCGTTTTCCTTCACGATCACCAGCTTCTGCCTGCGTTGCCGGTTGATCACAAGCAGCAGGATGATGATGCCCACGGCAAGCACGATAAGAATCACCGAGGCCCACAAGATGGTGCGGCGCATCTGCGTCTCTCTGTCATATTTCAGTTTGAGCTCCTCGTTTTTATACTTGGCATTATACTCGCCCAGCGCCTCCTGCATGTCGCGGTTGTAGAGCGTGTCCTTGAGTTGGCAATAACGCTCCAGGTGAGCCATGGCCTGGGCAGGATTGGCTTGCTTGAGGGCGAGGTACAGCCCCTGCTGGCTCTTGCTCTCGTTGTACACATCGTCTTGCGCCTTGAAAAACTCCAGGGCGCGGTTGAAATAGTAGGCGGCCTGCTGGTTATGGCCCTGCTTGAGGGCTATCGTGCCCAGCTGGTTGCAAGCGATGCTATAGGACTGGCGGTTGCCCGACTCCTCGAGCAGGGGCAAGGCCTCGAGCAGACGCTTTTGCGCCTCGGCCAGCCGTCCCATCGACATCAAGGGCGCGGCCATCTGGCACAAACGTATGGCGGCCTTGCCGTCGCGGCCCAGCAAGTGGTCGATGTGGTAGGCGCGGCTGGCATAGTCGAGCGCCCTCATATTGTCGCCCATGTTGTTGTATATCTCCGAGGCCATGCCCATCTGCACGGCCATGCGCGCCGAGTCGCCAGCAGCTGTGCTGTTTTTTATGGCCTCGAGGGCATAGGTCAATGCCTCCTTGGGCCTCTTTGAGGCAAGATAAATGCCGGCAATATTGTTCAAGTCGCTGCTTATGGTGACCTTGTCGCCCGTCTTGCGGTCGGCGGCAAGCACCGCTTTGGCATACTTGATGGCGCTTGCATAGTCCGAGGTTCTGAAATAGCACATCGACAAGCAGCTCATGCAACTCACCGTCGACTCCTCGTCGTTGCCCTGCTGCAGCAACTTGAGTGCCTTGTGCGAGTAGTTGATGCCTTGGTCGTAATCCTGCGCTGTATAGAAATACTGAGCTGCGCAATACCACACCTGGGCACGCACCGTGTCGGCCGGCCACGAGGCCTTCATCACCATGGGCTGATCGAAAAAATTCTCTTGGTTCAATAGACTGAAAAACCTGGCGGCCAGCTGCCGCTGCTGCCCGGCCTGCGACCGGTCGAAGCTGGCCAGCGTGCGCTCCACGGCCTGCCTGGTGGTTGCACCAGCAACCACAGCGCACAGCAAAAGTATCAAGAGTAAAACACAGGTTTTAAGACTGGAATGAAGGAATCGGCTCATCATTGTCAATGCTTCAATTTTGTTAAAAGATGTCGCTTGAGTAGTTGCAAAGATAGCAAAATTAAATTTATTTTGCACACTTTTGCTGGGATTTTGAACAATTCAATTCCAGCCCAGCCGCATGCCATGCAGGGCACGCTGCTTAACGAAGCCCGCACCCCGCGGCACATGCCTGCTACCTGCCCACTGCCACTCAATGCTTGAAAAGTGGTGATTATGGCATCGAAATGGTCGAAAAGGCTTGCCAGAAAACAAAGAAAGGCGTAACTTTGTGTTGCGTAAAAAAAAACATTCTGGCAAGATGAAAAAGATATTCAGCATAATCATGCTGCTCGCCGTGCTCTTGGCGGGCTTGAGCAGCTGCAGCGACAACGACGAGAAAGACCTCATGTCGTTCACGCTGAAAGGCGGCACGATACGTGAGATGGGCGTTGACTCGGTTACCTACGACGCCTCGTGCAACGTCGACATCACCGTGAGCAAGGACAACCGCCTGACCATGACCATAAGCAACCTCACGCTCACGGCCGGCAGCAAGAAGCTGCCCGTGACCCTGCAGCTCCAGAGCGAGGCCCTCACCGCCAGCATGCGCGACATCAACTACATCGCCTTCAACGGCGAGAGCATCACCAGCAACCTCTTTGTGGTGACCAACCTCGAGGGCAACATCAACCTGGCCGACGGCACCCTGCACGCCACCTGGCTGCTCAACGGCAGCCAGCAGATGCAATTCGACAGCAAAATCGACATCAAGGCCTTGCTCAACTACCTCGCCCTCATGCAAGGGCAAGGGTAAAAAGCGGCCTCCCTTCACACCGCGCTGGCCACTGCGGCCGTGCCCGCCACGTGAAAGCGAGGAAGCAAGCGTTTCAATTAAAAAATATTAAAAACAACTCGACACGATGCAGTATTTTGCTGCATCGTGTGTTATTGTTGTGATTAAGGGTTAATTTTGTACCCAAATACTGATAAAAAATGAAGAAAAATTTGATATTGACTCTGGGCCTCATCGGCCTCACCCTCGCCACGGTATCGTGCGGCGACGACAACGACAACCACATGGACTACACGCGCGAGCGCACTTGGAATGTGGAGCTGCTCAACCACGTGTGCAACACTGCCGACAGTGCCACCACCACTGCCGCCACCGCCTCGATCAACACGCAGAAGGTGGTGTACCGCTTCACCAGCGACATGGCCAACCTCACCTTCAACCCCACCCTGGTTGCCACCGTGGGCGGCACCGAGCGGCAGTACTCGCTCACAGGCGTGGCCGGAGCCAACAGCGAGGACCATCCCAATGTGTACTCCTTTGCCGACAAGGGCGTGGGCGACATGTCGAATTTCTCGGGTAAAATCGACTTTATGGACCAAAACATATACTGGAACTACCTGGCCGAGGGCAAATACAAGGTGATATCGACCCTGCCCACCATCTCCACCTCGAGCAACACGGTGACCAAGAGCGTGTGGACCGACACCACCTCGACCCACACCACGCCCATGACCTCGTTTGCCATCGACCCCGCGAGCATGAAGGCCACCTTCACGCTGAACATGTATACCAACGTGAAGATACCGCGCACCTACCAGAGCATCACTGCCAAGAATGCCGACGTGGCCATTACCAACAACGGCTACCACATCACCGGCAACGGCTTCAACGCCACGGCTACCTATATGACCAGCGCTAGCTCCAAGCTGCAGACCACCACGCTTGAAATCAACAATCTCGATGCCATCATCGACGTCGAGAACAATGCAATCTACGTCACCTTCAACATGGCTGGCGCCCGCGTGACCGTGAATGGAACAATCTATATTTAAAAACATAAATCACCCCACACTTTACCACACAAAAAATGATGATGATGAAACATTTTCTCACAGCAATTGTCTCGCTCACGCTGCTGGTTCTCGCCAGCTCGTGCAGCAACGACCCCGACAATTCCTACAGCTACTCATCGGACACCTACAACCGCTCCACCAGCAATAGCAGCGGCAGCGAGAGCCTGATGTCGAAGGCTACCGTCGACTACACCTTTCACACGGGCGACAACACCCTCGACATCACGACCAGCTCCACACCCTATGCCGGCGATGCCCGCGTGAGCTTCACAGCCAAGGTCAACGTCACATATAACCAGACCGGCGGCTTTTACACCTTCGGCACATCGACCGTGACTGCCACTGGCGCCACCGTGACTGGCCTCTCGGGCCGCTTCGACCTCTACACCGGCACGCTCTACATGACCTATACCGTCGACGGGACCTACACCGTGACCAGCGCCTCGTGCCTCACCTATCCCTACGCCCAGACCTCGATGACCGACACCGCCCACTCCACCTCGCCCTGGGTGCAAAACCAGGCCGTGTACAACTTCGACGTGAACACGACAAAGAACACCGCCACCATCAGCATCTACTACCTCACCAATGCCCAGAACAGCAGTTCCTACCTCACCCTGCAATACAGCGGAGCCCAAGTCACCCCCACGCGCACAGGCTATGTCATCACTGCCGACACGCTCAAAGCCATATCCGACTACAAGGTGTACTACCTGCGCAATGCAAAGTTCACCATCGACAACAACTGGCACTCGCTCAACGGCACCTTCCAGCTCGACAACCAGCAAGCCACCGTGAAAGGCGGCCTGTTTAACTAACGAACAAATAAAAAAATAGACTATTACATAGAAATTAAAAATGAAAAAGATTCTCACCCTCCTCATGTGCACCGCCATGCTGCTTGGCATGACCTCGTGCCTGGACAGCAACAACGACGACAACAACAAGCAGACCCTGCTTGCCACAATGTACAACCGCGTTGTCGACGGCAGCAGCAGCGCCACCTACAGCTCATCGACCTACAGCATCACGCTCAACTACTCCAGCGGCACCATTCAGCTCTCGCCAAGCATTGTGATCGACGGCGCCAACATCACCTTCGACTCGCCCGAGATGCAGCTCAACTACAACAACAGCGGCAACTACTATGCCTTCTCGACGGCAACGTTCACAAGCAACAGCGGTGTCACCGTGTCCAACCTCAACGGCCAGTTTGACCTGAGCAACGGCACGCTCTATGTGTCCTACACAATCGACGGGCAGCGCGTCTTTGCCACAGCCGGTCTGTTCTATTCCAAGACCACGACCCTGTGCTTCAACGACTCGACCCCGAGAAACGAGTATACCACCACAGCCTCGACCTATGCCTTTGTCATCGACAATCCCACAATGACTGCAACACTCACCATCAGCAGTTTCGGTCTCGACAACACCATTGCCGCACGCGACCAGTACATCACCGTGAAGGGGATAAAGATCGCCCCCACCGCAAGCGGCTACTCCCTGAGCGCCGACTCGGTGGCCGGCACGCTCAACAACTATGAGCAAGAAAAATTCACCTTCACCGGGCTCGAGGGCACAATAGGCAACGACGGCACCTCGCTCTCGCTCAAGTGCAAGGTCAACGGCCGCAACATGCAAGTGAGCGGCAACATGTTTGGCGCTGCAACCAACTAAACATAGCGTAATACCGATTCTGTCATCGCCGGGAAGCCCAGTGCATCTCGGCGATTTTTTGTATAACTTAAATTTGAGTAGGTGAAGTAACTAATATCGAAGAGATGCATTTTTAAGATTATCTCAAACCACAAAGAAGAATACAATCCTTTTTCCCCTTGGAAATTACAAAAGAATTTATTTATTTTGTAATTGAAAATAAATACTGTTCATTGATTAAAAATCATTTTTAAGATGATAGTTTTATTAAGAAAACAACTTTTCCCCAATTTACTAAATAAAAGAACATGAAAAATTCCAAATTCTTACAGAGTATTATCTTAATCATATTACTTACAGGCTCGTTAACACAAACACAAGCGCAAGAAAGAATTCGCATGACGCTTGAACCTTCTGGAATTTACACAATTCCTTGTAAAGTCAATGGTCTGAAACTGAAGTTCGTTTTCGACACTGGAGCCGCCGATGTCCATCTATCTCTTTTAGATGCAGCATTTATGCTAAAAAATGGATATCTTGATTATAAAGATTTTGAAGGGGTAGACTTATATTCAATGGCTGATGGATCTATCTCGGAGAACACCGTTGTTAATCTGAAGGAAATAGTAATAGGAGATCACGTACTGAAAAACGTAAAAGCATGTGTTTCATCAAAAGTCAGTGCATCTCTCTTATTAGGGCAGTCTGCAATCAGAAAGCTTGGAAAATACACTATTGATGGAGAGTATATTATTTTCAATGGACAAAGTTCTGTTTCTGCAAAAAAAAATTTAAAACACAACGATGGAGTTATCGATATGACGTCCGGTGATTTACTTACCGTGTTACAGAACATGGCTGCTAGCGAATCCTATCCTAGGATATATGATAGTTATGGGAATGCAAAACCTGCATCATATACTGGTTATGGGAAAAAAATAAATGAAAAGGGGAATGTATATGTAGGACCGTTAAATAATGGGTATGAAGATGGAGTCGGTAAGTTGATTTACACTGACGGGGCCATTTACCAAGGAGATTTTGTGCATGGGCAAATAATTGGTTACGGAACATGTAGCTGGCCTTCCGGAGATAAGTATGAAGGATATTTTTTAGAAGGAGACAGAAATGGACAAGGTACTTACACTTGGGCAAATGGTGATTACTATAAAGGAAGCTTTGTTAGAAACAAACTCGAAGGCGAAGGAACATATTATTTCCAAAATGGTGATAAATATGTCGGTTATTGGAAGAACGATGCCTTTAATGGGACAGGAACATACTATTTTGCTAACGGGGCTGAAAAGAGTGGAGTTTGGAGTTACAACAAATTTATACAAAGTTCTGATCTCCAAGCGCAAAGCAATTATAGTAATTATCGAGAAAAAAACAATTCAGTGAAATCATCATACAAGAAATCCACAAATGGCAAAGATGATTATACGAACAGTAATGTAGATTTCTATTTAGCACAAACAACTATATCTCTTAATTTAAGAGAAGGACCTAGCCAAGAATATAAATCCATAAAAACGTTATCCAAAGGTGATTATGTTTTTCTAAGTTCTGTTGATGCTGGTCAGCCATTTAGAAAAGTTTTATATATTGATGGAAATGTTTATGGATATGTAAGTAATTCTTACTTGACAAATTTAAAAAAGATAGACCCTGATGATTCTGGCAGTTTAACAGCTGTTGAAAAAACAATAAATTCAACTGCCTCTATCACTATAACAAACAATACCGAAAAAACAGTTACAATTACAATAGGTAAATCATCATATAAATTTAAGCCTCAAGAGACAAAGACAATTAACTCATTAAAACCTGGGAAATATAAAAACACAGCCTCATCTCCTGGGGTAATTCCCTATGTGGGATACGACAGGCTGGAAGCAGGATACGTCTACAAATGGCAATTTTATATTCGCAAAAGTTTTAGATAATTTATTTACACAGAACAATCCTCATACATTGGCAAATAATTATATCTGTAAGTTCCTTAGGATTATAAAATTTTATCAAAATGGTTTTCTGTTAAAATTACTAATGTGTAAATATAATACTTTTTGCATGAATGCAGGAAAGGCATAACATACATTAGCATATTGAAAGAATTCCCCACCTCACGTATTTCTATTTAATCATGAAATAATTAAAATGTATCAATTAAAACATGCGCTAACAGCGCTTGTTTATTTTTAGTACTGAGTAAAGCAAAAGAAAATATTCTTCAGAGCACTCCTTTTAGAGACAAAATTCATTCCTTGACCATATTGGTGCATCTCGGCGATTTTTTTGCGATTGATGAAGTAAAGTCGTAACTTTGTGGAAAATCAAAAACGAGAGAAATGAACTGGGAATATGTACAGCCGGTGCGCATCATCTTCGGCAACGGCCAAATCAAGCAATTGACAAGCGAAATAGCTAAGCTAAACGGCACCAACGGGCTTCTCGTGACGACAGCCGGATTTGTGCGCCGCGGCATGGCAGCGCGCGTGCAGCAACTGAGTGGCGGCTCGATCAAGCTGGTGTACTCGGCAGTGTCGCCCAACCCCACAGTAGAGGAGTGCGACAATTGTGCAAGCATCTTGCGCGACAACCACTGCGACTTTGTAGTGGCCTTGGGCGGTGGCAGTGTCATGGACTGCGCCAAGGCAGCAGCCACTTTCGGGCTCACGAGCTGTGCCGCCACCGATTTTCTGGGCACAGGCAAGGCCATTCCCCAGCAGCACTTGCCCATAATCGCCATGCCCACCACATCGGGCACGGCCAGCGAGGTCACCTGCGTGTCGGTGC
>OMUK01000027.1 GCA_900314215.1 uncultured Prevotellaceae bacterium
GACAATGTCACAACCTATTTCATTGGTAATTAATAAATAAGGAAGAAACCGTGCATGTGGGCCGGCACAAGACCGGCCCCTACAGGTTTGTTGTGTCTTTGATGCATATGGGGGTGTGTCATTACTGGAGAGCGTTTACCGGCCCACGACAGGTGGGTTAAACCACGGTGGCGGGACGGGGGCGATGTTGTTAATAACTTTAATTGTGGCGGCGGGATATTTTTCATAACTTTGCCCGCTGGAAAGGTCAATTTAGCAACATGAATGGGATAGGCAAGTTATACTTCCGATATGGCACGATGGGGTCGGCAAAGACTGCATTGCTGCTCACTCAAGCCTACAACTTTGAGGAGCGCAAGATGCAATACCTGTGCATGAAGCCCATCATCGACAACCGCGAGAAAGAGAACGTGATACGCTCGCGCATAGGCATCGAGCGCAAGTGCACGTGGATATATCCCGAGATGGACATCTACGAGTTTCTGAAGGATATGTTTGAGCGCACGCTCCAGGTCAAGGACTGGATACTCATCGACGAGGCACAGTTCTTGAGCGCGCAGCAGGTCGACCAGCTGGCCCGCATCGTCGACGACTACGGCGTGAACGTGGTGTGCTATGGCTTGCGCACCGACTTCCAGACGCATCTCTTCGAGGGCTCGCGGCGGCTCTTTGAGCTGGCCGACTCGATCGACGAGATCAAGTCGACCTGCTCGTGTGGCCGCAAGACCATCGTCAACGCCCGCATCGACTCGCAAGGCAACATTGTGACCGACGGCAACCAGGTGGAGATAGGTGGCGACGACAAGTATGTGGCCCTGTGCCGCCGGTGCTGGCGCAACCGCCGCATCGAGAGCAGCGAGCGCAACGCCCTCAAGTTTGCCAGCGACAGCCAGTGAGACAATTATGACACAAAATACTATACATGACGCATGATGGCGGGGAAATGTGAGATTTCCTCGCCATCATTATATCATGCAAGTGTGTAGCCGCCGTGCGTGTGGGCTCACGGTTGCCCATGGTCGCCAAAGAGGGCGTTGAGCAGCCAGTTGACCAGGGCCAGCACCAGGGCAAAGGCCAGGGCGCTGAAGAAGCCCGACACCTGGAAATCGGGCACAACAGCGGCGCATAGCATCACCATGAGCGCATTGATTACCAGGGAGAAAAGCCCAAGTGTGAGAATGTTGATGGGCAGTGAGAGCAACTCAATCACTGGCTTGATCACGGCGTTGATCAGGCCCAGCACCACTGCCACGATGATAGCCACCCACCAGGGGCTGCAGCTCACGCCTGGCAGGAAATAGGCGGTGATGAGCACCGCGATAGCCGAAATAAGAAGTCTTGCTAACATTGTCGTCTCGTTTTTTTCTGAAATCGATAGTTGTGACTTCAAAGATACCCATAAGTTTAAACTCGAGAAAAATTTTGGGAAAAAACTTGGGCAAAACTGCCGGAATTTCGAAACATTTCAATAATTTCGCAGTAGAAAACGACGCCCAGCAATGAACGACAAGCGAAAGTATCTGATCAAGGAGGCCAAGGATTATGTGGTCATTGTCTTTGCCCTCTTTCTGTGCGCATTCGGCTTTGCCGCCTTTATTATTCCCGAGGGGGTGGTGACAGGCGGTGTGGCCGGTATCTCGACCATTATCTATTTTGCCAGCGGCAAGAGCATAAATATCGCTATCCCCAACTATGTGATCAATGTGCTTCTGCTCGTGATTGCCTACCGCACGGTGGGCCGCAAGTTTGTGGTGCGCACCATCTTCGGCGCCACGATATTCAGTATTTTCCTGGGCCTGCTCACGCCCATGTTTCCACACCCCATCGTCAACCAGCAGTCGTTTATGAATGTGATCATAGGCGCCGTGTTGTGTGGCACGGGACTGGGCACCACCTTTGCCCACAACGGCAGCAGTGGCGGCACCGATGTGATAGCCGCCATGGTCAACAAGCACAGCAACGTGTCGTTTGGCCGCATGATGCTCTATTGCGACCTGTGCATCATCTCTTCGTCCTATTTCCTGTTTCACGAGGTCGACAAGATTGTGTTTGGCTACGTGTTTCTGGTCATCAACAGCTTTGTGAGCGACTTTGTGATCAACAACCGCTTCCAGGGCCGGCAGTTTTTGATTGTGAGCGAGAAGTGGCAAGACATAGCCAATGCCATCAACAACGAGGCCAACCGCGGCTGCACCCTGCTGCACGGCACGGGCTGGTACAGCAAGCAAGACGTGAAGATACTGCTGGTGGTGTGCCGCAAGTATGAGAGCGTGACCGTGCAGCGCATCGTCAAGGCTATCGACCCCGATGCCTTCATCTCGATAGCGTCGACCTCGGGCGTGTTTGGCCAGGGCTTCGACAAGATGAAGGTGCGCCTGCACAAGTACAAGCCCAAGATGGTCGACGAGACCACCCCTCCCGGCGAGATGAAAGCCGGGGAGCAACTTGACGGCGGAAATATTGAAAAAGCAAAAAATTAATCTTATCTTTGTCAACTACAAATGCGATTAAAAACTCATAGCAAATGAAAAAAATCATTCTCACGCTCATAGCCGTTGCCGCCACGGCAGTGGCAGCCAGCGCCCAAGTGGGCGATGTGTGGGCAGGCGCCCAGATGAACTATGGCTCCAAAAACAGCATGGTGGGCCTGGGCGCGCAAGTGCAAGTGGAAGTTGTCAACAAGCTGCGCGTGGCGCCCGAATTCATCTACTACTTCAAAAACGACGGCCTGAAGGACTACAATGTGAACCTCAACCTGCACTATCTCATCAACAGTGGCGTCGAGGGCTTCTACATCTACCCGATAGCCGGCTTCACCTATGCCCGTTTCTCGGAGGACATGCCCTATGGCGGCGTGAACAACACCAACCGCTTTGGTGCCAACATAGGCTGCGGCGCCGAGTACCGCATCAGCAGCAGCCCCCTGTCGTTCTTCACCGAGGAGCGTGTGCAGATTCTGAAGGACTGGACGCAGAGCGTGACCTCGATGGGCATCAAGTATAAATTCTAAGGCATGAAAGCAGGCCGCTTAACCCTTGCTGTGCTGGCTGCGCTGGGCATGATGCTGAGCGCGTGTGGCGAGGACCCGCTCGACAATCCCGACGACATGGTCACCCTCAACATGATGGACGAGGACCACGGCAGGACCTGCATGGGCGAGAGCGATATCTATATCACCCGCGACCACAACTTCGCCACCAGCGACTACTACCTGTGCGACTTTGGCCCGGTGCTCGACCTGGGACACATCGAGGAAGACAGCCCCGACCTGGGCACGCTCACCAATCAGGCCGCTGTGGCCCCCGACGAGGGCTATCTGGCCTTTCGCCGCAGCGACTGCCAGGTGTTCCCCTCGGGCCACCCCGCTGTGGCCATAGGCACCAGCTACTACCGCATATGGATCGACGAGTGGATCAAGGAGAACAAGGTGCGTGTGGGAGCCAAGGTGAACTTCGCCCTGTTCCGCCCCCAGGACTATGAGTTGCCCACCTGGGGCAGCGACGCCGGCACCATCGACGCCAGCAACAGCGAGCTCACCATCAGGCTGGGCGACCCCAAGCGGCGCGGTTGCGAGGCCATGCTCGACTCGGCAGCCAGCGGGCGGCTCACCGTCGCCACCGAGACGATAAGCAAGCGGCAATACCTGATAAGGGTGAGCCTCACCCCCATAGCGACGGCCGCCTCGGCTGCCGGGCGCTACACCCTGTATCTGCGCACGGGCAACAGCTACACACTGACCACCGTCTACGTCAAAGGCTGAACGGCACCGCCCCCCCTGTGCTGTGCATTTTTTGGCATCATTTTTGAAGCAACCCCCCAAGAGTATATAGATGATGTAGTATTGCGCGCTCAATGCTACCGCAATGCTGCACGCATGATTAACCCCCAAAATATGATTAACAACTAGAGAGAGATGAAGATACTACACACAAGCGATTGGCACCTGGGTCATGTGCTCTACAAGTATGACCGCGCGGCCGAGCAGCAAGATTTTCTCAACCAACTGGCCAGCATCGTGAGGCAGGAGCAGCCCGATGCCATGGTGGTGAGCGGCGATGTGTATCACACTCCAGCCCCGTCGGCCGCCACCGTGAAGATGTATGTAGAGGGCATGCTCGCCATTCACAACGCTTGCCCCACGATGACGATAGTGGTCACCGCCGGCAACCACGACAGCCCGTCGCGCCTCGAGAGCGACCAGTCGCTGTGGCAAGCCGCCGCCGGCGTGCACGTGATAGGCACCGTGGCCCGCAACGACGACGGCACAGCCTGCTATGAGCGCAACATCATAGCCGTGGAGCGCGAGGGCACCACAGTGGGCTACATCGCCGCGGTGCCCTATGTGTACTCGGGCAACTTCCCGGCCATTGCCGAGGGCGAGGAAGCCGCCGACCGCCAGAGCTACTACTTCGCGCACTTGCTCGATGCCGTGAAGCGGCAAAATGCCATGGGGTTGCCGGTGGTGCTCATGGCACACCTGGCCGTGAGCGGCGCCGACTTTACTGGCCACGACGACCTCAAGAGGGAGCGCATAGGCACTATCGACACGGTGCCACTCGCGCAATTGGGCACTGGCTACGACTACCTGGCCCTGGGCCACATACACCGCCCGCAGAACCTGAGCGACCGCGCCCGCTATTGCGGCACCCCGCTGCCCGTGAGCTTCGACGAGCAGTGCGAGCACTCGGTGACCATCGCCACCATCGAGGGCGGCACGCTGCCGCAGCTCAGGACTATTCCTATCAAGGACCTGAAGCCCCTGCACACCCTGCCCGCTAGCGCCCCCGTGCCGGTCGACGACGCCATCAAGCTCCTGGAGCAATACGACGACCACACTCAGGCCTACATCAGGCTCAACGTGGAGGTGGAGCAGTACCTGCCTGGCGACGCCATAGCCCGTGCCGCAGCCGCCACGGCCGGCAAGCAGTGCTGCTTCTGCACCTTCAACGTCACCACCACCGCCCGCGATGCGCAAAGCCAGGGCGCCATCTCCTATGAGGAATTTCAGCGGCTCACGCCCATCGATATCGCCACTAAATACTACTTGCAGAAGTTGGGGCGCAAGATGAGCCAGGAGGAAATCGACATGTTTAACCAAGCCTTCCAAGAGGTAGAAAAAGAGGAAAACGCATGAAACTCAATCGCCTTGTCATTCACAATATCAAAACCATAGCCGATGCCACCATCGACTTCAACAGTCCCCTGCTCGGCAACGAGCCGCTCTTCCTCATCACAGGCGAGACGGGCGCGGGCAAGTCGACGATACTCGACTGCATATGCCTGGCGCTCTTCAACGACATACCACGCACAGGCGACACGGGCGGCAACAACACAAAATACGACTACAAGCTGGCCGACGGCCGTTCCAATCAAATCTCGATCGACGACTTGCACAACATGATGCGCCTCAATGCCACTGAGTGCAGCATTGTGCTCACCTTTGACGACGACAATGGTGTGACCTACACAGCCACGTGGTCGACGCAGCGCGCCTACAAGAAGGCTGCCGGCAACTTGCAGGACATCAAGTGGAACCTGGCCAGCGACAAGGGCTTTGCCAGCGACAAGCGCAGCAGGATAAAAAGCAAAATCAAGGAGTTGCTGGGCGTCGACGTGAAGCAATTTTACCGCTCGGTGATGTTGCCCCAAGGCCGCTTTGCCGACTTCCTGCTCTCGAAGACCGACGAGAAATCGAGATTGCTCGAGTCGCTCACCGGCACCGAGATCTACAGCAAGATAGGCCAGAAGATATATAAAATCACCAGCGACAAGCAGCTGGCCTGCGACCAGCAAAGCAAGGTGATAGAGGGCACTACGCTGCTCAAGCCCGAGGATATTGCCGGCATTCAAGGCGAAATCGCCAACCTCCAGGACCGCAATGCCCTGATGAGCAAGCAAAACCAAGAGGCCGCGGCGGCCATCAACTGGAATGTCAACTTGGCGCAAATCGAGCATGACCTGGCTAAACAGCAAGCCTACAAAGACGAGATTGACAAGAAAGCCGCCGCCCCCGAGTTTTTGCGGCAAGAGCAGCTGGTGCGCGACTGGAACGCCGCCAGCGACGCTCGCAAGTGGTATCGCGACAAAGCGGAGGCTCTCGACAACATGAAAAAGCAGAGCGACGCCTTCCCCAAGTTCACCCAGCGATACCAAGTGCTGCGGGGCGGAATCACTCACGCCCAGGCATCGATCGAAAAGAACAAGCAAGACCTTGCCGACAACCAGCATGCCATCGATGAAATCGTCGACAAAATCAAGACCTTGACTGCCGAGCGTGAAGCCATCGAGGCGCAGACGCTGAAGGTCGACATCGATGCGCTCAACAGCGACAACACGCGCTTGCTCGCGCAAAGCAAGGCCACGAGCAACGCCAAGAATGCGGTCGACCGGTACACCGAGTTGAAAGCCGACTGCCAAAAGAAGCAGGCAACCCTCGACGACAGCGTGGCCGCGCTGGCCCAGTGCAAGCGCGACGAGGCCGCCTTGACCGCAGCCCGTGCCGAGAAGCAGAAAGAGCGCGACCAGGCCACCAAGGACTACGAAGACCGCCAGCTGCTTGTGGATGACTTGGCCCAGGAATTGCGCAGACAGGTGAAACTGGGCCAGATATGCCCCGTGTGCGGGCACAAAATCGACCAGATTCTCGACGACGGCCACATGCAATCGCTGGTAGCCCCATTTAAGGAGAAAAAGGAGCTGCGGGAGCAAGAGTTGGCCCAGATCAAAGGCGACCTCATCGGGGCTCAAAATAAAGTGAAGAATCAGGAGAAAATCGTCAACAACGCCAAAAATGACTTGGCCGAGACCGCCAAGAAGCTGGAAGCAAGCAAAGATCGATCCATCGAGCTGTGCCAGAAAGTGGGCGTGAATTTCACTGCCGAGCACATCGACACCGCCGTCTTTGACCAGCAGGAGGCCACAATCAAGCGGCAGCAGCTTGCAATCAATGAGCAACTCAAGGGATATCAAGCGCTCGTGAGCAAGAAATCTAAGAAACAGCAAGCTATCGACCAGAGTCAAGAGACGCTCAACAAGCTCAACAAGAACCTCGTTGCGCTGCGCTCACTGCTGCAAAACGAGGAGACCGAGGTGAGCCATGCCCAGGCCACGCAAGAGAAACTGCTCGCCCGCGTCGACAGGTGGGCCGGCGTTGAGGCCAGTGCCGCCCGTGCCGTCGACAACTTGAGCGAGCAGTTTAGCAGCCTCTTGACCGACGTCGAGAAGCACTACAGCTATATTGAGCAGCAGCAAGCCGTCGCCACCCGCTGCCAGAGTGCGCTCGACACCTACTGCGCCGAGCACGATACCAGCCTGGAGCGCATCGCCTTGCTTGCAAGCTATGCCTCGACCACGGTGGAGCAACTCAACAGCAATGTGAATGCCGTGCACAAGAATCAAAGCAATGCCGCCACCCTCGTGCAAGACACAAGCCGACGGCTGGCCGATCACAAGGCCGGCAAACCCAAGCTGTGCGACAAGTCTGCCGAGGAAATCAGTAAAATCAAGGATGAAACCACTGCCGCCATCGACGCTAGCAACCAGCGCATAGGCACGCTGAGAGGCATGATCGATGCCGACGAGCAAGCACGCGCCAAGCATGAGAAGGACATTGAGAAACTTAATGCACTGCAAGCCGAGAAGAGCAAGTGGGAAAACATGTGCAAAATGCTGGGCGACAGCGAGGGCAAGAACTTCAGAAAAATTGCCCAAAGCTTCATACTGGGCGACCTGCTCAACAAGGCCAACCACTACTTGCGCATGTTCACCTCCCGCTTCAAGCTAGAGTGCCAGCCCGGCAGTCTCGTCATCCTGGTGCGCGACGTGATGCAAGGCGACACGCAGTTGCCGGCCACCAACCTCTCGGGTGGTGAGAGCTTCATGGCGGCGCTGGCACTGGCTTTGGCCCTAGCGCAAATCAATGGCGGCAAGCAGGCACTCGACACCATCTTTATCGACGAGGGCTTCGGCTCACTGAGCGGTGAGCCCTTGAACCTGGTGATTGAGACTTTGCAAAATCTGCATCACACACTCCATCGCCGCGTGGGCATCATCAGCCACGTGGAGTCGCTCAAGGAGCGCATCACCGCCCAGATTCAGGTGAACCGCGACCCGGGCGACAACACCCGCAGCCTGGTCAAGGTGGTCTCGATATAGCCGCACGGCTCTTTCATTTAAAACAAAAAAAAGGCCATAGCGCCCCCTACCCGCTCCG
>OMUK01000123.1 GCA_900314215.1 uncultured Prevotellaceae bacterium
AAACACGAAAGTAGGAGATAAGCACCTATGACTAGTGTTTACCTCCTACTCGATTGTTTAAAATTGTCAGTTTGATGTGAATATTGCTATTTGATGGCAATCACTCTCATTTTGGTCTAATTCTGTCTCAAGTATGGCTTCTCTGGTTAATTAGAGCTAAATAAAATACTTCAATCTTTATCCTCAACCTTGAGCACCCCCAGGCGATAGGCTTTGCCTATGAGATCGGCGGCATTGCGTGCCTCCATCTTGCGCAGCAGTTGCTTGCGGTGATATTCCACCGTGTTGGTTGAAATATAAAGCTTCTCCGAGATTTCCTTACTATTTAGACCACACGACAAGAGCTTGAGTACTTCAAGCTCACGAGCAGTTAGTTCTTGATTTCGGGCAATCATTTAAAATAAATTTTGGTTTGCAAAAGTAACGCTCAATTGCGTAATATCCAAAAAGTTAGATGCTAAATTGAACCCACCGGAGCGAAAACTACTAATTTCAGTCGGACATGCGACCCGACTTCGGTAGGGGCATCTCAAAATTTCTTTTAGCCTGTATTTTCTTGCGGTTTCGAGAATCCTCTAGCCCCTATTTGTGTCGATAAGGGTGCGTGTGGCATTGCCGGGAGTGAAATCTCCCGATTTTAGTTGCCATGCTGCGGTGGCGGGCTTGGCAAGTAGCGCGGGCTACTTGATGCCGTATTTTTCCAGGATGGGGAGCACTTGGCCCACAATGGAGCGGGCCCACAGCGTGTAGCCGTAGTCGTCGGGGTGCACGCCGTCGACGGTCGACAGGTGGTCGCTGGCGGTGGCGTCGGGGTAGATGTAGTACACGTCGCGATACCGCTTGCAGGCCAGTGCCATCATGCTGTCGGCTGTGGCAATCCTGGCTGCCTCGTAGCGCTCGGTTTTGACGCTGAAGTTGCGCCCCTCACGCCTTATCGTGCGCTGGAAGATGAGCGGGATGCCTGGGTGGGCTTTCTGCACCCGCTCGATGAAGGGGAACAGGCGCTCCTTGATCTCCTTGGGCGACGGGTTGGAGAAGCTGTCGAAGAGCAGGGCATCGACCCGGGCGGCAGCGAGCACGTCGGCAAAATAAGGCTGCAGCTTGCTGTGGCCGCTGCACCCCAGGCTGAGCAGCTGCAAGCCCGTGAGGCGCGAGAATTGGGCGGGATAGGTCATGCCCGAGCGGCTGGTGCTGGTGCCGTGGGTGAAGCTGCTGCCAAACACGCCTATGCGGTATCTGAAGGGGTTGGCCATGGGTTCAATCACCGCGTCGTTGTCGACGGCTATCTGCAGCGAGTCGACCTCGGCAAAGAGGGGCAGGTAGAGCAGGCACTCGTGCATCGAGCCGTCGAGGTCGCTTATCAGGTCGAGGGTCTCGCCCAGCAGCAGGTGCTTGTCGCTCTTGCAGGCGCTCTCGGCATAGAGCCACTGGCCGCCCTTGTCGCGCATGTATAGGTCGTAGCCGCGGGCGGCGATGCCGGTGGTGTTGGTGGGAAACTGGCACTGGCCATATATCGTGCGCACCTTGATGCACCGGCTGTTGGTCTTGAATGCCACCGAGATGCCCGACGACTCGCGCACTTGCAGGTTCTCGGCCTCGGTGAAGCCCTTGAATCGCACGGTGTCGACGCGGTGGTAGGGGTTGGGATTGCCAGGCATGAGCTGTCCGCACAGGGTGAGGTTGCTTGCCTCTACATATTTCAGCTTGCCATTTTTCCCTGGCTGGGCGCTGGCTGTGACCACAATGACGGCTGCCAGCAGGCATGATACGATAGTTCTTATCTGTTTCATGTTTTTTTGTCGTTTAAAGGTTTCTATATTACATTCAAATTTAGTCAAAATTGGGGAAACCATGCCTATAAAAAAAGAAAAATTAATTGTCTCCCGACAACTAATCCTAAAACTTAAAATCTAATACCATGAAAAACCGATGCAAAAGTATGTCATTTATGTTATACAACATAATTTTTCAGCACATATTTGCTAATGATTAACATTATTTTAGATTTGGTTCAGGGGAAAGGGTGCCTATTAATTCCCGTGAGATGCTGCGAGGGTGGCCTTGTGGCGCTAAAAAAAGGGCTGCGGTCGTGTCGAGATCGCAGCCCCGTGGCGCTTTATATGTGACTGTGCATTATTTCTTGTTTTTCTTGCTCTTTTTCTTGGTCGAGTAGGAGTTGTCGTCGTCGTTCGACTTTTTGCTCTTTTTCGATTTCTTGCTTGCGCTGGCCTCGTCGTCGTTATTCTTGGAGTGGAGGCCTCTCTTAGAGGCTTTCGACTTCTTGCTCGAGGGGATGTTCACCTTCTGGCCAGGCTCGATGTGGCTGCCCTTCAGGTTGGGGTTGGCCTTGCGCAGCTCCTCTACGGTCACGCCATTGTTTCGGGCGATGCGGTCGAGCGACTCGCCGCGTTGCACCTCGTGTGAGCTGGGCTTGGCCTCTTCGTCTTTGTCGGCCTTGTTGCGGCGGTTCTTCTTGCTGCGGCTCTGCTGCTTCTGCTCGTCTTGAGCTTGCTTGCGGCTGCGAGTCTGCTGCTTGCGGCTTGAGGTCTGCTCCTCATCTTGAGCCTGCTTGCGGCTGCGTTTCTTCTTGGTCGTAGCCTGCTCGTCGTCGTCATTCTGCTTCTTGCTCTTGCGGGCGCTTGCCTTCTTGGCGGCTTCTTCCTTTTCTTGCTTGGCAGTGGCCTCACGCTGTTTTTCGGCAGCCCTCTTCTCGGCAGCCCTCTTCTCGGCGGCTCTCTTCTCGGCGGCTTTCTTCTCGGCAGCCTGCTTCTCGGCAGCTTGGGCCTTGCGGCTGTAGGAGTCGTTGATCTCGCGGGTCACCTCGTCGTCGATGCTGTAGGAGCCGGCATAGGGGGTGTAGGTGCCGTCGCTACTGGTGGCCTCGCTCGAGCTCAGTGGTGTGGCGGCTTGGAAGGCCTGTGCTGGCGTGGCTGGAGCGGTCTCTTGCTGGCTTGCGGCAGGTGTTGCAGGAGCCGATGGAGCGCGCTGCGCCACGTCTTGCTGACTGCTGGCTGCCTGAGTCTGCTCTTGGGCCTGGGCGCTTGAGCCATCGGGCACCTTGAGCACTTGGCCACGGCTCACGTGGCGGCGGCTCAAGCTGTTGAGTGTCATGAGGTCGTCGACCGTGGTGTTGAAGCGGCTGGCAATGCTCTCAATGTCCTCGCCGCGCTTCACCTTGTAATACTTGAAGCCGTCGTCGCCGTCGTCACTGTCGCTCGACGATGCAGTAGAAGACGATGCCTGCGACGCTGTGGCAGTAGTGGCGGGTGCCGATTGCTGCACGGTGGGCTCGCTGTAGCCGTAGTTGTTGGCCGACTCGGGCGCGTCGTTGGGCGTGCCGGGCTCACGCACGGTGCGCACGGCATAGAGGTCGTTGCGGTAGTTGTTGATGCTGTCCTCGTCCAGGATGAAGCTGTAGATTTGCTGCGAGGGCAGTGCCAGGGTGTAGGGGTGGTTGTCGCCGGGTATCACGTCGTGGCGATACTGGGGGTTGAGGATGCGTATCTCGTCGATGGGGATGTTGAGCACCTTGCTGATTTGAGCGAAATTCAGGCGGCGGTTCACCTTCACGGTGTCGATGATGAGGGGCTTGGTGACGAGGCTGGGGCTGATGTTGTGCTCCTTGTAGTAGTGCATCACATAGGTGGCTGCGATGAAGGCGGGCACGTAGCCGCGGGTCTCGCGTGGCAGGTAGTTGTAGATTTCCCAGAAGTCGGGCTTGGCCGACTTGTCGCCCTTGCTGGCGCGCACCAGGGCTTTGTTGACCGTGCCGGGGCCGCAGTTGTAGGCGGCGATGGCGAGCGACCAGTCGCCATATATGTTGTATAGCTTCTTGAAGAGGTCGGCGGCGGCATCGCTAGAGCGGTAGGGGTCGCGGCGCTCGTCGACGAGCGAGTTCACCTCGAGGTGCTGGTTGCGGCCGGTCTCGAGCATAAATTGCCACAGTCCCGAGGCTCCCACGGGCGACACGGCATTGGGGTTGAGGGCGCTCTCGATGACGGGTATGTACTTGAGCTCAAGGGGCATGCCGTGCTTCTCGAGGGCTTGCTCAAAGATGGGCATGTAGTAGGGGCTCATGCCCAGCATCTCGGCCACCAGGGTGCGCTCGCGGTGGGTGTAGCGCTCGATGTAGGATTTCACGACTTGGTTAAAGGGCAGCTCGATGCCGCTGGGTATCGCCTTGAGGCGCGAGATGTACTCGGCGTCGCTCACGTCGCCGGGGTTCTTGTTTTCCACATCCTTGTCGACCACGGCATAGTTTTGAAGATACCAGTTCTTCATCAACTCTTGCGTGTTGGTCTCAAAACTATAGGGGAACTGGATGTTGTCGTCGGTAATCGACTCCTTGAGCGAGAGTATCGACTTGCGGGGTGCGGCGATTACCGAGATGGCCACGAGTGCCATGATTAGCAATGACTTAAGTCTATATTCCTTCATGCTTCACAATGTTTTTTTTCTAAAAATTAAATCCCAAGTGCATGCCCATCGAGGGCCAGCGGCTCACTTGCGGGGCAGCGATGGCGGCAGGCCCCACGTTCATCGATAGGTCGTCGCTGATGTCGAAGTGCGCCAGCGAGGCGTCGACATAGGCGTCGACGATGTTGATCAGGTACACCGCCACGATGCTTATGATGCATATTTCCTTGTAACGTCGATAGTAATTCTTGCGGCTCTTGAGGGTGCGCTCGAGCCAGCTGCGGTCGAGGCTGCTCTCCTTCACAGTCGAGGGGAAGAAGTCCATGTAGCTGCGGGTGTTGGGGTCGTTGTCCATCAGGTCGCGGTAGCCCTTGGTGTAGTCGTTGAGCATGCGGTTGTTCCACGAGGTGGCATAGGTGAGGCCCACAAAGGCGCCCACCACGATGGGCAGCTTCCAGTAGCGGTGGTTGTAGATCTGGCCCAGGCCGGGGCACAGGGCCGAGAGCCACATGGCACGCATGGGGTCGGGGTTGAAGATCTTGATGCGGCCCAGGTCGGGATCATAGGTGCTGTCGGCCAGCTGGGCATAGCGCAGCGAGTCGGCGGCCGTGAAGCGCACGGTGTCGCCATGGGCGTCGACCACGGCGCTGCGCGCGTTGCGGTCGATGTCGACGGCCAGCGTGGTGTCGGCGGCCGTCTCCACTTGCGTCACCTGGGTGGTGTCGGGCTTGTGGTGCCGGTTGCGCACGGGCAGCTCCAACTGCTGCTGCTGCGAGGTGGGTGTGGCTGCCGCCTTGTCTTGAGCGGCGGCAGGCACGGCAATAAGCCACGCTAGGCACAGCACGATTGCCGCACCCGCGAGCCTTGTGAGATATGTGAGCACACTCTTGTACACAACATGTGCTATACGCCAGTGGCTTGCAATATTGCCTGCAAGCCAGCGTGGCGTCTTGCTATTGATCTTTTAATTTGTCAAAGATACTAATAATTTTCTCAAGTTCTTCCTCGTTTCGGAATGGGAATGTTATTTTTCCTTTACCCGAGAGGTCGCACGTCATCTTCACTGGCACGCCGAAGGAGTTGCTCAGGTGATTTTTCAGCACCTCGTAGTCTTTACTATTCAGCTTTTTATCGGGTTGTGGCTGCTCCTGGCTGGGTTGCTCGGCTTGCTGCTGGTAGCGCTTGGCCAGGGCCTCGACCTGGCGCACCGATAAACCTTTTTTAAGAGTCTCGTTATATAATTTTAACTGCAACGTGGGCTTGTCGACGGCCAGCAGGGCGCGGGCGTGGCCCATGTCGATGTGCTTGTCGCGCAAGCCCAGCTGCACCTCGGCCGGCAGCTTGAGCAGGCGCAGGAAGTTGGCTATGGTCGAGCGCTTCTTGCCTATGCGCTCGCTCAGGCGGTCTTGGGTGAGCTTGTACTGGTCGATGAGTTTCTTGAAGGTGAGGGCTATCTCGATGGCGTTGAGGTCCTCGCGCTGTATGTTCTCGATGAGGGCCATCTCGGTGAGTTCGCTGTCGTTGGCCGTGCGTATGTAGGCCGGCACGGTTTCCAGGCCGGCAAGCTTGGCGGCACGGTAGCGGCGCTCGCCCGAGATGATCTGGTAGGCGTCGGTGCCCACGCTGCGCAGGGTGAGCGGCTGGATGATGCCCAGCTCGCGTATCGAGGTGGCGAGCTCCTCGAGCGAGTTCTCGTCGAAGTTGTGACGGGGCTGGTCGGGGTTGGGCGATATTTGATCTACTGGGATTTCGTTGATGGCCGAGGAGCCGCTCGTCTGTATGTCGTCCATCGAGATGAGCGAGTCGAGGCCACGTCCTAATGCATTTCTTTTCATTTGTTTCGATTTAAATCATAGGGGGGGGGAGTAGAGGATGGTAGTGTAGTGTGGCTGGCAAGGCTATGCGCCGGCGCGGGCCTTGGCGGCACGCTTGCGGTTCTTGCCAATGAGCTCCTTGGCCAGCTGCAGGTGGCTGGTGGCGCCGCGGCTCGACGGGTCGTAGAGGATGGCCGGCAACCCGTGGCTGGGAGCCTCGCTCAAGCGTATGTTGCGCGGTATCACCGTGTTGAATACCATGTCGCCGAAGTGGCTCTTCAGTTCCTCATAGATTTGGTTGGCCAGGCGCAGGCGGGCATCGTACATGGTGAGCAAGAAGCCCTCGATCCTGAGCACAGGGTTGAGTTTCGACTTGATGATGCGTATCGTGTTGAGCAACTTGGAGATGCCCTCGAGGGCGAAATACTCGGCCTGCACGGGGATGATGACCGAGTCGGCCGCCGTGAGGGCGTTGACGGTGATCAGGCCCAGCGACGGGCTGCAGTCGATGAGTATGTAGTCATAGTTGTCCTTGATTTGGGCGATGGCGTCGCCCAGCACCTTCTCGCGGTTGGTCTTGTTGATGAGCTCGAGCTCAGCGCCCACCAGGTCGATGCGGGAGCCTATCAGGTCGAGACCCTCGACGCAGGTGTGCACCTCGGCGCCGCGCAGCGGGTAGTCGTCGACCAGGCACTCATATATCGATGAGGTCATCTGCTTTGGATCTATGCCCAGGCCCGACGTGGCATTAGCCTGAGGGTCGGCATCAATCAAGAGCACTTTCTTCTTGTTGACGGCCAGCGAGGCTGCCAAGTTGATGGCGGTGGTGGTTTTGCCCACGCCGCCTTTTTGATTAGCTATTGCAATTGTCTTTCCCATAATATAATGCCAAAAATACAATTTTTTTACCTGTGCAAAGGAATAGCTTTTTGGGGAAATAACCTTGAAAAACAGCGGGAATTTGTCCAAAATGTTGATAAATCCCACTTTTTGTTAATAACTGCGGCGGCCCGTTGCAGCACGGCTACAGTGAAAGAACGGTAAAAAAAATAAACCCATTGATACGTGTCGTGACAACATGGTAAAAAAAAGAGAAAAATTGCACATATTTAAAAATAAACACTATCTTTGCGAAAATATCTCTTACTCAAGTGTAACTTTTCAACCCTGTCGTGCGTCTATACATGTGTAGACATTGAATACGCGTTTATCGGAACACTAATTTTAATATATATATATTTAAAACAAAGTTTTCTATGAGAATCAAGAACTTAGTGGCAATTGCCCTCATGCTGTTGACCAGCGGCTTCTACGCCATGGCCCAGCAAAGCATGGAAGTGCCCCAGGACACCGCCGTGCACACAGGCAAACTTGCCAACGGACTCACCTACTACGTCCGCTACAACAATTACCCTGAGCATCATGTAAACTTCTACATCGCTCAACGCGTGGGTTCGCTCCAAGAGGAGGAGAGCCAGCGCGGCCTGGCCCACTTCCTCGAGCACATGTGCTTCAACGGCAGTGAGCACTTCAAGGGCAACGGCGTGATCAACTACACCCGCAACCTGGGTGTGGAGTTTGGCCGCGACCTGAATGCCTACACCAGCATCGACCAGACGGTCTACAACATCAACGACGTGCCCAGTGGCCGCCAGAGCGCGCTCGACTCGTGCTTGCTCATCCTCAAGGACTGGAGCAACGGCTTGCTGCTCGAGGACAAGGAGATCGACGAGGAGCGCGGCGTGATTCACGAGGAGTGGCGCATGCGCCTCACTCCCAGCCAGCGCATGATGGAGCGTGACCTCGAGACGCTCTATCCCGGTTCTAAGTATGGCAAGCGCATGCCTATCGGCCTCATGAGCGTGGTCGATGGCTTCAAGTACAAGGAGTTGCGTGACTACTACCACAAGTGGTACCGCCCCGACAACCAGGCCATCATCGTGGTGGGCGACATCAACGTGCCCTACACCATCAACAAGATCAAGGAGCTCTTCGGCTCCATCCCTGCTCCGGCCAAGGACGCCGCCCAAGTGACCGAGGAGCCTGTGCCCGACAACGATGAGCCCATCATCGTGGTCGACAAGGACAAGGAGCAGCAATACAGCATTGTGCAACTCATGTATAAGCACGATCCATTCCCCGAGAACATGAAGAATGATGTGCAGTACATGGCTTACGACTACGTGCGCGACATGATCGACCAAATGCTGGGCATGCGTTTCCAGGAGAAAGCGCAAGACCCTGCCTGCCCGTTCATTCAGGCTGGCGCCGGCGATGGCCAGTATCTCTACTCCAAGACCAAGGATGCCTTCCAAGTCTATGCCCTGCCCAAAGAGGGCAAGACCGCCGAGGCTCTGCAAAGCGCTCTCGAGACGGTGCTCCAAGCCCGCAAGTACGGCTTCACCGCCACCGAGTATGAGCGCGCCAAGAGCGACTACCTGAGCAGCCTGGAGAAGGCCTACAACAACCGCGACAAGCAGAGCACCGAGCGCTTTGGCCGCCTCTATGCCAGCAACTACCTGGAGAAGGAGCCCATGACCTCGATCGAGACCAAGTATCAGTTGATGAACATGCTTGCCCCCAACATTCCTGTCGATGCCATCAACGAGGCCCTCAAGGAGTTTGTGAGCCTGAGCGACACCAACATGGTGGTCATCAACTTCAACCAGGAGAAAGAGGGCGCCGTTTATCCCACAGTGGTCAGCCTCAAGGCTGCCATCGACGCCGCCCATGCAGCCAAGATTGAACCCTATGTCGACAACGTGAAGCAAGAGCCGCTCATAAGCAAGCTGCCCAAGCCCGGCAAGATTGTGAAGGAGACCAAGAACGCCAAGTTGGGCTACACCGAGCTCACCCTGAGCAACGGCGCCAAGGTGGTGCTCAAGCCCACTACCTT
Source organism: uncultured Prevotellaceae bacterium (assembly GCA_900314215.1). Classification (GTDB taxonomy): domain Bacteria; phylum Bacteroidota; class Bacteroidia; order Bacteroidales; family Muribaculaceae; genus Sodaliphilus. The sequence continues at coordinate 9,127 of OMUK01000123.1, forward strand.
CAAGGATGACGAAATCAAATATGAGGCCGAGGCCAAGGGCGGCAGCTCGCTCTACGGCAAGAGTGACTACGCTACCCTCTCGCTCTTTGGCACCATCATCGGTGTGAGCGGCCTGGGTGACTTCTCCAGCACCGAGCTCACCAAGGCTCTGGCTGGCAAGAATGCCAATGTAGACCTCGACATGAGCACTTCCTACACTCGCCTCAACGGTAACTCCACCAAGAAGGACCTGGAGACGATGTTCCAACTCAACTACCTGTACTTCACCAACATCAAGAAGGATCAGAAGCAATACGACGCCACCATGGGTCTGCTCGAGAACGCACTCAAGAACAAGAGCCTGCGCCCCGAGAGCGTGTTTGCCGACAGTGTATCCTACACCATGGCCAACCACAGCTGGCGCAGCAAGCCCTTCAATGTTGAAGACCTCAAGAATGTGAGCTACGACCGCGCATTGCAGTTGGCCAAGGAGCGCACGGCCAATGCAGCCGACTTCACCTTCTACTTTGTGGGCAGCTTCGACGAGGCCACCATCAAGCCTCTCATCGAGCAATACATTGCCTCGCTGCCTGGCGACAAGAACAAAGTGAGCAACTACAAGAACGTGGCCAGCTATCCTCACGGCAAGGTGAGCAACGTCTTCACCAAGAAGATGGAGACGCCCAAGCCCATGACCCGCATGGTGTGGCTCAACGACAAGACTCCCTACAGCCTGGAGAATAGCATCAAGGCCGACGTGGTGGGCCAAATTCTCGACAAGCTCTATCTGCAAGAGATACGCGAGAAGGCCAGTGCAGCCTACTCGCCCGGCGCCTATGGCGGTGCCCAGATCACCGGCGATGTGCCTCTCACCCTCGTCCTGGGCCAGGTGCAAATGAAGCCTGAAAAGAAAGACCTGGCTATCAAGCTCATGCGCGACGAGATGTACGCCATTGGCAAGGACGTTGATGCCGGCACACTCAGCGACATCAAGGCCAAGATGATCAAGGATATCGACGAGAACGCCAAGGAGAACAGCTACTGGCTCGGCGTGCTCACGATGTATGTGGACCGTGGTATCGACACCTACACCAACTACAAGACCATCGTCAACGGGCTCACTCCTGCCTCGATCAAGGATTACGTCAACAAAGTGATCCTGAGCCCCGGCAACGAGATTGAGGTGACCATGCTCCCCGCCGAGTAAGCCATTATTCCCAACTCCATAAAAAGCCTGCGACCCGCCTCGAGCCGCAGGCTTTTTTTCATAACTTGCTAAAAATACCTATCTTTGCGGCAATCATTCTCACGCATTAGGCCGCATGTCGTTTGTCTCAATACAATTTATTCTGCTGCTTGTCATCGTGTTTGTGCTCTACTGGTTCGTGTTCACGGCCCGCAAGAAGCAAAACGCCTTGATACTGCTGGCCAGCTATGTGTTTTATGGCTGGTGGGACTGGCGCTTCATGTGCCTGCTGGCTTTCACCTCGCTGTGCAGCTATCTCTCGGGCATCGCCATTGAGCGCTGCAGCGGCAATCGTGGCCGGCAGAAGGCGGTGGCTGCGGCCAATGTAGTCGTCAACCTGCTCATTCTCGGCATTTTCAAGTACTACAATTTCTTTGTCGCCAGCTTCAACGACTTGGCGGCCCTCATGGGCTTCCATAGCGATTGGGCCACGGCAAGCATTGTGCTCCCTGTGGGAATCAGCTTCTACACCTTCCAGGCCCTGAGCTACTCGATCGACGTGTATCGTGGCCAGTTGCGGGCCTCACGTGACTGGGTGGCGTTTTTTGCCTACATCAGCTTCTTCCCCCAGCTTGTGGCTGGCCCCATCGAGCGTGCCACCCGCATGCTGCCCCAGTTTGAGCACGAGCGCCACTTCGACTATGCCAAGGCTGTGGACGGGTGCCGGCAGATGCTGTGGGGCTTTTTCAAGAAGATGGTGGTGGCCGACGGCTGCGGAGCCTATGTGAACCGCACATGGGACCATTACGACACCGTGGGCAGCCCGGCGCTCGTGCTGGCCGCTGTGGCTTTCTCGTTTCAAATCTATTGCGACTTCTCGGGCTATAGCGACATTGCCCTGGGCTCGGCGCGGCTCCTGGGCATGGAGTTGACCCGCAACTTCAACGTGCCCTATTTTGCACGCAACATTGCCGAGTTCTGGCGGCGCTGGCACATCACGCTCATGTCGTGGTTTCGCGACTACGTCTACATTCCCCTGGGCGGCAGCCGGCGCGGCAAGTGGCGCACCGTTGTGAACACCCTGGTCGTCTTCGCCCTCAGCGGCTTGTGGCATGGCGCCAACTGGACCTATGTGTGCTGGGGCCTGTACCACGCCGTGCTCTTTGTGCCCATCATCCTGCTGGGCGTGCGCCGCTACAGCCTGGTGGTGGCGGCAGGTCGCGTGCTGCCCAGTCTCAAGGAGCTGGGGCTCATGCTCTTCACCTTCGCCCTGGTTACGGTGGGGTGGATACTTTTCCGCGCCAGCTCCATCGCACAGGCCGCCAGTTTCTTGCAGGCCATGTGCAGGTGGACGCAACCTGGCGCCGCCGACTTTGTGGGCTGCACGGGCATGGCGCTGGGATGCGCCGTGGTGATGGTTGCCGAGTGGGTCACCCGTGAGCGGCAGCACGCCTTGCAGCTGGCGGGCCACGGACTCATGCGCTATCGCGCTGCCCGCTGGGCGCTCTATGTCGCGCTCATCGTTGTCGCGCTGCTCGGCCAGTCGCATCCGCAAGATTTCATCTATTTCCAATTCTGACGCTTGGCTATGAGAAAATTCCTTACATATTGCGCTTGCATGATTGTGATACTGGCAGCCGTCATGGCCGCCCTGGAGCTCGTGGTGCGCCATTGCCCCAACAGCTACAGCTACAAATGGGAATGGATGGACCGCAATGCCGGCCGCGTGAAGACCCTCGTGCTGGGCAACTCTCACGCCTACTACGATGTCAACCCCAGCTTGCTGGGCGACAGCGCCTTCAATCTTGCCAACGTGTCGCAATTGCCCGAATACGACAGCTACCTCTTCTTCACCTATGCCAGCCGCATGACCTCGCTCACCACCGTGATACTGGTCGCCGACGATTCCAACCTCTTCGACGCCCCGCTCGAGCAATCGCCCGAAGACTGGTACCGCTGCACCTACTACAAGCTCTATATGCACTACCCCAAGCACTCGGCCTGGTCGCGCTATGGCTTGGAGCTCACGAGCATGACCTCGTTTGACCGCAAGTTTCCCGTCGCACTCAAGCATCTGCTCGCCGGCACGACGCGTCTCGACTGCGACAGCCTGGGGTGGGGCAATGGCTACACCACGCCCAAGCGCCTCGATGTGAAGCACATGCGCCAAGAGGGAGCAAAAGCCCTCGCGCGCCATCGTTGCACCGACTATAGCCACGTCGCAATCAATGTGGCCTACTACCGCCGCATCATTGCCTATTGCCAGGCTCGTGGCATCAAGGTCGTCGTGTTCACGCCGCCCATGTGGAGCGTGTATGTGGACAAAATCGACCGCCGCCAGCTCAACATGCTGCACGCCGTGGCCGTGACGCTGTGCAATCGCGCCGGAGTGAGCTACCACGACTACATGCGTGACCCGCGCTTCGCCGGCACCGATTTCTACGACCCCGACCACCTGTCGCAACAAGGCGCCGCCAAATTCACAGCAATCCTGAAAGCCGACTGCCTCCCCGCATCACATTGACGCCCACAACGCAACGCACCGATTAACCTGTAGGGGCCGGTCTTGTGCCGGCCCACAAGCAATATCACCTCCTATTTCATTGATAACGTGTGAATTAATTAAAAAAAAGGATGGGACCGTGTCCTTGGGCCGACACAAGATCGGCCCCTACAAGCCGCACGCAGTGTGGGTGCACACTCCCCGCATCACATTGACGCCCACAACGCAACGCACCGATTAACCTGTAGGGGCCGGTCTTGTGCCGGCCCACAAGCAATATCACCTCCTATTTCATTGATAACGTGTGAATTAATTAAAAAAAAGGATGGGACCGTGTCCTTGGGCCGACACAAGATCGGCCCCTACAAGCCGCACGCAGTGTGGCAGTGGGTTATGCCACGGCGGTGGCAGTGCACAAGCGCGAACCAACCGCAATATTAACGGTGCTGTGCTGGCGGGAGGTAGAGGATGAAGTATGGGTCGCTGTAGGCGACGCGGTAGTGGTTGTTATGCAAGAAGGTGTTGAGGCTATGGAGCTTGGCGTCGTCGAGAAATGGCGACTTCACGTTGTAGTGGGCCAGGTCGGTGGTGGGCGGGCCCCATTGCTGGCCTATGGTGTTGAACTTCTGGCGTAGCACGATGGGAAGCGGGCCATGGCTGGCCGTGGCCAGCTTGTGCTGCAGCAGGGCGGGGCTGAGCAACTCGGGCCACGAGCAACCCAGGTCGGGGCGCGTGGCGGTCATGTAATTGATGATGGGCGCGCTGCCATATACCATGAGTGTGTCGCCCGCGCCCACCCAGGGCTTGATGCCGGCGAGCATGTGGTTGAGCACTGCGGCGCGCTGGGGCGTGGTGAGGATACCTGCCACGCGCGGGTTGTGCACGGTGGCAGTCTTCTGCCACACGGGGCCCTCGTCGAAGTAGATGGCTCCGGTCACCATCTTGAAGGCGCACACCAGGGCGAAAGCCACGAGCAGGTCGCGGCCGTGGTTGCGTATCCACAGCGAGGCGGCCAAGGGCAGGGCCAGAATGTCGAGCAGTGTGCCCTGGTTGTGGGCATAGCCGTCGCTGCCCATGGGAAACACGAGTATCATGTAGAGCCCCAGCCAGGCTGCCATGCGCTGCTGCTGGTTGCCCATCACGATGACGTAGAAGCACCCCAGAAATGCCATGGCCCACACGGGCCTCACGATGTTGAGCCGCATGGTGAGCCACACGAGCGCCACCAGGCAGGTTGTGCGCAACAGCCACCTCACGGGCTTCCAGGTGCACCAGTCGCCCACCTTGATGTAGATCCAAGCCACGATGCCATATTTCACGGCCACCCACAGCACGCCCTTGTAGAAGTCGAGCTGTGCCACAACCATGTAGGCGAGCGAGTGGGTAGAGCCGGTCTTGCCATCGGCCGCCAGCGCGTGCAGGTCGGCCATGTTGTCGAGAAAGATGTCGAGATGCCCCAGCGCGTGCATCATGGCCACTACCGCGCCAGCACCCAGCACGGCGCCCAGGAAGCCCAAGAGCGCCATTGCCCACACGCGGCCCCAGCTCATGGCCTGGCGGCCTGCTGTGGCCTTGCCCGCCACGGGCATGAGCACGAGCAAGCCCAGCCCCAGCACATTGGGCAGCCGCGAGAAGATGTTGATGCCTATCACAGCGCCAGCGAGCAGCATGAGCCAGCCGCTGTCGCGCTCCATGGCCTTGTAGAGCGCTGCCGAGGCGATCACCCACAGCAGTGTGGCCAGGATGTCGTTGCCAAGGGTGACGGGGATGTCGATAAAGGCGCAGGTGATGACCAGCATGGCCAGAATGATGGCTGCCGATGGCACGATGTGCCGCAACAGCAGGAATGCCACCCACATGGCCGCCATGATGGCGATGATGCCCGCCACGCGCATGCCCAGCAGGCCCATGGCGGGGAATAGGCGCAGCAAGGCGCCGCCCGTCACGCCGCTCAGGTAATACATGAAGTTGTACTCGACCGACCGGGGCGACTGGAAGATGTTGTCGTAGAAGGTCATGTAGAAGCCGTTGTCGCACACGTCGAGGCCGCACACGGCCCCCACCATGAGGTAGCACACCATCACCACGGTGGCTATTCCCATCCACTTGAGGCTGTGGGCCTCGATGTTGTCGACTATCGTGCTTGCGGTTTTCTTCATCTCATAGCTTGTGCACTGTGCACAACGATGGCTCTAAGGTAGTGAAAAATGGGCAACAAAACAAGCGCCCGATGTCATAATAAGCATGGGCGCTGTATCCTGTTTTTCTAAAAAATGTCGTGCTATAGCACAATTACTTCTGGGCCGGCTGGGCAGGTGCTTGCTTGGCAGGAGTATTCATGGGAGTACCCTGATTTTGCTGCACAGGCATGTCCTTGAGCGTGGGCATCTTGTCCTGGCTCACGTATTGCGTGTCGGTGAAAAGGCAAGTGCATATTGAGAGCACGCAGATGAAGATGGCCAAGCCCCAAGTGAGCTTCTCGATAAAGTCGGTCGTCTTGCGCACGCCCATGAATTGGTTGTAATTGTTGACATTGGCAGCAAGGCCGCCACCTTTAGACTTTTGAATTAAAATCACGCCGACCAGGATGATCGATGCAATCGTAATCAAAGTAGCAAAAATACCGTACATGTTTTTATCTAATTTTTATTTCTTTCTGTTCTCGATTAGTACCAATTTCCGTAAAAAACGTATTTGGTCTGCAAAGTAAATACTTTTTTCTGGAAATTTCAAATTTATGTTCTCTATAATTTCAAGAGCCTTAGAATATTTGTGTCGGGAGATGTACATCTTGGCGAGCGACTCGCTCAGCATCGAGTCGTCTTGCACCTTGGGCTCGGCTATGGGCGTGTGGGCGATTTCGGCTTTCTCGGCGGGCTCCACGTGCTGCTGCGGGGCCGGGGTGCTCTCGCGCTTCTCATGCTCGAGCGAGCGGGCTATGAAGCGGTTGATGAGCTCGTCGTCGTGGCTCATGTCTTGCGCCTCGTCGTCGTGCTGCTGGCCGCTTTGCTTGTTCTGCTGCTCCTCGCGCTCTTGGGCGGCGAGCACGTCGGCATAGTCGGGCGTGGGGTTGAAGATGGCGTTGTTGATGGCCTCCACCTCCTTGCTGTTGCTCGAGCCGAAGTTGTCGAGGAAGCGGTCGATGGCGTCGTCGGTCTCGGGCGTTGCCTGCTGCGGCTGCAGGGGCTCGGGGTAGAAGTGGCTGAAGAGCCGTGCCTGGGCGCCCAGCTGTCGCGATAGGGCCTGGCGGTCGGGGCTCATGATGGCCAGGCGGTCGAGCAGGGCGCGGTTGTCGTCGCCATCGGTGCCGTGCTGCTTGAGATAGAGCAGCGTGGGCAGGGCGAAGTAGGGGTAGCGCGCTTGTGCCTCGTCGAGCCACTCGCGGGTGGCGATGGCGGTGTCGCCGCCCATGATGCTGTTGATGTCGTTGAGAATGTCCATGTTTTTTTTTACCAGTTGCCAAGTGTGGCGTTGAAAATCAGGTCCTTCAGGTCGTCGCATATTTGCGAGCACAGCTCATCTTGCACGTCGGTGAGCATCTGGTTGCTGTCGAAGTCGCGGTAGGCCGAGTAGCTTTGCTCGCTCGACAGGGCTGCGTTCTTGTTGTCGATATACTTCACGTGCACCGTGATGGTGAGGCGCGTCTGGCTGGCGTAGGCATTGTCGCTCACGGCCTGCGGCGAGAGGGTGTAGCCGGTGATCTCGCCCTCCATGCGCAGGTCGCTGTTGGGGTTGTCGACCACGCGCAAGCGGGTGTTTTGTGCCACCATGTCCTTCATCTTGTTCTCAAAGAGCTGTTGCAGTGGCGGGTATACCAGCGAGGCGCGTATGGGGAAGTCGCCGAAGGAGAGCGTCTTGTACACGCTGTAGTCGATGGCGGCGCCGTTGAGCTTGTAGCTTATCGAGCACGAGCTGGGCACCAGCACCAGCACCATCAGGGCCAATATTGCAATGAAGCGTCGAAGCATATATCTATTATATAGTCGTGAAATTTTTTTTCGGTTTTCTATAAAAAAAGTTGATGAGGCGAGCGGCGCGTCAGTTGCTCTTCTGGTTGCGCGACTCCAGGCCATATTCCTTGATCTTGCGGTAGAGGGTGCGCTCCGAGATGTTGAGCTCCTCGGCCGTCTTCTTGCGGCGGCCGCAGTTGCGCTCGAGTGCCCGGGTGATGGTCTCGCGCTCGGTGTCCTCGAGGGTCTTCACGGGCTTCACCTCGTCGCTCTCGCCGGGCTCCACCATGGTGGCGCTCACCTCGTGCACCTGCGGCTCGCGCACCTGCGGGCGGGAGTCGAAGTTGTCGATGTCGATCGAACCCATGTCGGGGTTCTTGAGCTTGGTGAGGTTGCCCACCAGCTGGCGCGACTCGCGCTTGAGTTCGGCCACGTCGTCGTTGATGTGGGCTGCGTGGCTGCCGGTCTCGACGGCGGTTTTGAGATTCTCGATCTCGCTTTGCAGCTGGAATATCATCTTGAAGATGAGCTCGCGCTCGCGGTTGTACTCAAAGCTCGACGCCTGGCTGGCCACCACGGGCTTCAGGTTGTCGGTGTCGAAGGGCAGGTAGCGGCGCACGTCGTCGGCCGTGAGGGTTTTGCCGGCCTCGAAGAGGGCGATTTGCTCCACGATGTTTTTGAGCTGGCGCACGTTGCCCGGCCAGCGGAAGTTGAGCACGGCCTGGCGAGCCTCGTCGCTGTATTCCACCTGCGGCATGTGATAGTTGTCGGCAAAGTCGTGGCTGAACTTGCGGGTGAGCAGCCACACGTCGTCGCCGCGCTCGCGCAGGGGCGGAATGTTGATTTGCACCGTCGAGAGGCGGTAGTACAGGTCCTCGCGGAAGTGGCCCTCTTTCACGGCTTTCACCATGTCTTTGTTGGTGGCGGCCACCACGCGTATGTTGGTCTTCTTCACCTCGGCCGAGCCCACGCGCATGTATTCGCCCGACTCCAGCACGCGCAGCAGGCGCGCCTGGGTGGTGAGGGGCAGCTCGGCCACCTCGTCGAGAAAGATGGTGCCGCCGTTGGCTTCCTCAAAGTAGCCCTTGTGGGCGGCGATGGCGCCGGTGAAGGCGCCTTTCTCGTGGCCGAAGAGTTCGCTGTCGATGGTGCCCTCGGGTATGGCGCCGCAGTTCACGGCGATATACTTGTTGTGGCGGCGCGCGCTGTTGGTGTGGATGATTTGCGGGAAGAATTCCTTGCCCACGCCGCTCTCGCCAATGATGAGCACGCTCAAGTCGATGGGCGCTACTTGCAGGGCACGCTCGATGGCAACCATGAGCTTGGGTGAGTTGCCAATGATTGAGAAGCGTTGCTTCACGCTTTGCACGCTTGATGATATTTTGTTGATAGCCATTTATTTATAGTGAATGAATTGTTGCGTAAATTTTGTGTAAAAAAACCGGTTACTTCCACTTCCTCATCTCATAGGTCTTGCCGCGCAGAAATGCGCCCAGGTCCTCGAGCGAGGCGTGCTGGGCTTGCTCCTGGGGCGTGATGGGATCGCCTATCGAGATGCGGAAGGTGTCGCCCTTGCGGCGGAACACCTCGCTGGGCAGCTTCAGGGTGCGCAGTCGCCAGTCGATCATGCCCAAGATGGTGAAGAGCAAGCTGTTGTGACCGTGGAAGTAGATGGGAATCACGGGCACCTTGAGCTTCTTGATGAGGCGCATCACCGTGGGCTGCCAGGCGCGGTCCTCGATGTGGAGGTCCCAGGTGAACTTCGACACGGCGCCGGCCGGGAAGAAGCCCAGCGGGTGGCCGCCCTTCACGTGGCGCATGGCCTCGGCAAGGCCGTGCACGCTCTCGGCGCGCTTCTTGGGGTCGTCGCTGGCCAGGGCGTCGACGGTGATGAAGTTGGGGCGCATGGCGCTTATGTAGTTGAGCACCATGTTGACCATCACCTTGAAGTCGGGCCGGTGCTCGCCTATGAGCTTGATGAGCATGATGCCGTCGAGGGCTCCAAAGGGGTGGTTGCTCACCGTGATAAAGGCTCCCTCGGGCAGGTGCTCGAGCACCTGCCCGTTGTTGAGCTTGATGGTGATGTCGAGATCGTTGAGCAGCCCTTGCACAAAGGGCACTCCTGGCGTGTCGCAGTTGTGGTCGTGTATCCAGTTCACCTTGTCGAGGGCGAGGATGTGGCTCAATGTCTTCACCAGCTTCGGCTTGCCGTCGAAGTAGGGTATCATTTTGCGTATGTCGTCGTAGTCGAGCACAGTGCGCTTGATGGGCTGCTGTGGTTGCGGGGTGTTGGCTTCTTGTTGCATGAGTTAAAAAATCGCTTTGATATTGCACAGCGGCGAGGCCTTGCGGCTCACCTGGGGTGTAGTGTGCAAAGTTAGCGATAATCTCACGATTTACCGCAACTTTCCCGTTAAAAATATGTCAAAATGGCAGAATTGGGCCGTGCATTTCCTGGCGGCGGGGGCAAGAAAAAGAGATGGAGTGACTGCCCGATTAGCTGCGGGTCAGCTCCTCCATCTCGTTGTCGTTATTGTAGCTTGAACGGTTGCTATTCAGCCGCGGCTAGTACTCATCCTCGTTAAAGAAGAAGTCGTCGTCGTTGGTGGGGTAGTCGGGCCAAATGTCCTCGATCGACTCATAGGTCTCACCCTCGTCTTCTATTTCTTGCAGGTTCTCGATAACCTCCATGGGTGCTCCACTGCGCATAGCATAATCTATGAGCTCGTCCTTGGTAGCTGGCCAGGGCGCGTCTTCAAGCTTAGTTGCTAATTCTAGTGTCCAATACATAGCGTTTTTCCTCCGTTTAAGAAATGTGTCTAAAAAAGTTTCGCAAAAATAATACTATATTTTAGAAATCGGACACAATTAGCTTAATAAATTGCCTGTTTTAGCGGGTTTCTATTGTTAAATCTTGCAAAAAGCGCGTGCTTCACGCGTTCTTGTCCCAGTAGAGCTCCTCGATTTGGTCGCTGAAGTTGCTGTAGCGGGCAAACACAAAGAAGTAGTCGCTCAGCCTGTTGAGGTAGTGCAGCACCAGCGGGTCGACATAGGCTTGCTTGGCCAGGGTCACCACGCGGCGCTCGGCGCGGCGGGTCACGGTGCGGCATATGTTGCATCGGGTCGAGGTGAGGCTGCCGGCAGGCAGCACAAAGCCCTGTGCGGGTGGCAGCTCGTTGTCGAGTGCGTCGATGTGGGCCTCGATTTCCTTCACGTCATCGCCGGTGAGGCCTTCGATAGGCTTCTTGGTGCCGTCGCTTGGCGTGGCCAGGTAGGCACCTATGTTGAAGAGTTTGTTTTGAATCTTGTGCACAAAGTCGACTTGGTCTTGCTGGAGCTTGCTCACGTGGGCAAGGCGGCCAATGTTGGCATTCAGTTCATCAATAGTTCCATAGGCTTCGACACGCACGTCGTCTTTGTCGACGCGCTTTCCGCCCACGAGGCTCGTTGTGCCGTCGTCGCCTGTGAGCGTGTAAATCTTACTTTTCATAGTTTTCACTTATTTTTTCTAATTCAACATATAATTCTTCGATTGTGTTCACGGCAATGCTCATGTCGATGTGCTTGCCGCGGGCAAAGGGCGAGTGGGCGGTTGCCGTGAGTTGGGCCAGCTGGTGGTCGTAGAGGCCGCCCGTGTTGACCACGACGATGCTGCGCTGGTCGCCGTCGTTGACGATGAGCTGCGAGAGGGTGCTTATCCACTCGTCGATGGTGCCCAGGCCGCCGGGCAGCACCACAAAGGCGTCGGCGTGGTCCATCATGATGGTCTTGCGGTCGCCCAGGTCGTGGCAGCCTATCACTTGGTCGACCACGGGGTCGGTGCGGTGGGTGAAGCGCTCGGGCACCACGCCCACCACGGTGCCACCGGCATCGTGTGTGGCTTGAGCCACGGTGTGCATGAGGCCGCTCTTCACGCCGCCATACACCAGGGTGTGGCCGTGCTCGCCTATCCAAGCGCCCAGGGCTTGGGCGCTCTCTACATATTGTGGCGCGAGACCCTCGCGCGAGGAGCAATATACTGCAATTTTCATCTTCGTTCTATCATTTTATAGTGTGACCTGATTGATCACGTGTTTCACTTGCTTGAAGGCGTAGCTGGCCGCGGTGCCGTCGGCTCGCTCCAGCGAGAGCATGCCGTCGGGGGCCACGCCGGTGATTTTGGCCTGGAACTGGGTGCCGTCGGGCAGCTCCCAGTCGTGCAACTGGCCGTCGTTGCGGTAGAGCATGCCCAGGAAGCTCTCGTGCAGGGCCTTGAGGGTGGCGGGTGTGGCTTGGGAGAAGTCGCACAGCCGCTCGATGCGCTCGCACACGTCGTGCAGCAGTTGCTCCAGGTCATGGTCGCGGCCGGTGACGTTGCGCAGCGAGATGGGGTTGGGCGCGTCGCTCTTGAAGTGCTCCTGGTTGATGTTGATGCCCACTCCGGCCACCGAGTAGTCGATGCCGCCATGGGCGCCCAGGCTGTTCTCGATGAGGATGCCGCACATCTTGCTGTCGTGGTAGTACACGTCGTTGGGCCACTTGATTTTGATGCCGCTGGTGTGTTGGCTCAGCATCTGGGCCACCGCCAGGGCCACGCCCTCGCTGATGTAGAATTGCTGCTTCACCTCGATGCAGGGTCGCTTGAGCAGCATCGAGAACGACAGGTTCTTGCCGTCCTCGCTCTCCCAGCTGTTGCCTTTCTGGCCGCGGCCTGCCGTCTGCCGGTAGGTGTAGATCACCGTTCCGCCAGGCAGTAGGCCCGCCATGCGCTTGAGGTAGGTGTTGGTCGACCGGGTCTCGGTGAGCTTGATATACTTAGGCATCGCTCTAGGCCTCGTCGTCGTCGGGAAATGTCATCTTCAGGGTGCGGCTGTCGTCGGCCTCGTTCACGGTGATGTCGACGCGCACGGTGTCGTCGGGCAGCAAGCCCTCGATGCGCTCGGGCCACTCGATCAGGCACAGGGCGCCGCTGTCGAAGTAGTCCTCGGCCCCTATGTCCTCGGCCTCCTCCTCTTTCTCGAGGCGGTAGCAGTCGAAGTGGTAGATGAGCTCGGCTGTGGTGTCGCTGCGATACTCGTTGATGATGGCAAACGA
>OMUK01000048.1 GCA_900314215.1 uncultured Prevotellaceae bacterium
GAGCGACCTGCGCGACTACTACTACCGCAAGGCCCACACCCCCATCGACTGGACCGTCACCGCACCCCACCCTTGACGGGTCACAGGGATTACGCTCACTGCATTGTGGTCCTCCCCACCCAGGCAAGCCCCGTAGGGGTGGCAGGGTTACCACCCACCCGCAGCTTGCGCCCCGCCGCATCATCGATAAATATCAATATGTCAATAATACGTATGGCCATAGATGTCTATTACCGGCATTCGATTTATTTCCTCCATTCGTTGTTTGTCGTATTGAAGTCGAGAAAACCTCTTTCGATCCCATCCTTCTTCCATAGAGTAAGGTAGAATCATAAATTGGGCAAAAAGGATAATATTTTTACCTTGTACATATCTATTAAATAATTCATATGGAGTAAAAATATATGGCATTTTTCTGATGTACTCTTTTACCAACTTTTCAGCATTAGGATTTTTACAATTCTCATTAAATGTGCTTCGAAATACAATGCTGTCTACCTGCCACAAGCTGTTGTAATAAACACGAGCCAATCCTGGCCAATTGCCAGGAGAGACAAAATAATTGGTCATGCTGTCGCCAAAAACGTCCAGCATCAGGTCGAGGCTTTGAGCTTGAGCCTTTAGCCAGGCGTCTTCTGGATTGTCAGTCACAATAATCGTTTGTCCCCTCATGTTTTGATGGAGAAACCCGAGCGCACTCGATAATAGTAACAGCACTAAAACAAATTTTCTCATCTTAATTTCAAAATTTTAAGCAATGTATTTGGAATGATTGCCAATGGCACATGACCTGTAGAAAAAGCCTTATACAAACTTGGCTGAATGGCAGCAGTGCCAGTTTTATTTTTGTACAGATCTTTGGGTAAAATTCCCTGTGGGTTATTGTTGCCTCTAACTCGGTAGACTTCAATGCTCCCATTCTGCTGGTTGAAAGCAAACAAATAATAGAATAGGCTTAAAGACGTTTCCGAAATTCCCAAATAGCTATACGTGTCGATTTTATTCTTTAATTGTTGAGTGATAAAGAACGCATCAACGGTAAATATGTTGTCCTGGATGACCGAAAAAAACAATGCAGTCTTATGAAAAATTGTTTCCCCGTCATAGCCTCTTTTAAAATCATAAGTTTCACGTCTTTCTTTCTTCTTATAGAGATCGTCATAAAGAAATGGCCTTATTGAATCGTTGGCTTCGTTTAGGAAGCAGACGCTATTTAAATCGTACAAATCCTTTTGAATAACTATGTCGTTTTCGTTCAAGTCCAAATCCTTTAGGATATAATCCACAGCATGATTATAGAGAACAGAATCGTTTGCGGCAGGAGTCTGGCAAAAATAAAGAGCAGAAATAAATAATAATATGTAAAATCGATATTTCATAACCCTCTATTTCTTTGGAAATTCCTTATCTTTATGTATTTTGAAGTCCTATATGGCGGGACACCGAGTTGTATTGCACAAAGGGCATTTTGGTCAAAAGGGAGATAGCCGCATCCATTATCATACTCTGTAAGGACAATTGCCGAATAATTCATCCGTTGTCCAAAGTTTAACCCTGTTGCATTCAACTCTTCCCTTATGATATTCATATTATCCACCACTGAACCTGTGCCATAATTATCAGAGACATCACTCAGAGAACCTCCGGCCCCAGTATGGTATAGTTCATGTAAGAAAACCATCCCCCAGCCTAAAGTTCTGCTGTCAAGATTATGGGAATTTTTGATAAAGTTATTAATCTGAGTCGCTGAAAGACCTATTTGGCTTCCTCCTGATGGAGCAGTAGAGTTTCTATTCAAAACAAAAACTTCAACTTCTTTTCCATCAATAATATTTATCAATAGATCTCTTGCCGTTTTGCTTCCTCCTTCATATATTGGATTACCGCTTGAATCTTTGGAATAGATTAATTTGTCGTCAGAAATATACAGCGACAAACCCGTGATCAGCTTTAAATCTTCAACAATGTTCTTTACATAGTCTGTATTACAAATTTTATCCATTTCGATAGGCTGCTGCATGTTGAGGGTTTCCCCGGTGGGGTCGGTGTAGCGCACGGGGTTGCCGGCGCACCACAGGTAGGGGCTGAGGCCGCTGTATTTCTCGGCCATGGGGTCTTGGGTTGTGGTGCGGCCCCAAGCCATAACGGCCACCGAGGCGGTGAAAATGTAAATCATTACAAGCTGGGTCTTCATAATGGTTTGTGTTATGGCTTTGAAACAAAGGTAGTAAAAGTAATATAAAAAACAATATTTTTTGAATAATTTTTCTTGACTAAATGTGTGTGTTTTTTTTGTCGATTTAGGGGGCTGACCTTAGAGAATGCACAACAGGGGCAAGGCCGGCAATGCCCACAATGCCAACACGGCGGTGATGTAGGCGGGCACAAAATTTTGCGCCCCTCTACATCACGGCTGGCATCGTCGTTAACGGCAAAACGCATGCGTGCTACGGGTGATATTTTATGGGCGCGGCCACAAGGGCCGCACCCACCTGATTTTCCTGCTTGAGTTCAGATGCTTTATTTCCCACAAGTTGCCCGCTGGTGACGGCTCTGGTTCCTGCTGTGCAACCCATGACGTGTCACGCCGTAGTACATCATATTTTGCCAACACGCCAGTTTCTTTGCAAGCTCTCCAGTCCAAGTGTGACTTCCTTGGGTATAGGAGACTAAATTCAACGAAGTCAAGCAACTCGACCGTGCACGCTTTCAGGTGCTGTTAGGATCAACACATGACTCGTCTCCATGTTTAGCGGGACCCGGTTGCCTTCGCATTATTCCTGTAGTTCAGGGGTGTCTGCTTCTTGTAGTTGTAGAATATACGTGTAAAGTAGGTTGCCGTCTCAAAATGCAGTTGGGCAGCTATGTCCTGTACTGACAAGGATGTATAGTGCAGCAGATTGCATGCCTCCTGCATGATACGACCCAGAATATATTGCTTGGTTGATACCCCCAGCGATGACCGAACGAGCTTGTTGAGATAGTTTGTGGTGATGAACAGACGATCGGCATAGAAAGACACGCCGTGCTCCTCTTTATAGTGTTCTTCAACCAACGACCTGAAACTATCAATATATTGATTGGGGTTAACTGCTACGTTGATGTCGGCCCCTTCTTCTTTCTTGTTATCTTCAATAAACCGAGCCCTATTGAGCAGCATGAGCGCCTCATAGAGCATGGCACGCAGGATGTGCTGATCCTGCTCGGGGCGATGTATCTCACGTTGCATGTCAAGATAGAGCTGGAGCAGCCGATCATTAAGTTTGTCGTCAAGGATAAGAAACGGTGAAGGTCGGTCGGCTTGCAGATAACTGAAATGGTCCAGGAAATGAGTGTCGCTGAAGAAGTCGAGCAAGAAGTCTTCCTCAAAGATGAGGTTGAGCGCCTCCAGCTTGCTATCGGCGCACATCGCCCATATCTCACCCGGTATTGACGTCAGCACATAGCCACGGCCCACTGTGGCAGTGTGGTCGTTGATTGCTACAGCCTCTGAGCCGCTTGTGATGAGCAGCAGACTGTAGAACGTTTCACGATAGACAGGCGTGCGGTGGATGTCGGGCTTCATCTTGTTTAGGTTCACCACATCTACCAGCAATTCAGGGCCATACTTGTGCTTAAAGAACTTATAAAGAGGTATTCGCTTCATCTTTCAGACAAAGATAATTTGAAAAAATGAAGCTGGCAAGCAGAAGTCCCGAAAAGTGACATTTTTGTCCTTTTTTTTTCATGGTCGAGTCGTCGATTCCCCCTTACTTTGCAGCAGTAAAACAAAGGATATAAAACATACAAATCATGAGCAACAATTGGTACAAGAACGAGGGCGAAGAGAAGCTGGCCGAGAAACTCATAGGCATGGAGAAAGCCGCACTGGAGAAATGGTTCAATGGTGACAGTTCAGGCTATCGTGACCTGTGGTCGAAGAGGAGCTTCAGCTATTTTGATGCAGTGTGCGTGAATCGTGTGGACACCTACGATGAGATAGCAAAGCTTGCCATAGAGCGTGTTGACCGAAAGCTGTATGCCAAGCACTATGAGGTGCGCAATGAGCGCGTGCAGGCAGTCAGGGACATGGCTGTGCTCACCTATCAACTTTATTGTGAAAGCAACCTCATCAACGTCAACTACAACTGCATTGAAGTGTTCCAGAAGGAGGAAGACGACTGGCATGTCATTCATTCCACATGGTCTATTATCCGTCCGATGGAAATGGACTTCAGCGCTATGAAGGAGATTGTGTGAGCTAATAATTGTAGCGAGAGATGGTAGTAAAAGATATAGATGTCAAGAGCATCATAACGAAGTCGAACATTCCAGCAGCAGAATATGCAGTGAATCCATACGTGGGATGCGCCCATGCGTGCCGGTACTGTTATGCTTCGTTTATGAAGCGCTTTACCAATCATTCTGAGCCATGGGGCTCGTTTGTGGATGTGAAACATTGGGGTGATATCAAAAACAAGGAGAAATACCGTGGCAAGAAGTTATTTCTGAGCTCGGTTACCGACCCTTATCAGCCCATAGAGAAAACCGTGGGTAACACTCGCAGGTTTCTTGAGCAGATGCAAGGCAGTGGCATCAGGTTGAGCCTTTCAACAAAGTCGGACTTGATACTGCGTGATCTTGACCTGCTGAAGACATTTCCCGATGTACGCGTATCGTTCTCAATAAATACGCTTGATGAGGATTTTCGCCGGCAGATGGATCATGGCGTGAGCATAGAGAGGCGTCTTGAGGCAATGAAGATACTTTATGACAACCACATACGCACCACTTGTTTCATTTCTCCTATCTTTCCCGGCATAACCGATGTGGAGAGCATCATCAAGCGGGTGGAAAAGCAGTGCAATCTGGTCTGGCTGGAGAACCTCAACTTGCGTGGTGATTACAAGGCACATATTCTGCAATGGATACATGAGAATCACCCAGAACTTGACATGCTCTATCACGACATCTATGCCTCAAAGCATCGCACCTACTGGAACAGACTTAATGAGAAGGTGCGGAGCTTCACTCGGGCAGAAGGATTAAAGTACCTGCGTGATACCGATGACTATCAGGCGGACTTTGGTGAGAAGCCCATCGTAATCAACTATTTTTATCATGAGGAGATTATTCCCTCAGCAAAAAGAAAACAAAAAATATAAGAAAGGGAGACGATTATGAAAAAGAGTTTTGGTACAAAGACATTCATGTTTCCACAGCCAGTGCTGATTGTAGGAACATATGACGAGAACGGCAACCCTGATGCTATGAACGCAGCATGGGGCACGCAGATAGGAGAGCACGAAGTGGCCCTGCACATCATTGAGCACAAGACCACCGACAATATCATCAAGAAACAGTGCTTCACGCTGGCCATTGCCGACGCAAGCCATGTGGTGGAGTCTGACTATGTAGGGATCGTGTCGGCAAAGGAAGTGCCCGACAAGGTGAAGCGTGCTGGCCTGACCGTCGGTCATGCCGACAAGATTGATGCTCCCGTGTTTGACGACTTCCTGCTCACTATGGAGTGCAAGGTGGTGAGCGTCGGTGATGACTTCGGCAGCCACCGTATCGTCGGCGAGGTCGTGGAGACTCATGTCGATGAGCGCATCATTGGTGACAACGGCCGTGTAGATGTAGAGAAACTCCGTCCGATCATGTTCGACGGCTGCAACTTTCGCTACCATGAGATTGGCAAATGCGTGGGCAAGTGTTTCTCTGATGGCAAGAAGCTCATAAAGAAATAAGAAAAGGGGGCTTATGGCTTGTAACTATGAGCCCTGTATTACATAACTTTTTAATTTTTACAATTATGCTAAAGAATTTGTTTATGGCAAAGAAGCAGGTGAAGATGCAAGTAGCCGCTTCTTGTGGTACTGCCTGTGGTTCAGGCGATGGTAATAAAATCAACGTAGCTGCCTCTTGTGGCACAGCTTGTGGTGCAGGCGACAAGTAAACCTTATTAAGATTGCGGAGAAAGGTAATCATGGAATATTTTGCTTTTCAATGGCATATTACTGAGGCTTGCGACCAGCGGTGCAAGCACTGCTATATCTATGCCTTAGGTTCTCATGCCAAGTTCAAGATGATGAGTGTGGAGGAAATGCGGACTGTGCTTGGCAACATCGACACGTTTTGCAGGAAAGCCCAGCGACTGCCATACCTGTACATCACAGGTGGCGACCCCGTGCTACACCCACAGTTCTGGACGTTGACGAGGATGCTCAGAGAACGCAATATTCCTTTTGCCATTCTCGGCAATCCTTTTCATCTCAATGCTGAGGTCTGCCAAAGACTGAAAGAGGCTGGATGCCTCAAATATCAGCTTTCACTTGACGGATTGGAGAAGACTCATGACTTCATTCGCATGCCGGGTTCTTTCCAAGCCACACTCAATGCTATACCCGTATTGCGCCAGGCTGGCATAAAGGTTGCAATTATGGCAACCGTGTCAAAATGGAACTACAAGGAGATACCCGAGCTTGTCGACGTGGTAGTAGATCACAAAGCCGATATTTTTGCTTTCGCTCGCTATTGTCCAGATGCCAATAGCCGCGACACTTGCTGCTCGCCCGAAGAATACCACTGGATGATGGATCAATGCTGGCAGAAGTTTCTACTGTACAAGGATGGAGAAACAACCTTCAGCCTTAAAGACCACCTTTGGACACTCTACCTTTACGAGCATGGCATGTTCAAGCCAGAAAAGTTCCCTGATGACGAGCTTGTCTATGGTGGTTGCAATTGTGGCAATGCTCATTTCACGATACTGAGTGACGGTGCCTGCTATGCTTGCCGTCGCATGGAGAGCAAGGTGGGCAATGCGCTGACCGACGACATGTACGATCTGTTCACTGGTCCGGAGATGGACAAATACCGTATATACGAAAACTTTGAGAAGTGCAGCAAGTGTGAACTGCTGCGTTTCTGCCGTGGATGTCCTGCTGTAGCTGCCGGTTATTCAGGCTCTATGTATGCTGCTGACCCACAATGCTGGAAGGAAGTGCCTTAGAAGAATGATTATCTGGAATTTAGTACATGGGTGTCACCGCAAAAGCGAGGGGTGCAAGCATTGCTATGTCTTCACGCGCGACCAGGAGAATGGCGTAGACACTAATCTCGTCAGAAAGACGGCTTCTTTCAATCTTCCACTGCGCCACAACCGGAAAGGTGAATGGAAAATTCCACCAGGCACAGAGGTGATGACATGCTTCTCATCCGATTTCTTCTTGCCTGAAATGGACGTATGGCGGGAAGAAGCATGGGAGATGATGCGCCTGCGTCGCGACCTCCGCTTCTATATGGTCACCAAGCGGCCAGAGCGCATCCTGCAATGCCTGCCTGCCTTCTGGGACGAGATAGGTGACCGCATCACTATCTGCTGCACAATGGAGAATCAGCGGCGTGTCGACGAAAGGCTGCCTGTGCTGTTGTCATTGCCCTTACCCCATAAGGAAATTATTGTGGAACCTATGTTAGGCCCGGTAGACTTCCACGGCAACCTTGAAGACATAGCTTGCGTCACCGTTGGCGGAGAGTCGGGAAGAGATGCCCGCCCCTGCCGCTACGAATGGGTGCTTGATGTACGCAGGCAGTGCATCGACGCCGGTGTGCATTTTCACTTCATGCAAACTGGCGCATGCTTCATCAAGGATGGCAAGACCTACCGTTTGACTCACGGCATACAGATGCAACAAGCACGGAAGGCAAATATAGACTACTGAACCGACTGGGCCACAATCGGTTTGCCATGAGACAACGCACCCTGCGATAGCCTATGACGGCATCCAACAGGGTCTTCTACTCTGCCCCCACACCGCCCCCTCTGGCTCCCTAAAGGGCGCGGCGGGGGTCACTGGCGGGCGGTGAGCAGGTCGATGAGCTCGGGCACGCCCTGGGTGGCCTTCTTGGCAATCACGTGCACATAGCTGGGCACAGCCACCGGCTTCGGGTCGATGTAGTAGACCTGGGCCGTGCTGGGGGCATACTGCAGCAAGGCTGCTGCCGGGTAAACCACCAGCGAGGTGCCTATGACCACCATCACATCGGCCTGCTGGGCCAGCTCGCAGGCCGGGCCGAAGTTGGGCACGTCCTCGCCGAAAAACACAATGTGGGGCCTCACGTGGTCGCCATGGTCGTCGACCGTGTCGACGCTGGTCTCGAGCCCCTTGTCGCTCAGCTTGTCGCACGGCAGGGTGTAGACGCGCTCGGGGTGCCGCAGCGAGCGCACCTTCATGAGCTCGCCGTGCAGGTGCAGCACGTGGCTGCTGCCGGCCCGCTCGTGCAGGTCGTCGACGTTCTGGGTAATCACGTTCACGTTGTAGTATTTCTCGAGCTCCACGAGCCCGTAGTGGGCGGCATTGGGCTTGATGTTCTCTACCAGCTTCTTGCGCAGGCCGTTGTAGAAGCGATGAATGAGTGCAGGGTCGGCGGCAAAGCCCTCAGTGCTGGCCACTTGCATCACGGGGTACTTGTCCCACAGGCCGCCCGCGTCGCGATAGGTCGACATGCCACTCTCGGCACTGATGCCTGCTCCAGTTGAAATCACTAAGTTTTTCATCTTGTTTTTACTGTTTAACGAATTATTTAGATACAAATTTAAACTTTTTTATTGGAAATATTCCTATTAAAACTATAAATAACTTTAACTTTGCACCTTAGTTTGCGGCAAGCCCCATGGCATGCCTGCAAGCCAGCAAATATTTTATCCACATAGTAAACAGTAAAATGGACAAACTTAGTTATGCGTTAGGCCTGAGCATGGGCCAGAATTTCAAGATGAGCGGCGTGGCCAGCCTCAACGTCGAGGACTTTGCCGAAGCCATCAAGGCAGTGTATGAGAACACCGAGAAGAAGATGAGCTACGACGAGGCCAAGCAAGTGGTGCAAGACTACTTCAAGCAACTGGAGTCGTCGATAGCCGACAACAATGCACGCGCCGGCAAGCTCTATCTTGAGGAGAATGCCAAGGCCGAGGGCGTGAAAGTGACCAAGAGCGGTCTGCAATATAAGGTGATCGAGCAAGGCAACGGCGAGACACCCGGACCCAACGACGTGGTGACCGTGCACTACCAGGGCCGATTGATCGACGGCACCGTGTTTGACTCGAGCATTGAGCGCGGCGAGCCTGCCACCTTCGCCGTGGGCCAGGTGATACCCGGCTGGGTCGAAGGCCTGCAAATGATGAAGGAGGGCGACACCTGGCAGCTCACCATACCCAGCGAGCTGGCCTATGGCAGCCATGGCACCGGCCCCATCCAGCCCAACAGCACCCTCATCTTCGACGTGAAGCTGCTCAAGGTGCAGCACAACAAGTAGAGAGCCCGGCACAGGGGCTCGGTGGCCCCGCCCGACGCGGGCCACAGCAATATCACACAGATTCTCTAAAATAGATGATGAAAAATTATTTTGTTCTCATTCTGGCAGGCCTCCTGCTGCTTCCCTTGGCAAGCTGCAACAACCGCAAGGGCAGCAACGACAAGGCGCAAGCCCTCAACGACTCGGTGAGCGCGCTGGTGGGCCGCGAGGGCGCCGGCGAGTGTGAGATGATGATCAAGCAGATACCTGCCGGCAAGTTCAAGCTCGACAAGCAGGCTTACCTCGAGGGCTTTGCCAAGATACTGATGTGCGACACGCTCGACCACGACCAGAGCTACATGCTGGGCGTGAGCCAGGCCATACAGATGTACGGCCAGCTCATGGAGTGGGAAGACCAGTATGGCCTGCGATTCAACAAGCAGTTGCTGCTCAACGAGTTCCGCAAGACCTTCAACGGCAAGAAGCCCATGACGCAAGCCGAGCTGCAGAGGCTCTCCGACCAAATCCAGCTCTGCTTCAAGCAAGCCACCCTGCAAGTGGCCAAGAAGAAAGCCAAGATAGGCCAGAAATACCTGATCGAGGGGCAAAACTACATTGCCCAGCAAGTGAAGACAGCCGGCTTCATCAAGGCACCCAGCGGCATTGCCTACAAGGTGCTCAAGCCGGGCAGCGGCAGCACATTTATCAACGGCGACTACGTGCACATCTCCTTCAAGGGCATGCACACCAATGGCACCGTCTTTGACCAGACCCAGACGCCCGAGATTGTGCAAGTGAGCGACCTCGACTTCATCGAGGGCTTTGTCGACGCCCTCAAAATGATGCGGCCCGGCGCCAAGATGCGCGTGATCGTGCCCGGCAACCTGGCCTATGGCGTGGAGGGTGACGACGAGGCCGGCATCAAGCCCAACGAGGCCCTCGTCTTCGACATCGAGGCCGGCAAGAAGGCCACGCCCACCGAGGTGAAGCAGTATCAAGCCCAGCAAGAGCAAGACGACAACTATCAATAAAACTCTCAACAATGAAAAAAATACTAATTATCGCAGCAATAGCCGCAACGCTGCTCTCGACGAGCAGCTGCAAGCATCGATACGACATCAGCGACAACGAGGCTCAGGCAGTGCAAGACCAATACGACCAGCTGGCCACCATCGAGACCGAGGGCAAGGACTTCATTGCCAAGCAACTCAAGGCCGACCCCGCCCTGAAGCAGACCAAGAGCGGCCTCGTGTATAAAATCACCGCTCCCGGCAAGGGCGACCTCTTCAAGGAGACCGACACTGTGGTGGTGAACTACACGGGCAAGCACATCGACGGCAAGGTGTTTGACTCGAGCGTGGAGCGCGGCGAGCCCGCCACCTTCCCGGTCAACGGCGTGATACCCGGCTTCAAGGAGATGCTCACCATGATGCGGCCCGGCGCCAAGGCCTACTGCATCATCCCCGGCAAGCTGGCCTACGGGCAAGGCACCCCCGACGGCAGCATCGCCCCGCTCGAGACCCTCGTGTTTGAAATCGAGGCCATAGGGCTTGCCAGCGACAATGGAAACAAATCAAATAACAACAAATAAAATTCACAACAGACGATGAAAAAATTAATGTATCTCGTGATGGCCGCTCTGGTCATGGCTGGCGCTACCAGCTGCAACAAGAAGGCCGACAGCAACAAGCCATCGAAACTCGACGACTCAATCAGCGCACTCTATGGCGAGGGCACTGGAAAATCGCTCCTCATGCAAGACGCTCAACCTGGCATGAACCAGATGGGCCAGTCCAAGAAGAAACTCGACAGGGCTGCATTCCTCAAAGGCCTGAAAAAAGGTCTTGCCAACGACACCGACGCAGCCGGCCAGGCCTATGCCGAGGGCTTCCAGATGGGTGTGCAGCTGGCTTCGAGCCTGCCGATGATGAAGATGCAAGCCGGCGTCAACTTCAACACCGACATCTTTGTGCAAGAGCTTGAGAAGGCCCTCAACAGCAAGAAGACGCCTACCGACAAGGAAATGCAGCAACTGAGCCAAGACATGCAGCGACTCATGCAGCAAGCTCAGCAGAAGTACATGAGCAGCATGCCCAAGCAGGCTGGCCAAGCTGTGCCAGCCGGCAAGCAGGGCCAGGGCAATGCCCAGAAGCTCACTCCCGAGCAGGCCAAGCAACTGCAGAAGGCTGCCGAGGCCGCACAAAAGCAGGCCGACGCCAAGAAAGCTAAATAATTGAGAATATCTCCACGATTTTAAAATCTACAACTCACAAAGCCCCCTCCACTCTCCCTGCCCAATCACAACACGGGAGGCGCGAGGGGCTTTTTTAATTTTTTTTACAACAAGATGAAGAAAGCAATACTGCTGGCAGCCCTCGTCGCTGCCATTGGGGCCCAGAGCGCAAGCGCCATCACCGACGCCCAATTCAGGGCCAAACAAGACTCGCTGAGCATGGCCATGGGCCAGCTGTGCGGCACCCAAATCGCAATGACCGCCAACCAAGACTCCACATTCAAGACCAAGGACTTCATGCTTGGCTTCATGCAGGTGATGACTGCCGACACCAGCCGCACCAGCTACATGCAAGGCCTGGTGATGGGCTCGGAACTCTACATGCAGATGCAGCAGTGGAAACAGCGCGACGGCATCGACATGAGCCGCGAGCTCCTGACCCAATACATGCAAAACGCCATCAACGACAAGACCGCCGACCAGGGCAAACTCATGAAGCAGAACGGCGACTTGCGCGGGCGCTTCAGCGAGATTCAAGCCCTGGTGAAGCAACGCCTCTCGGAGGCCAACCAGAAGAAGGGCGCCGACTACATCGCCCAAGTGCTCAAGACCCAGAAGGGCTGGAAGCGCACCGCCTCGGGCCTGGCCTACAAGATGCTTGAGAAGGGCCAGGGCGCAACATTTGCCGACACGGCCAACGTGCGCATCACCTACAAGGGCACCCACATCGACGGCACAGCCTTCGACGAGTCGAAAGACACCATCGCCATGGACCTCAAGCATGTGGTGCCAGGCTTCAAAGAGGCCCTCACCCTCATGCGCCCAGGCAGCAAGATGCAAGTGATCTTGCCTGGCAACCTCGCCTATGGCGACAACGGCATCGGCCACGACCCGCGCTCGGGCAAGTACACCATCGAGCCCGGCGAGACCCTGCAATTTGAAATCAACGCCATAGGCCTCGAGAGCAGCAAGGACGCTGCCAATGACACCAAGCAAATCACCACTCCGGTGGGCCAGGCCACCAAGGCCGCCCCTGCCAAGAAGGGCATACGCGCCAAGAGCGGCAAGGGCACCGCTCCCCGCGGCAACCAGAAGAAATAAGCAGGCTGGCGCCACCATAGCGCGCCACTGCACGTGCATGATCACCCGAGAGCAAGCATCGTTGCCCTCGGGTGATTTCATTTGTCAAAAATTATTAGTACTTTTGTGGCCGATACACGCGCCAAATAGAAAAGAATGGACGAAGATTTCAACATAAGGGATGATCAGCGCCTCAAGAGCGACCAAGACTTTGAGAAAGCCTTGCGCCCCATGCGATTTGATGACTTTGCCGGACAAGACAAGATTATCGAGAACCTGCGCGTGTTTGTAGCCGCAGCCCGCATGCGCCACGAGGCACTCGACCACATCCTCTTTCACGGCCCTCCAGGCCTGGGCAAGACCACGCTGAGCAATATCATAGCCAACGAGCTGGGCGTGGGCTTCAAGGTGACCTCGGGCCCCGTGCTCGACAAGCCTGGCGACCTGGCCGGCATCCTCACCTCGCTCGAGGAAAACGATGTGCTCTTTATCGACGAGATACACCGCCTGAGCCCCGTGGTCGAGGAGTACCTGTATAGCGCAATGGAGGACTACCGCATCGACATCATGATCGACAAGGGCCCCGGCGCCCGCTCGGTGCAGCTCTCGCTGGCACCATTCACCCTCATCGGCGCCACCACCCGCAGCGGCCTGCTCACCGCGCCGTTGCGCGCGCGCTTCAGCATCAACTGCCACCTGCAATACTACGACCACAAGGTGCTCGAGGGCATCGTGAAGCGCTCGGCCCGCCTGCTGGGCGTGCCCATCACCGACGATGCCGCCCTCGAGATAGCCTTGCGCAGCCGCGGCACCCCGCGCATCGCCAACTCGCTGCTGCGCCGCGTGCGCGACTTCGCCCAGGTGAAAGGCACCGGCACCATCGACATCAAGATTGCCCGCTTTGCCCTCGAGGCGCTCAACATCGACCAGTATGGCCTCGACGAGCTCGACAACAAGATGCTGCTCACCATCATCGACAAGTTTCACGGCGGCCCCGTGGGCTTGGGCACCATCGCCACTGCGCTGAGCGAGGACCCCGGCACCATCGAGGAGGTGTATGAGCCCTACCTCATCAAGGAGGGCTTCATCAACCGCACCCCGCGCGGCCGCGAGGTGACCGAGCTCGCCTATAAGCACCTGCAACGCACCCGCCAGCAAGAGCCCGGGTCGCTGTTTTAAAATTAAAATCAAAAAAAAACACTGCATCATTTCATTTAGTAATCAATGGCTGCAAATTTAAAATCGCTTGCAAAAGATACCGCAATATATGGCTTGAGCAGCATTGCTGCCCGCTTTATCAACTACCTGCTCGTGCCCATCGAGACCTTCTCGTGGGCAGCCAGCGGTGGCCAGTATGGCATCATCACCAATGTGTATTCCTACATAGGGCTGCTCATCATCGCGCTCACCTTCGGCATGGAGACCACCTTCTTCCGCTTTGCCAACAAGGATGGCGAGAGCGCCAAGATGGTATACTCCACCGTGCTGCGCATGGTGGGCACCGTGGTCATCGTGTTTGCCGCAATCGTGATTGTCTTTCTCAAGCCCATCACGGCTGCCATGGGCTACACCGACCACCCGTGGTATATAGGCACCATGGCCATATGCGTGGCTGTCGACGCCTGGTCGTGCATCCTCTTCGACTACCTGCGCTACCAGCACCGGCCCATGAAGTTTGCCCTGCTCAAGATCGCCAACATCATGATCAACGTGATTGCGGTGTGCATGTTTCTCATCGTGTTTCCCAAGTTGAAGATCAATGCCTTCGGCATCTACGACCAGAACTTCGTGCCCGACGTGGGCATCGTGTTCTACGTCAACCTGGCATGCTCCATCATCACGCTGCTCATGCTCTACAAGGAGGTGAAGGGCGTGCGTGCCGGCTTCGACTGGGGGCTGTGCAAGCGCATGCTATCCTACACGTGGCCCATGCTCATCCTGGGCTTGGCCGGCCAGCTCAACCAGAGCGCGTCGACCATTCTCTTCCCCTACTTCTACGACGGCAGCGTGCACGAGGCCCACACGCAACTGGGCATCTACGGCAGCTGCATCAAGATTGCCATGATCATGGTCATCATCACCCAGGCCTTCCGCTTTGCCTATGAGCCCTTTGTGTTTGGCAACAAGAGTGCCGACAAGAAGGAGACCTATGCCCGCGTGATGAAGTACTACGTGATCTTCACCCTGCTGGCATTTCTGTGTGTGATAGGCTACATGGACATCTTGCGCTACCTGGTGGGCCCGTCGTACTGGGAAGGCCTCAAGGTGGTGCCCATCGTGATGGCCGCCGAGATCATGTTTGGCGTGTATTTCAACCTGAGCTTTTGGTACAAGCTCACCGACCGCACGATATGGGGCGCCTATTTCTCGGGCCTGGGCTGCCTGGTGCTCATCCTCATCGACGTCTTCCTCATTCCCCGCTTCAGCTACATGGCTTGCGCCTGGGCAGGCTTTGCTGCCTATGGCATAAGCATGGTGGCCAGCTACATCTTCGGCCAGAAGTACTACCCCATCAACTACCCGCTCAAGGAGATCTTCGCCTATGTGCTGCTGGCTGTGGTGCTCTTTGCCGGCATGGAGGTGGCGCAGTCCTACTTGAGCGCAGTGCCTTGCCTGCTGGTCAACACGGTGCTCATCGTGGTCTACGCAGCCATCGTGGTCAAGCGCGAGCACATGAGCGGCATGCTGGGCCGCCTGCCGGTGGTGGGCCGCCTCTTCAGGCATTGATATAAAAGGGAAAAACGCCAAAAACGGGCACAATATGCCACGATAATGGGCGTTTTTGACCCCGTGCGCGACATTTTAAAGCGTTTTTTACTATCTTTGCAGGTCAGTACATCCGATTTTATAGAGAATAATGCGTGCAATCCTGATATCCATACTATTGCTGTTGACCGCTATCACAAGCATGCAAGCCCAGAACAAGGACTTGGACCTCGACAGCAAGTCGCCCGAGATGCGCGACGTCGTCTACGACGGCATCGACGTGTCGAGCTACCAGGAGGATATCGACTGGACCGCCACGGCCAGCGACAAGAAAATCAAGTTTGTCTACGTCAAGGCCACCGAGGGCACCAGCTACAAGTCGCGCCACTACCAGTACAACATCGAGAACGCCCGCAAGCAGGGCATCAGGGTGGGCAGCTACCACTTCTACCGCCCCCACATCCCCGTCATCAAGCAGTTTCAGAATTTCACCTCGATCGTCAAGCTCGAGGACCAGGACCTGGTGCCGCTCATCGACATCGAGACCAAGGGCTCGATGACCGGGGCCCAGGTGGCCGACAGCGTGCTGGCCTTTGCCAAGATGCTTGAGCGCCACTATGGCTGCCGCCCCATGATCTACACCGGCAGCTCATTCTACAACAGCTACCTGCGCGGGCGCTTCACAGGCTACAAGCTCTTTATCGCCCGCTACTCCAAGTTCCCGCCGCGCCTGGCCGGCACGGCCAAGTGGACGCTGTGGCAATTCTCGGAGCGCGGCCGCATCGCCGGCATCGACGCCTACGTCGACCTGTGCCGCTTCAACACCGGTTGCGGCCTGAGCGACATCCTCATCCCCGGCCGTCGCCGCACCACGCGCCACACTGCCGCCGATGTGCCCGAGCGCAAGGTCACGCCCAAGACCGAGACCCCGGTGCCGCTGAGCAAGAAGGAGCAAGAGAAGCAGCGCAAAGCCAAAGAGAAGGCCCAGAAGGAAGCCCAGAAGCAGGCACACAAGCAGGCTGAGCAGAAACGCAAGCAAGCCGAGAAGGCGCGCGAGCAAGCCCGCAAGAAGGCCGAGCAAGAGGCCAAGGACAAGGCTAAGCGCGAGGCCGAGGCCAAGAAGGCCGCCGAGAAGAAGCGCGAAAGCGACCGCAAAGCCATGGAGCAGCAGCAGGCTCAGCAGGAAAAGGCCCGCAAGCAGGCTGCCAAGGAGGCCGAAGCTAGCCGCAAGCAGCAGGAATCAACGGCCCGCAGGCAGCAACAACAGTCCACAAGCAGCAAGTCGCAACCGAGCAGGCTCCAAAACCAGAGTGCCAACCAGAAGGCCAAGAAGCAGGGCAAACGCATAAATCAAAGCTCGGCCGACAACGACGACGACGTGTATATGCCCGTGCGCAAGAAAAACTGAAAGATTGTAACATCAGCAGCACACAATAGGCACAAATCGAAACTAATGACAGTCGCAAACTTATCGTTTGTAAATTTCAGCGTTTCAAATTTAAAATTTTTTAAGAATTTTGTGGCGTTTATCTATGAAATTTGCCCGTTGGTATAAAAAATTTGCACCATTGGGTTTTTCTTCCTTTTTTTGCATTACAATCAAAACACTAATAGGGTTTATAATAGGGATATTAAGGGGTTTAGACTTAAAAGTTAAGAAAAATATTCTTAGTAGTGATTTTAATGTGCAATTGGAAACAATTGTAACGCAAATAGCAGCAGCAGTGATGCTCCTGCTATTTCGTTTTATTATAGTCCCCTCCCCCGCTACGTGACAAAGGTGTAGCTTGTGACCTATGTGGGCGACGTCGCCGCACTGGTCAATCTTGTATTGAAACGATAAGAAGCCCTCGCCCCGACAGGGCTCACACGAGCTTGCTGCTGTTGGGCAGCACATAGTGGGCACCGGCCTCGAGCACCTCGCTCACCTTGTTGATTTCCAAGAAGGTAGTGTGGGTGCTTTGCAGGCCGCTGCTCAAGTAGGCCACCATCTCGTCGGAGCTCAGCACGCCCTTGTCGAGCAGCATGTAGAGGGCCGAGAAATAGTAGTCCTGCCCGTTGATTTTGCCTGGCAGATACACGGCATCGACGCCGTAGGACAGGGCCAGGCGGCGCATCGTCTTCTCGCTGTGGCATATGGCCAGCACCGGCACCTTGCCACGGTAAGAGGCCAGGTAGCGCGCCGTGCGGCCCGAGTAGGAATCGGTGATGATGGCCTTCACGGGCAGCAAGGCGGTTGCCTTCACCGCCTGCTTGGCCAGGAAGGCGGTGACGTCGGGCTCGTCGGCCACGTGCATGATGATGTCGAGGTCGGGCGTCTTGTCGGCCTCGGCGCGGCGTGCCACGCGGGCCATGGTCTCGACAGCCTCGACGGGGTACTTGCCATAGGCTGTTTCGCCCGAGAGCATCACCGCGTCGGTATTGGAGTAGATAGCATTGGCAATGTCGGTCACCTCGGCGCGGGTGGGGCGCGGGTGCTCAATCATGGTGTGCAGCATCTGGGTGGCCACAATCACCGGTTTGCGCGCGTGCACACACTTGCGTATGATGGCACGCTGTATGCCCGGTATGTTCTCCTGCGGCACCTCGATGCCCAGGTCGCCGCGGGCCACCATCACGCCGTCGGCAGCCTCGATGATCTCGTCGATTTTGTCTACGCCCTCCTGGTTCTCAATCTTGGCAATGATTTGGATGTCGGAGTGACGCTCATCGAGAATCTTGCGTATGTCGAGCACGTCCTGGCGGTTGCGCACAAAGGAGTGGGCGATGAAGTCGAGGTCGTTGTCGATGGCAAACTGGATGTTGCGCTTGTCTTTCTCGGTGAGCGATGGCAGGTTGATGCGCACGCCCGGCACGTTCACGCTCTTGCGATGGCCCAGCACCGACTCGTTGAGCACCTCGCAGGTGAGGAAGTCGGCTCCCTTCTCCACCACTTTCATCTCAATCTCGCCATCGTCGATGAGCACATCGGCCCCCAGCTTGAGGTCGCGCACAAAATTTGGGTAGCTCACCGATATCTGCTCGCGGGTGGTGAGCAGGTCGGGCTGACCCACGATGCGCACCTTGTCGCCCGCATGGAAGGTGATGGTGTCGGCCCCGCCGGCGATGGCGGTTGTGCGCACCTCGGGGCCCTTGGTGTCGATGAGCAGGGCGATGCTGTTGCTCACGCGGCGCACGTTGGCAATGAGCTTGGTCATGCCTTCCTGGGTGCCGTGGGCAGTGTTCATGCGCACCACATTCATGCCGGCATTGAAGAGCGACCTGATGAAGTCTTCTTCACATCTCAAGTCGGATATCGAAGCCACGATTTTAGTCTGCTTTGAAAGCATATTCTCAGAATTTTGTTGTTGTGCCATTGCGATGATTATTTTAGATTGATTCTACAATGTGCCCCGCAGCGGGCGCAGGTGCTGCCGCGAGAGCCAGTGAAGCCACCTGAATGAGCCACGCGCGGGCCTAAGCCTGCCTCCTGCCCATCTTGCCCTTGAGTGTGCAAAGTTACGACTTCTTTTCCATTTCCACGCTACACAGCGGGCGCAAAAAAATAGGCCCTGCCGATGTAAACCCGGCAGGACCTCTTAATTAATTCTTACATTCACGCACCCCGCTACTTGGCAAAGGTGTAGCTCGTGACCGAGGGGCGCACCGCGTCGGCCACATGCACCTTGAGGGCGCGGCAGGCGGGGCGCTCGAGGGCGCGGCCCACATAGAAGGAGCCGTAGCAGTTGCGCCAGAAGTAGGTGGTGTCGCCAGCCTGCATGAGGTCGTGCACGAGATAGCAGTCGATGGTGTCGTGGTCGAGGGTAGCGCGGTCGGCCATGAGATAGAGTTGCCGCGCCTTGCCGGTGTATTCCACCTCGCAGCGCAGGTTGATGTAGCCGCCGCTGCGCCACATGCTGCGCAGCCTGAGGGGGTGCATGGCATAGTCGGCCACGGGCCTGGTGTTGAGCCTGAGCGTGTCGGTGGCCACATTGCTATAGGTGTAGTAGCGCGCCTCCACATTGCGCGAGCCATCGCTGGCGGTGCTGGCTATGGTGTAGTAGAGCAGCACGCGCTGACCGGGCTTGATCTTGGTGGGCTCGTCGAGGCCTGTGGCGTGCAGGGTGATGGCGGTGGAGTCGCCACGGCCCAGGTATTGGAAAGTGGCCGTGCCGCCCGAGTAGCCCATATAGGTCACAAAGTCGTAGCGCCACAGCGTCACCGGGGTGTCGCCGCCGTCGTCGTCTTGGCACGCGGCGAGTGCCAGCGATACCACGAGCGCCGCTGCCGCAATCCACAGGTATTTCACGTGCAATGCCTTCATTCCTTTTCCCCCTCCCCGGTCATCACACCACGCTGTCGGGCTCCACGATCATGCCGTCGCGCATGTGCAAGATGCGGTCGCTGTTGCCGGCCAGGCTCTCGTCGTGGGTCACGATCACAAAGGTCTGTTTCATCTCGTCGCGCAGGGTGAAGAAGAGGCGGTGCAGCTCCTGCTTGTTGGCCGTGTCGAGGCTTCCCGAGGGCTCGTCGGCAAGCACCACGGCGGGCTTGTTGATGAGAGCGCGCGCCACAGCCACACGCTGGCGCTCGCCGCCCGAGAGCTGGGCGGGCTTGTGGTCGAGGCGGTCGCTCAGCCCCATGTAGTCGAGCAGCTCGCCGGCGCGCTTGAAGGCGTCGCTGTGCTTGGCGCCCCCTATGAGGGCGGGAATGGCCACATTCTCGAGCATGGTGAACTCGGGCAGCAGCTGGTGAAACTGAAACACAAAGCCTATATTCTTGTTGCGGAAGCGGGCCAGCTCCTTGCCCTTGAGCTGCAGCACGCTGGTGCCGTCGTAGGTCACGGTGCCGCTCTCGGGCTTGTCGAGGGTGCCTATGATTTGCAGCAGGGTGGTCTTGCCGGCGCCGCTGGGCCCCACAATCGACACAATCTCGCCGTCGCCTATGGTCACGCTCACGCCCTTGAGCACCTCGAGGTTGCCATATCGCTTGATGATGTTTTTAGCTTCTATCATGATTGAAAAAAAATGAGTCTTGCTTGTTGACTTGATTGCAAAGTTAAAGATTAATTCCCACATTCAGGCAAAACTCGCCAGCGATTTCGGGGCATTCATCTCATTTCGTGCCGCCACGCGCGGGGGCACGTGTTGCGCAATTGGCCAGAGTTGGGTATCTTTGTGCCCAACCAAAGTTCACTTGACAGCTATGATGAGAAAACTGATGATTGCAACCTTGCTGCTGGCTATCGCAGCGGCAGGCACGGCGCAAGCCCGCAGTGCGCGGCAACGGCAGCTGAGCACTCAGCTGGGCGCCCTGTTCTCGACGGTGTTTCACGACGATGAGCCAGGCGCGGCCGTGGTGCTGCAGCACGATGGCCGCACGGTCTACGAGCAATGCTTCGGCTGGGCCGATGCCGCGACGCACGCGCCCGTCACGCCGAGCACCCGATTCTGCATCGCCTCGTGCTCCAAGCAGTTTGCCGCCGTGGCCATCCTGCAGCTGGCCGAGCAGGGCAAGCTCTCGCTGAGCGACCCGCTGAGCAAATATTTCCCCCAGTTCCAGGCCCCGTTTTTCAAGCACATCACGATTCACCACATCTTGAGCCACACCTCGGGCATACCCGACGCGCGGCCGCGCACCGACCGCCACTTTGTGCTCACCGCCACCGATGTGGCCAGCGTGGCCTATATGGACACCCTAAGCTACCTCAACTTCACCCCTGGCGACGGCCACTACGAGTATATCAACCCCACCTACCAGCTGTGCTACCAAATCATCGAGCAGGCCTCGGGCATGCCCTTTGAGCAATACATGGCGCGGCACGTGCTCGGCCCGGCCGGCATGAGCCACTCGCAGTATTTCGAGGCCGGCCGCCAGATGGAGAACGCGGCCCACGGCTACGAGCGCGACTCGGTCACCGGCCAGTGGCGCGAGTATGACTACGGCGAGGAGTCATTTTTTGCCACCAAGGCCGACGGTGGCCTCTACACCTCGATCACCGACTTCCTGAAGTGGGAAAGCGCCCTGCGCCACAATGTGGTGCTCAAGCCCGCAAGCCGCGCCCTGGCCTACACGCCCTGGGTGACCATTCCCGCCGATGCCGCCTATGGCTACCAGCCCAACACGGGCTATGGCTACGGCTTCTTCATCGAGCGCACGCCAGGCCGCCGCGACATCGTGTATCACACCGGCGACAATGGCGGCTTCACCATCTATGCCGGCAAGATACCCGCCACCAGCACCGTGCTGCTCATCTTCAGCACCCACCCCCACTACGACCGCATGCAGGTCGTCAACAAGGCCTACGACATCATCGCCTCCCTGTGCCCCCAGTGGATAAAGGCCCCCACGAGATAGCTCGCAGGGGCCTATGATGGTGATAAGGCTTCACATCCCGGCGCCTCGCGCGGCGCCAGGATGTGTGGGCGGTATTTATCGCTATTTCTTGATGCCGAACTTCACGCGCAGCTTCTCAATCATGTCGCGGGTCATGGCGTCGAGGTTATACTCGGGCTTCCAGCCCCACTCCATGCGGGCGCAGGTGTCGTCGAGGCGGTTGGGCCACGACT
>OMUK01000024.1 GCA_900314215.1 uncultured Prevotellaceae bacterium
CCGAAGAAACCAACGACACCATTGCTCCAAAACTTGAGGCACTCCCGCTGCAAACTTTCCTCAACGAGCATCCCGACTACATGAAATTCATCGAGTACAGCGACAGCACCCACAAGCACGTGACCATCACCGTCGACTCGTCGGAGGTGAACCTGGCCAAGCCCGGCGAGTACACCGTAACCTATTATGCCAAAAACGAGGCAGGCAACGTGTCGCAAGCCAAGACCACCATCGAGGTAATCGACCCCAAGGAGAAAATCATCTACCTCACCTTTGACGACGGCCCGTCGCCCAACACGCCCACTATCTTGAAGATACTGCGCAACAACGGGGTGCATGCCACATTCTTTGTCACAGCGCAATGGCCCAGCTGCCTGCACTACATGACCGAAGCTGTGAAAGACAGCAATGTGGTTGCCGCCCACTCCTATACCCACGACTTCAAAATCTACACCAGTCTCGACACCTACTTTGCCGACCTGGAGAAGATAGAGCAAGTGATTGAAAAATACACGGGTCACCGCACCCGCCTGTTGCGCTTCCCCGGTGGCAGCAGCAACCACGTGTATCGCCGCTATCACCCGGGCAACTACCAGTGGATCGACACCCTCAAGGCCGAGGTGCTCAAGCGCGGCTACCAATTTGTGGACTGGAGCCTCGACTCCAAGGACGCCGAGGGCAACCATGTGCCCACCGAGGTGCTGATCAAGAGCGCCTGCCACACCTATCACCCACAGATGTGCCTGCTCATGCACGACGCTGGCGGCAAGGAGACCACAGTGGCCGCCCTGCCCACCATCATCAAGTATTTCAAGGACCAAGGCTACAAGTTTGGCACCATCAAAAGCACTGGCTATGTGTGCCACCACGGCGAGAAAGGCATGTGGCCCAACTGATGAGCGCCGCGTGCCCGCTACGGGCAAAACAATATGGCCAAGGCCCGCTCTCGTGCAAGCGCACAGGAGCGGGCCTTGGCTATGGATGGGGATGTGATGCGGGCGGGAATTATAGATACTTGTCGCCGAAGGTCATCTTCACATCGTTCACATAGTTGCGTATCTTCTGCTCGTCGGCACGCGGCACGATGAGCAGCACGTCGTCGGCATCGGCCACGATGTAGTCGTTAAGGCCCGAGGCCACGATGAGCTTGTCGCCCTTGACGGCCACCACGTTGTTGTGGCTGTCGAAGAGCATGGTCTTGCTGTTTTGCGTCACATTGCCGTCGCGATTCTTGGGCGACACGTCGTAGAGCGAACCCCAGGTGCCCAGGTCGGTCCACCCGAAGTCGACGCGCTCCACACACACGTTGGGCGCCTTTTCCATCACGGCATAGTCGATCGATATGTTGGGGCACGACGGATACATGGTGTTGATAAACGCCTGCTCTTCGGCAGTGCCCATCACGTCGAGGCCGCCCTCAAAACAAGCTGCCACCTCGGGAGCCACGGCGGTGATGGCGTTGATAATCGACTGAGCCGTCCAGAAGAACATGCCCGAGTTCCAGTAGAACTCGCCCGACTCGAGAAACACCTTGGCAAGCTCCAAGTTGGGCTTCTCGGTGAAGGTCTTCACGCGCGAGAAGTCGTCATCGATGGCCTCGCCCAGCTGGATGTAGCCATAGCCCGTCTCGGGACGGTTGGGCTTCACGCCGAAGGTGAGCAGCGCATCGTTGTGCTCGATGAAATCAAAGGCCTTGATCACGCTCTTTTGAAACTCCTCGCGGCGCAATATCAAGTGGTCGCTTGGAGCCACCATGATTTTGGCGTTGGGGTTGAGGGCGCGTATGTGATAGGCTGCCCAGGCGTTGCATGGGGCCGTGTTGCGGCGTGCAGGCTCGAGCAGGATTTGGGCATCGCTTATCTGCGGCAGTTGCTCCTTGATGAGGCCGGCATATTGCTCATTGGTGAGCAAGATGATATTCTCGTCGGGCACAACGCCCTGCAGACGTTCTACAGTGAGCTGGAGCAGACTTTGTCCCGTGCCCAGGAAGTCGATAAACTGCTTGGGCTTGCTGGCACGGCTATAGGGCCAGAAGCGACTGCCCACGCCGCCACACATGATCACGCAAAATCTATCGCTATTTTTCATTGTTTTCGGTTGTTTTTAAAATATTGTAGTATTTATGTCATTGGCTGTGCTAAGGTAATGCTTTTTGCGCACATTACCAAAACTTCGTCACTCCATATTGCCCTTATACACGATAAAAATGAAGATGGCGATGAGCACAATGATCACTATCGTGCAGATGATGCGCACCGGCAGGCTCGCCGGCTCCTCCTTGAAGTCGTGGCTGCGCAACTCGGGGCGCAGGCGCAGGGGGCGGTTGAGCAGGTCGGTGTTCACTTCGCCGTCATTGGCGCGGTCGCCAGTGGCGGCAGGCCGGGATTGCGGCTCAGCCGGCACTTGGGCTGTGCCGGCGCCCAGCCTGGCCTCGGGGGCTGGCTGCGCTGAATCGGCCGTGTCGAAGCTGAGCGAACCGCCGCAATAGGGGCAGAAGCTCAACCCCGCGGCGGGCAGGTGCTTGCCGCAATGGTGGCAATACTCCACCGCGTCGCTCGCCGGCGCTGCCGCATGATGGGGCTCGGGGCTCGCAGTCTTGCGCTCGGGCACCTTCACACCGCTCAAGTCGACATCCTTGGCCACAAACTCACCCAAGCACTGGGGGCACACGACCACGCCATTGCTCGTTGCCAGCTCCTCGAGCGACATCGACAGCAGTTTTCCGCAATGTGGACATCTTAATTCCATACTCAACAATTACCATTGGTGGCACATCCCCGTTACAGGGGTGCCAACTATGCAAAGGTAGCATTTTTTCGCAATATCTCTACAACAATGCCATCAAATTGTCGACTTGCTCGGTGGTAGTGGCCCACGAGGTGGCAAAGCGCACCACGCTGTGGGTGGCATCGGCAGGGGTGATATAGTCAAATTTCACGTGCTGCGAGAGCTGGGCCATCTTCTCGTTGTCGAGCACAAAGAATTGCTGGTTGGTGGGCGAGTCGATGTATACCTTATAGCCCTTCTGCTCCATGGCTTGGCGCAGGCGCAGCGCCTGATCCACAGCATTTTTAGAGATATCCATATAGAGGCCGCCAGTCATGAGCGTGTCGAATTGCACACCCAGCAGCCAGCCCTTGGCCAGCATGGCGCCGCGGTGCTTGATCAGGCCGCGGGTGAGCTCGATGCCGGGATTGGTGACGACCACCGCCTCGCCCATGAGGGCGCCCACCTTGGTGCCGCCTATGTAGAAGGCATCGCACAAGCGGGCGATGTCGGGCAGCGTGAGGTCGTTGCCAGGGGCAGCCAGTCCGTAGCCCAGGCGTGCTCCATCCATGTAGAGGTAGAAGCCATATTGGTCGCATATCGCGCGCAGCTGCTCCAGCTCGGCCAGCGAGTAGATGGTGCCCAGCTCGGTGGGGTTGCTCAGGTAGATGGCACGCGGCATCACATAGTGCTCAAAGCCCACCTCGGTGGTTTCCTCGTAGAAAGCCTCGAGCCACTGCTTGAGGGCCGCCATGTCGTATTTCCCGTTGACGCCCTTCACCGGTATCACCTTGTGGCCGCAACCCTCGATGGCGCCGCTCTCGTGCACATTGATGTGCCCCGTGGTGGTGGCAATCACGCCCTCGTTGCTGCGCAGCATGGCGTCGATCACCAGCATGTTGGTCTGCGTGCCTCCCACCAGCAGTCGCACCTGTGCATCGGGGCACTTGCACGCCTCCAGTATCTTGGCGCGGGCGCTCTCGCAGTAGGGGTCGAGGCCGTAGCCCACATTCTTGTCGAG
The DNA here is from genome assembly GCA_900314215.1 of uncultured Prevotellaceae bacterium. Lineage (GTDB taxonomy): Bacteria > Bacteroidota > Bacteroidia > Bacteroidales > Muribaculaceae > Sodaliphilus. The sequence continues at coordinate 3,788 of OMUK01000024.1, forward strand.
GTTGATTTCTTGCAGTTTCTGCAGTATGGCCGGGTGGCAACCCTCCATGTAATCGCTGTCAAATCTAAGCATAGTAGTCACATCATTTAATCCAGTGCAAAGGTAGTGAAAAAGTCACTAACGACGAAACACTGCCGCATGGCGTGCCCAAATCTTTTCAATTGTGCGGGAAAACGATTAACTTTGCCGCCAGTAATCATTGATTTTCACAAATTATGAGACACATTCTTTTAATCCTGATATGCGCTGTGGCCGCCATCGCCGTGCAGGCCAAGACACGGGCCGACATCGTGGTATTTAGCGACCCGCACCTCATGGCGCCGGCCCTGGTCAAGAGCGAGGGCACGGCAGTGAATAACCTGGCCAAGGGCGACATGCGCATGATTGTGCAGAGCGACGCCATCGTGGGCGAGCTTGTGAAGCAGGTGCTTGCCGTCAAGCCGCGGCTGGTGCTCGTGACCGGCGACCTCACCAAGGACGGCGAACTCGCAAGCCACAAGCGCTTTATCACCCACCTCGACAAGTTGCGCCAAGCCGGCATTCAGGTGCTGGTGATACCAGGCAACCATGACATCAACAGTCCGCTGGGCCGCTACTACGACGGCGCCAAGACCACAGCGGCGCCCAGCGTGAGCGCCAGCGAGTTTGCCCAGCTCTACCGCAATTACGGCTACGGCAGCGCCTCGGTGCGCGACACCGCCTCGCTGAGCTACGCCTGCGAACCCCTGCCGGGCTATGTGGTGATAGGCATCGACAGCAACCGCTACCAGGACAACCTGTGGCGCAGCCGCGGCGACAGCATCGACTCCCGCCCCAGCGACGGGCGCATCAAGCCCCCGACCCTCGAGTGGGTGTGCCAGCAGGCGCGCCAAGCCAAGGCAGCCGGCAAGCACGTGATAGCCATGATGCACCACCAGCTCGTGGAACACTTCGACCGGGAGAGCGACTTCATGGCACGCTACATGGTGGCTGGCGCCGCCAGCGTGCGTGAGCAGCTGCTCGATGCCGGCTTCCACGTCATCTTCACCGGCCACCTGCACGTGACCGACGCTGCCCGCGACTACAACAGCGACCGCACCGACTCGATAACCGATGTGGCCACCGGCAGCCTGTGCACCTATCCCCTCAACTACCGCCTGGCAACCCTGAAAGGCGGCACGCTGAGCTACACCACACGCTCCATCAAGTCGATACCCGGCGACTCCCATCTGCAAGCCCAGGCCCGCGCGCAAGTGGAGCAGGCTGTGCCTGGCCTCATGGAGGGCTTGGCACGGCGCGGCTTCAAGAAGATACAAGGCGCCATGGGGCACCTGGGCGGCATCATGAGCCTCTTTGGCGCCAAGAGCAGCGACATGCCCGGCATGGACCCCGAGCCCTATATCGAGCTCATGCACGAGCAATACGACAGCATCGCCCGCTTGGCCATCATCACCTTTCTCGACGGCAACGAGGGCAAGAGCAAGAATTCCAAGGCCATCATCGCTGGCTTTGAGAGCGGCATGAAAAAGATTTTCTCGGCACCTATGCCCGACTTTGGCGGCGGGTTGCTGGGCAAGATAGGCAGCTTCATGCAGGAGAATGCCATGCCCGACGTCGAGAACCTGCTGCGCAGCGTCGTGGAGGACCGCAACCACTGCGGCACCGAGCGCGAGGTGGTGGTCGACGACCACACCGCCACCCTGCCGCTGTAGCATGGCATGCACACCAAAATAGATACTACCAACAAGCAGCACATCGCTATGAAGCTCAATATCAACCACATCGCCGCCGCCATCGCCCTGGGTTGCGCCCTGGGCGCCCAGGCAGGCACCATCGTGATCGACCGCGTGATCACAGGCACCTACAGCATCCCCAGCGGCAGCACCGTCACCTTCAAGGGCAACGGCAAGTTTAAAGACTGCAAAATCACAGGCGCCAATATCAAGGTGGTGCCAGGCAGCACGCGCACCGTCTTCGACAACTGCACCTTTGCCTGCTCGATACGCGACAGCGAGCTGAGCGCCACCAATTTTGGCGCCGTGCCCGACATGGACTCCACCCTCACCACCTGGAGCTACCAGACCGGCCCCAAGACCACGATGCGGGCCCAAGTGTACCGCTACACCGGCACCGACAACGGCGCCGCCCTGGCCTCGATGGGCGCCTTCTGCTCCTATGGCAGCGGCATCACCATGCACATCAACGGCAAGTTCTACACCCGCATCAACCAGCAAGGCAGCCACAACATGATCACCATCGACAATGCCGACGGCGTGAAATTTGACGGCGGCACCCTGCTCATGGGCTTCAAGATGTGGAGCTGCCGCAACATGACCTTCAGCGGCATCACCATCGTGGGCGAAACCTCGCCCCACGACTTCCCGCCCATCTACAGCAACGCCGACAACTACAAGGTGGGCTCCACGTGGGACAAATTGTGGCGCTCGGCCGGCTACACCTATCAAGACGGCACCTGGACCAATGCCGCCCTGGGCGAGCAATTCTCGCTCAAATACCTCTATAACTTGAGTAAAGGCTTGAGCATGATGGGCTTGGGAGCCGAGGCCATCGCCGTCTATGCCAACCCGAAGTACCTGCCATCCTACAACATCAACGTTGAGAATTGCCGCATCTCGATGCGCACGAGCGGCGTGACCTCGGCACGCGACAAGTCGGAGCACAAGTGGCGTTCCACCCACATCAACGTGACCGGGTGCCACTTCGACCACATCTATTACCAGCCTGTGGGCTTGCACGGCGGCTACAACCACATCGCCAACTGCACAGCCCACTATGTGTCGCAGGCCGTAGACCTCTCGGCCTATACCAACAACACCCTGGTGGAGAATTTCATTGCCACACGCTGCTGCATAGGGCCCAAGCAGGAAAACACCCAAGCCACTGGCGACGGCAGCGAGCAGGAAAGCTACAACAACGAGCTGCGCAACTGCAAATTTGAAATCACCGACGACCTGTATCTCCCCGACATCATGTATGAGATGATATGGATCAACAAGAGCCGCGAGGGCGACTGCTTCAAGCTCACCAATTGCGACTTCTCCTTCACCAGCCGCAAGAAGTGGTTTCGCGGCATCATGGTGCTCGCGCCCAGCGCCAAGTTCACCGGGTGCCACTTCACCATCGACGTCAAGGACCCCTATATCAATGCCAAAGATGCCTCACTCAAGAACACCGACGCCGACGTGTGCTGGCTGCTCAACGGCTATTACCACTGGACCACGGCGCCCAATATCGAGCTCCGCGATGTGACCTTCACCATCAAGGACGGCTTGCGCGTGCACGACGCCTTCAAGATTTTCAGGGATTTCAATGCCACCGGCGTCACCGTCGAGGGCAATGGCACTGTCGACAACTACTTCAGCCAGATAGGTGCCATCGATCTCAACAAGAGCGCGCTGGCCACGCCTTGCACGGCCATTGTGAACACAACCGGCAAAACCGCAGCCCTCGCGGGCAGCGGCAACGTGATCAGGGTGAAGTCGACCTCGGCCCCGCTCTTCCCCTCGGGCATGACGCGCCAGGGGCAAGCCTTCGCCAGCGCCAACGAGGTTACCCCCCAGGCCGTGAAGCAGCAAGCGGAGCAGCAATCGGCCCCGCAACAGCGGCAGCAAGCCAAAACCTCGCAAGCACCCGCAGCCACACAGTCGGCAACCCCCAGCGACGACGCCAGGAATTGCGCCGCCCGCTTGCAAAAGAATGCCGTGACCTCGGAGAAGTGGCATTTCTAGGCGCTCGCCGCGCGGCCTCTACAGGTGGAACTTGTAGCCTATCGAGAAGCTCACGTCGAAGTTGTAGATTTCCCATTCGTCCCAGCCGTCGTCCCAGTAGTAGCTGCGGTAGTTGCGCTTGCCAGCCGGGGCATGGTCGTAGTAGGGACGGTCGTGATAGTAATCGTCGTCGATCACGCTCACGCCGCCCAGCGTGAGGCGCAGGCCGAAGTTGAGGCCGCTGGGCAGGGTGTAGTTCACGCCTATGGGCAGGCTCACGTCTACGTCGTTCAAGTCGTTGTAGTCATTCACCGCGGGGCCGTCGTTTTCCACGCCATTGAAGCGGGTTTTTGACCATACCCTGAACGAGGGCTGCACGCCCGCATAGAGCGACCAGCCGCGGCCCACGTGGAAGTTGATGAGCAGGGGCACATCGATGTGGTTCATTTTCACATAGCCGTCGGCGTTGTCGTCGATATCGGCCCCGCGCATGGTGAAGCCCACCCCGCTCGTCATCGAAATCAGGTGGTTGAAGCGGTAGTTCACATCGAGCCCTGCCGTGACGCCGGCACGCATGCTGCTGCCGTCAGCATCATCGCCCCAGAATGTGGTGCCCGCCACGCCCACGTGGGGCATGAGCGAGAAGCCGCGGGCCTCGGGGTCGTTGCGGCTGTAGTCGCCGTCGTAGTAGTTGCGGTCGGCGTTATAGTTGTGGCGATAGCCATTGCCATAGTATTGTGCGCCAGCCGGAATGGCGGCCAGCAGCGCGATTGCTAAAATGAGGATATTTTTCATCATTGGTCCTTCTGTTTTAATTGTCATTCAAAACAAAAGTAGTGAAAAAGGCATAGAAAACGCAACAGTACATGAGATTTTTAGTACTTTTGTGGAATATTGAACGACAAAAACTCACTATCGATATGAAAAAATTACTTATCGCAGCTGTAGCATTGATGGCCACTGCCACCGCATGCGCAGCGACCCGCGACCACCAGGCAGCGCCCTTCTTGAAACCTGGCGACAAAATCGCAGTGATTTCGCCTGGAAGCACACCCGGCGCCACCAATCTCGACAAGGGCGTAGAGGTGCTGCGCCAGTGGGGCTTCAACCCCGTGAAGGGCCAGCATGTGACCGATGCCTACCACCTGTGGGCAGGCAAGAAAGAAGACCGCAAGGCCGACTTGCTGTGGGCCCTGCGCGACCCCAGCATCAAGGCCATCATGTGCAGCCGAGGCGGCTATGGCTCGAGCCAGCTGCTCTATGAGATACCGCTCGACACCATCAAGAAATACAACAAGTGGATCATTGGCTACAGCGACATCACCGCCCTGCACAGCGCCGAGGTGCGTGCCGGCCACATGAGCATTCACGGCAACATGTGCGGCCACCTGGGCGAGACCGGCGGCACCGACTCGCTCAGCCAGGTGATGCACGACCTGCTGCTGGGCAAGATTCCAAGTTACAAGGTGAAGGGCCACCCCTACAACAACCCCGGCAAGGCCCGCGGCATCTTGATAGGCGGCAACATGAGCGTGTTTGTCAACATCAGCGGCTCCAAGGATTACGACTTCCTCGACCGCGACTACATTGCCAACCGCGATGTGATACTCTTCTTTGAGGACGTGGGCGAGAACATAAGCCGCGTGTCGAGCATGCTCTACCAGCTCAAGCTCAAGGGCACACTCGACCACGTGAAGGGCATCATCGTGGGCCACTTCACCGACTATGAGCCCTCGAAGGGATATGCCGACATGTACGAGATGCTGCACGAGTTTCTGCAGCAATACAACATCCCCGTGTGCTACGACTTCCCCACCAGCCACGACGAGAGCCTCAACTACCCGCTCATCGAGGGTTGCCCCGTCGAGCTCAATGTGAGCAAGAGCGAGGTGAAGCTCAAGTTCAAGCTATAATAGCACAGCGCTATCTCTTGCACAATAAATCAAGCGATCAGAAGTCGACGCCAATGTTGACGGTGAAGCAGCCGTTGTGGGTGTCGTCAAAGTCGTCCTTGCCCACATTGGCCAGGCCGAAGTCGTAGCCTAGGTCGATATAGAGCATCTGTATCGACACGCCGCAACCCACCTTGATGCCGCCGTCGAAGCGCTTGAAATTGGTGTCGTAGTCGCTATCGAAGCTACCGTAGGCCTCACGGTTGCCATAGTCCTTGATTTTGCCGCCCACGCCGCAAGCCAGGTAGCCGCCCAGGAAGGGCTGCACCGCCACGTCGCGGTTCACATAGTATTTGTACTTAAACACCAGGGGCACTTCAAGGTAATTCAGGTCGTAGGTAAACTTGCTGCCATTGTCGCTCTCGCCGCCCTTCTCGGTATAGTACAGGCCCGACTCCAGGTAGAGTGGAGCGCGGTCGATGAGCTGGAAGCCGGCAGCCACGCCCACATTCAGACCCGTTGAGGTGCCCGTGCCGTCGAGGGCAGGGGCATCGCTGCTCACGCGGCTGGCGTTCAAGCCCACACGCAGTCCAAAGTACACATCCTTGCGATCGAGCCACGGGTGGTAGCTGCCTCGGTCATAACTGGGCCGGTCGTAATAATAAGTGCCACTCAAGCGCTGGCCGCCAGGGCGCCCGAAGTTGCGTTGCGCCATGGCTGGCATCGCCAGCAGCAGGCACAAGAGTGAAAGCAGAACTGTCTTTTTCATCATTTCCCTGTTTTTCTTGCTTTGACCCAAATCTTGCCCAAAAGTTTAATCACCCCACTGCCGTGGCATCTGCACCAAATATCGTGGGCAACGGGCTATAAATTGAAAAAAAAATTTGTAACTTTGCCCTCGCTGGCACCATTGCCGGCTCCTGATGATTTCGACAACAAATAAATTACAACTGTTTTGAAAAAATTACTGCTCCTCATCTCAGTCATCGCCATTGCCCTGGCGGCCAGCGCCGGCACGCGCGACGACTTCAAGGCTGGCATCAAGGCCAGCGCCAACAACCTGCAAGCCTACCCCGACAGCATCTTGCCGCGGCTCACGCCTGCCCCGGCGGGCTACAAGCCCTTCTACATCGACCACTACGGCCGGCACGGCAGCCGCTGGCTCATCAATCCCAAGCAATATGCCATGCCCGTTGAGCAGCTGGCCAAGGCCGACTCGGCCGGCAAGCTCACCCCGCGCGGCCGCGAGGTGCTGGCCATGTTGCGCACGGTGAAAGACGCCTCCCATAAACGCCTGGGCGAACTCTCGGACGTGGGTGCCGAGCAGCACCAGCGCATCGCCCGCCGCATGTATGCCAACTTCCCCGAGGTGTTTGCCGGCCAGGCCACAGTCGACGCCAAGTCGACCATCGTGATACGCTGCATTCTCTCGATGCTCAACGAGGTGGAAGTGCTCAAGTCGCTCAACCCTGCCATGCACATCACCACCGACGCCAGCGAGCACGACATGTACTACATGAACTACACCGACGACACGGCCAACGGGCTGCGCCGCGCCCTGCTCAAGCAACGGCGCGACTCGGTGAAGCGCGCCTATGTGCACCCGGCCCACATGCTGAGCGTGCTCTTCACCGACACCGCTTGGGCCAGCCGCAACCTCGACTGCAAAGACTTGATGATCAACCTGTGGGACGTGAACGGCAACATGCAGAGCCACCACCAGTTTGAGAAGGTCGACCTCTACGACCTCTTCACCCTCGACGATGCAATGGGCATGTGGAACTACAACAACATCTCATGGTATGCTCTGGCAGGCTTCACCCCCCTCACCCGCAACTATGTGCCCTACATGGAGAGCAACCTGCTGCGCGACTTCATAGGCAAGGCCGACACGGCCCTGGCCAGCGGCCGCAACGGCGCCCACCTGCGCTTCGGCCACGAGAGCGTGGTGCTGCCCCTGGTGTGCCTCATGGGCCTCAACGGCATGAACTACTCCAGTGCCGACATCGACCACCTCACCGACCGCTGGCAGAGCTACAAGGTGTTTCCCATGGCGTGCAACGTGCAGTGGGTGTTCTACCGCAAGCCCGGCAGCAACGACATCCTGGTGAAGATACTGCTCAACGAGCGCGAGGCCCGGCTGCCCGCCCAGGTGGCCACCGACTGCGCCCCCTACTACCACTGGCGCGACGTGCGCCGCTACATGCTGGGCGTGCTGGCCGCCAAGCCGCACGTGACCCTGCCCGCCGCCGAGGCCAAGTGAACCCATAACTCTCTCAACAACAACAAAAAGAAACGACTCCCCCGACATGCGC
>OMUK01000018.1 GCA_900314215.1 uncultured Prevotellaceae bacterium
TTTGGGACTTTGACAGTTTGAGGTATTAATACGTTAAATCACAGCATTTTAGGTGCTGTGATTTGTAGTTAATGGGAGTATGGGGTTGTTAGTTTAACATGCTTTAACTTTCTTGTAAAAAGCCCTCATTTGGGCTGAGGTTATTATCTGGCGGTTGATCTGCACGCCCGCCAGCTCCTGCAGCTGGTCGGTGAGCTCGGTCCTCTGGAACATGGGGATGTAGTTCTTGTTCTTCACTATTCCGAACTTGAGCCTGCGCAGGGCTGATATCAGCGTGTCGATGGCCAGGGGCTCCTGCCTGTATTGCTCCGAGTTGGCGTCCATGATCTGCTTCTGGAGCATCTTGAGGATGAGCATGCTCAGGAAGCAGACGAGGAAGTGCGACTTGATGCGCTCCTGCCTGCTGAGGTAGACGGGGCGGGCGCCGAGGAAGGTCTTGGTGGTGCGGAAGAGGTGCTCGATCTCGGGGTGGAAGGAGCGCATCCTGAGCACGTCGAGGGCGTCGTCGTCGAGCGACGTGCCGTAGGCGTAGAAGCCGTCGAAGCGGGCCTCCTGCGCAATGGCTCCCTCGTCGATCGACATCTCCACCCTCGCGGCCTCCTGCCCGTCCCGGGTCATGTGCGTGGTCTTGACGTAGACGAGCGGCGACTGCTGCGACTGGCGCGGCTTGGACTGCTTCCTCCTCACGATCTTCTCGGCCACCTTGAGCCGCTCCTCCCGCTTGTGCCTCAGGAAGAGGGCGTAGTCGTGGGAGTAGGTGACGATCACGCGCTCGTCTCTGGCGGTGGTCACGTAGCGCGGCACGGGCCTGCCGCCGGCGCCCGGATGGGGCTGGCCGGGATGCCTCCTCTCGGCCTCCAGCCACTGCGGGTTGTCCTCCTTGAGGGTCTTCTCCACGATGATCTCCTTGTAGAAGCTGACGTCCTTGAGGAGCCTCTTCCCGGCGGCCTTCTCGTATTCGTCGGCGTGCGCCAGCACCTGCTCCAGGTTGTACACGCCGCCGCTGGCCAGGTTTTCCTCGAGGTACCGCCTGCGCCGGCGGTCGGCGCAGCGGGCGATGCGCCATCCCTCGGGCCTCAGTGCCATGTCCTGGTCGCCGGCCTTGAGCGAGGGGAGCGACTGCACGCAGATGTAGTCGCGCAGCTCCATGTCGTTGTAGCGCCTGTTGGCCTCCGAGGCCAAGCCGCTGTCGGTGGACACCACGAACATGCCGATGCCGAACTTCTGCTGGAGGACCTCCTCGAGGCGCTTGAGCGAGCCCTGCTCCGACTCGTTGCCGGGGAAGACCACGAAGGCCAGCGGTATGCCGTCCATGTCCATGAACAGCCCCATCTGCACGATGGGACTGGGCCTGTGCTCCTTCGACTTGCCGCGCTTGCGCAGCCCGGGGACGAACTCCCCGGTCTCGGAGTCCACCGTGTCGGGGTCGTTGTCCTCTATCTCGAAGTAGTAGTTGGTGCAGTCGTAGTAGATGACCCGGTCGCGGCGCGCCATCACCCCCTTCGAGCGCTTGTACACCTCGGCCTGGATGTCGTCTATGTGCGAGGACAGGAGCGAGAGCGCGCGGTACACCTCCGCCTCCTTGAACGAGGGCGCGTTCACCAGCGTCTGCGACCAGGCCGAGGTCCTCGCCTTCGAGGCCGGTGACAGGACGCGTCCCGTCACCAGCGTCTGCAGGATCTCGTTCAGGTCGTATTTGGCCCTGCTCTCCGAAGCGATGGAGCGGCATATCTCGGGCAGGCCGAGCCTGCTGTAGAGCGGCAGGAGCATCATGTCGCCCCCCTCGCGCAGCGGGACGGCGCCCTTCTCGATCTCCTTGTGCGGATAGAACTCCACCGATATCGGCTGGTTGCCCCGCTTCTCCTCCTCGGTCATGCGCTTGGCAAGGTCCACGACCCACTGGCGGGGGTCGGGGCACCCCTCCCTTTTCTGGATGTCCGAGAGCAGCCCCAGCCGCTTTATGGTCAGGGTCGTCGACTTGCCGTCGATGCGCACCTTTTTCTGGATATAGGCCCACGTGCCTTTTGATGTGTCAGCGAATTTTGCGTTCATAATCAATACTAACTACTATTAAGCACAAAGATATAAATAAAAATTGACTCCACCAAATTAAAAGCCAATTATTTACAAAAAAATTTCATTTCAAACTGTCAAACTCCCG
>OMUK01000109.1 GCA_900314215.1 uncultured Prevotellaceae bacterium
CGTCGCCCGAGGTGTACCCGGTGTGGGAGGTGGAGGCCGGCCGCACCTATGAGCTCGTGATCACCGCCTGCAACGGCCTGTGGCGCTACCGCATAGGCGACACCGTGACCATCGAGCAGACCCACCCCATCAAGATCAAGATAGCCGGCAGGACCAAGAGCTATATCAACGCCTTCGGCGAGGAGCTCATGGTGCACAACGCCGACTTTGCCATCACCCATGCCGCCATGGCCACAGGTGCCCAGGTGCTCAACTACACCGCCGCCCCTGTCTATGCCGGCGACAACTCCCGCGGCCGCCACGAGTGGCTTGTGGAGTTTGCCAAGATGCCCAGCAGCACCCAGGCCTTCATGCAAGCCCTCGACGAGAGCCTCAAGCAGGTGAACAGCGACTACGAGGCCAAGCGCTCGGGCGACATCTTCCTCGACCCGCCCACCCTGGTGGTGGCCCGCAGCGGCCTCTTCGACGACTGGCTCGCTTCGACCGGCAAGCTGGGCGGCCAGCGCAAGGTGCCGCGCTTGAGCAACAGCCGCGACCTCATCGAGGCCATGCTGCGGCTCAACAAGCAGTAGCCGAATGATATGATATATCGATGCCGCCTGAGCCAGCTTGCCCAGGCGGCAACAAAATAAAAAAAACACAAGAATTGATATGATTATAACCGAGCGAAACTTCCGCATTATCGCATTTCTCACCATGCTCCCCGTGGTGCTGTGGCCCGTGATGATCACCCACGTCGACCACTTCGACACGGCCATCGAGCGCTTCTTGATGCTCATGATGCCGGTCTTTGCCATAGGCTGCGGATTCCTGGCGCGGCGCGTGTACCGCGAGCGCCCCGAGGTGGCGTGGATACTCATCGCCATCATCTGGCTCTCCTATGTGGCCTTCACTTGCCTGGTTTATCTATAAACACAAAAACACGATGATGAAGCTATCTCGCCTTAAATACACCAACATAGGGGCTGCCCTCGTCAACATGATCACAGCCCTCGTCGTCTACATGCTCTCGCGTGTGGTGTTTTTCCTGGTCAACTGGAGCACCTTTGCCCCCTACATGTCGTGGTCGCTGGCCGGCAGCATGCTGCATGGCGGCCTGGTCTTCGACACCTCGGCCCTGCTCTACATCAACGGCCTCTACCTGCTGCTCACCCTGCTGCCCTGGCCCCGCAAGGAGACGCCCGGCTTCCACCAGGGCCTGCGGTGGCTCTATGTGGTGACCAACGGCATAGGGCTGGCCGCCAACCTCATCGACTCGGTATATGTGCAATACACCGGGCGCCGCACCACAGTGTCGGTGTTCAGCGAGTTTGCCAACGAGAATAACATCGCCTCCATCATCTTTGGCGAGACTTGCAACCACTGGTACCTGCTGCTGGTGTTTGTCATGCTGGTTGCCATCTTGTGGATATGCTTTGTAAAGCCCAGAAACGACGTGTGGGGCGCTCGATGGCGCTACTATGTGGTGCAGGTCGTTTCGATCATTATCGTCGCTCCTGCGGCAATTATAGGCATTCGCGGTAGCGTTACGGCTGGCACCAAGCCCATCACCATCAACAATGCCAACGCCTTTGTCAACCGCCCCATCGAGGGCACGGTGGTGCTCAACACGCCATTCACCTTGATACGCAGCATCGGGCACAAGGCCTTCACCGACCCCCACTACATGAGCCAGCAGGCCATGCGGGCCGCCTATGAGCCCATCATCACCCCCAAGCCCGACAGCCTCACACAGGGCCGCAAAAACGTGGTCATCCTCATCGTGGAGAGCATGGGCAAGGAGTATATAGGCGCCTACAACCACGAGCTGGAGGGCGGACACTACCGGGGCTACATGCCCTTTATCGACTCGCTGGTGGCCAAGAGCCTCACGTTTAAGTACAGCTATGCCAACGGGCGCAAGTCGATGGACGCCATGCCCAGCGTGCTCTCGAGCATACCCATGATGGTGGAGCCCTTCTTCCTCACGCCGGCCACGCTCAACGACGTGCACGGCGTGCCCAGCATGCTCAAGCCCATGGGCTACTACAGTTGCTTCTTCCACGGCGGACACAACATCTCGATGGGCTTCAACGCCTTTGCCCACGATATAGGCTACGACCGCTACATCGGGCTCAACGAGTATTGCAAGTCGCCCAACCCTGCCTATCACGGCATGCGCGACTTCGACGGCAAGTGGGCCATCTACGACGAGCCCTTCATGCAGTTTATGCTCGACAACGTGAACCAGTTTAAGCAGCCCTTTGTGGCCACGCTCTTCACGGCCTCGTCGCACGAGCCCTTCCACATTCCCGAGCAGTACAAGGGCAAGTTCAAGGGGGGCAAACTGCCCATCTACAAGTCGATATCCTACACCGACATGGCGCTGCGCCGCTTCTTTGAGCGCGCCAGCAAGCAGCCATGGTACCGCAACACGATATTTGTGCTCGTGGCCGACCACGCGAGCCTCAACGAGCACGACGTGTACAAGACCGACCTGGGCCTCTACAGCATCCCCATCATCTTCTACACGCCCGACGGCAGTCTCAAGCCCGCCATGCGCACCGATGTGATCGCGCAACAGACCGACATCATGCCCACCCTCATGCACCTGCTGGGCTACAACAAGCCCTATGTGGCCTTTGGCTGCGACTTGCTGTCGACGCCCCCGGCCGACACGTGGGCCTTCAACTACAACAACGGGGTGTACCAGTACACGCGGGGCGACTACATGATGCAATTTGACGGCGAGCGGGTGACCGGCATGTACCGCTTCAAGACCGACGTGCTGCTGCGCCACAACCTGGTGGGCAAGGTCAAGGAGCAAGCCGCCATGGAGCACACGCTCAAGGCGCTCATCCAGCAATACATGCAGCGCATGAATCACAACCAGCTCGTGGTGCGGTAGCGCCCCCTGGGTGCAGGCGTGCCCACTTAATTTGTTCAAAACCACCTGAAAATTGGGCAAATTATAGTAATTTTGCAGGCGTTTATAGAGAAGGAGAGAGACAGAATGGCGAAATCCAATGAAATCGACATGCTGCATGGGCCATTGTTCAAGAAGATACTCATCTTTGCCATGCCACTGGCCATAAGCAGCATCCTGCAACAACTTTTCAACTCGACCGATGTGGCCGTGGTGGGGCAGTTTGCCAGCCACCAGGCCCTGGCCGCCGTGGGCAGCAACGGGCCTATCATCAACTTGATTGTGTCGCTGCTCATAGGCCTCTCGGTGGGTAGCAATGTTGTGATTGCCAACAATATAGGCATCAACAACCGCGAGGGCATCAAGCGCTCGATCAACACCTCGCTGGTGCTGGGCGTGGCCGGCGGCGTGATCATGATGATACTGGGGCAGCTGGTGGCAAGACCGCTGCTCGAGCTGGTCGACACGCCCCCCGACGTGATGGACCTGGCCATCCTGTACCTGCGCATCTTGTTCTGCGGCATGCCCTTTGTGACGGTCTACAACTTTGGCTCGGCCATATTGCGAAGCAAGGGCGACACCCGGCGTCCGCTCTACATCCTCATCTTCTGCGGTTTCCTCAACACGGGACTCAACCTCATCTTTGTGATCGTGTTTCACATGAGCGTGGCGGGCGTGGCAATAGCCACCATCATTGCCAATGCCGTGAGCGCCGTGCTGGTGGTGCGCCTGCTGCTCAAGGAGGAGGAGCCCTTCAAGCTGCACGTGCGCCAGCTGGGCGTCGACAAGAAGGAGCTGAGCCGCATCTTGCGCATCGGCATTCCCGCCGGCGTGCAGGGCATGGTGTTTGGCATCTCCAACGTGTGCCTGCTCTCGTCGATCAACAGCTTTGGCAGCGTGGCATCGGCAGGCAGCGCCGCGGCACTCAACTTTGAGCTCTACACCTTCTTCATGATCAACTGCTGTGGCGCGGCAGCCACCACCTTTATTGGGCAAAACTATGCCGCCGGCAACCTCGACCGTTGCCGCCGCGTGTTCTGGATATGCCACGCACTGAGCCTGGCAGCCAGCGGTGCGTTTATCATCACCTTCATGAGCCAGAGCCATTTCTTCCTGAGCATCTTCTCGAGCGACCCCACCGTGATCAAGTATGGCGTGGTGCGCATGAAATATGTGCTCGCCCTGCAGTGGATTGCGGGCAGCTACGAGATATCGGGCGCGTGCCTGCGCGGCATGGGGCACTCGGCGCTGCCAGCCTTGCTCACCGTGTTTGGCACTTGCATTCTCAGGCTGGTGTGGGTGTTTGCCGTGGTGCCTCACTACCACGACTTCGGCTTCCTGCTGTCGATCTACCCCATCTCGTGGGTCATCACCGGCATCATGGTGCTTTGGGCCTATGCCGTGGTGATGCGCCGCGCCCAGCGCAAGCGCGCCGCCCAGCAGCCCCAGCCCGCCATCTAAGCCCATCCATATTCCCCATCACATTATTCTAAAAAAAATAATGCCTCGTGCACCGGTTATATCCTGGGGTGCACGAGGCATTTTGTGTCATCATTACTCGGTCGATGGGCCGTGGCCGCCGCCGAATCCACCTGGTGGCGGACCCATGGGTGGACGACCGCCCGGGCCTCCAGGACCGCCGGGACCGCGGCGCCTGTTGCGGTCCTCGGGCTCTTGACCCTTCTTGAAGGTGGTGAACTTATAGGTGAATGTGATCATGCCGTAGCGCGAGAGGTTGTTGTAGGCCAGGTCCTCGATATAGGCGGCCGTCACGTTGCGGTTGATGCTCTTGCGCTGGTTCAGGATGTCGAACACGCTCACCTGCACCGTGGCCTGCTTGCCCGAGAGGAAGGAGTAGCCCAGCGAGGCGTTCCACAGCCACTGCTTGGTGTTGTAGCCGCTGGCGTAGCCCGAGGTGGCGCTATAGGCAAGGTCGCTGCTCAGCATCAGGCCGAAGGGGGCTGTGTAGCTGGCGTCGAAGCGGCCGCCATAGGTGTGGATATCGGTGGCGCTCACGGTCGACACGGTGTTGTGGGTGGTCTGGTAGCTATAGGTCGGGCGCATCTCGATGTCGAAGTAGCCATTGCGGAATGCCAGGCCTGGCGAGACGTTGATGTTCCACGTGCGCGAGGTGTTGAGCTGGTTGTTGTTGTAGCCCTTGGTGTTGGAGAAGCGCGTGCCCAGGTTGGTGGTGAAATACATCACCTTGCTGCGGGTGAAGGGGAAGCTCATCATGCCCATGGCCATGGCGTTCCACACGCCATTCACGTTGTCGTAGGTGGTAGTGCGGCCGCCGGTAGAGCTGTCGTAGCTGGTCTTGGAGATGATGCTGTTTTGGGCGAAGTTCACCCCTATCATGCCCATCATGCTGCGCTGGGCGCCGCGGGCAAAGTCGCTATAGCGCAAGTTGATGCGGTGGGTGAAGGTGGCCTTCAGCTCGGGATTACCCACGGTCACGTTGAGGGGGTTGCTGCGGTCGGCCACGGGTTGCAACTGGGTGAGGCTGGGTTGCGTGCTGCGCATGCGGTAGTCAAAGCCCAGGTTGCGGGTCTTGGAGAACTTGTAGCGCAGGCGGGCAAAGGGTGCCACGCTCCATGCCCAGCGGGCGGGGATGTTGCGCTCGGCGTTGATGAGGTCGGTGCTCTTCGACATGGCCGAGTTCACCGTGAAGCCCAAGTTGAGGCTGTACTTCTTGTTGACCTTGCGGAAACCCACTTGCAACGACTGGTCGTAGTAGGCGTTGCGGAAGCGGTTGCTCAGGCTCTCGTTGAAGGTGCGCTCCAACTCGGGCCCCAGGTCGAAGTTGATGATATTGGCGAGCATGAGGCCATCGGTGAGGGCATCGTCGCCATACTCGTTGCGCACGTAGTTGCGGAAGTTGGGGTCGCTCACCATCTCGGCCATCACAGCATTGATGCCGGGCGCAGGCTGCGTGGCGGTGCTGTCGCGGGTGATGTCGTAGACGAGTTTGTCGGCGCGGCTATAGCGGTAGTTGCCCGAGTAGGCCAGGGTGAGGAAGTTGCCGCGCTTCGCGTCGCCCAAGGGCTCGGTCCAGGTCAAGCGGCCGTTCACGCCATTGGTGCGGCGGTGGTTATCATAGATTTGGTCGATCGTCTGGTCTTGGTCGCTCGTCAAGTAGTACTGGTTGCGGGTGTAGGTGTCGCCGTCCTCGTTCACCTTGCTGTAGCTGTAGCGCAGCTGGGCGCTCAGGCTGCGGCCGGGATGCGAGCGGAAGTTGTGGGTCCACACCAGCTGGCCGGC
Source organism: uncultured Prevotellaceae bacterium (assembly GCA_900314215.1). Lineage (GTDB taxonomy): Bacteria > Bacteroidota > Bacteroidia > Bacteroidales > Muribaculaceae > Sodaliphilus. The sequence goes on from OMUK01000109.1 coordinate 6,167, forward strand.
CATCTCATAGCTCTTGCCGTCGTTGTAGTAGTCGCTCAAGCTGCGGTTCACGGGGCTCAACAGGGCGTCGCCGGCGCGTGTCATCGAGGAGTCGGCCTTCCAGCTCTTGGAGAAGTTGAAGGAGAAGTTGGGGCGGAATTCCAGGGTGTTGGCCGAGTCGGGGCGCCACTGCAGGCGGAAGTCGCCGCGCAGGTTGTGGCCCTTGTCGCGGGCGCTCGACATGGCGTCGTAGTAGCTGGTGGAGTCGGTGAAGAGATACTGGCGTGCCGTGGTGCTGCGGGCGTCGCGGTCGCTATAGGAGTACATGAGGTCGCCGCCGGCGCGCAGCTTGTCGTGCTCGCCGTCGCGGCTGTCGCCCGTGCCCACGTTGAAGTTGAAGCCCAGGTTTTGCGACTTGGTGATGCCTTTGGTGCCGCCAAAGCGGGTGAATCGCCCTGCTCCGCCGTCGGTGAAGCCCAGCTCGTTCACGTTGTTGCCTCCAGCCAGTATGGTATACTGGTTGCCGTGGTTGAAGTAGTTGGCCATGAGGTTGGCTTTCCAGCGCTGGTCGGTGCCGTAGCCAGCGCTCACAGTGCCAAACCAGCCATTGTTCATGCCCTGCTTCACGGTGAGGTTGATCACCGTCTCGTCGTCGCCGTCGTCCACGCCCGTGAGGCGTGCCAGGTCGCTCTTGCGGTCGATCACCTGCAGCTTGTCGACCATGCTGGCGGGTATGTTTTTAGAGGCCACGGTGGGGTCGTCGCCGAAGAATTCCTTGCCGTCGACCAGTATCTTGGTCACTTGCTTGCCATTGGCCGTGATCTTGCCGTCGCTGCTCACCTCCACGCCAGGCAGGCGCTTGAGCACGTCCTCGACCACAGCGTTGGCCTGGGTCTTGTAGGTGTCGGCGTTGTATTCGATGGTGTCTTCTTTGACGGTGATGGGCGTTTTCACGCCTTTCACCACCACCTCGCTCAGCACCTTGCCGCTCATTGACAGGGCAATGACGCCCAGGTTCACGTCGCGGCCGTCGCGGCCCACGGTCACGCGTCGCGTGACGTCGTTGTAGCCCAGGTAGGAGCATTTCACCACATAGTGGCCCGGCTTCACGCCAGTGAGGTTGAAGACGCCGCTCGCGTCGGTGACCACACCGGCCACGTAGGCGCTATCTTGCGTGGCCTTGAGCAGCTGCACGGTAGCAGCCACCAGTGCCGAGGTATCGCTCTCGTCGACCAGCATGCCATTGATGGTCGATGCCGCGCGTGCAGCGTTGCTGCACAGTGCCACTAGCAGCAAAACGAGGGTAAACTGTATCTTTTTCATGTCGTTGTAATTTTTCTTTATATCTTGCTCGCTGGCAGCTCAGGGGGTATAGCAACAAGCCGCCAGGCTGGATTTTTACATTGTCAAAAGTAGTAAACCCGCTCTTATGCAACAAAAAAGTTAGACCATCTCGGGCATTTTATCGACCAACGGGCCGCGCTCCACTGCGTCCTAAGCCTTCTTGCCGGCGGCTGCCACCGTCACGATATAGGCGCTCAGCAAGATGAGCACGCCAGCCACAGGTTTGTCCCAGGTGAGGGTGGCCTGCCCGGCGACGAAGGCCACAATCGAGGCCACCACGGGCTGCAAATTGGTGTAGACACTCACGGTGGTGGCTTGCAGGCGCTTCATGGCATAGGGTATCATGAAGAAACCCACCACGGTGGCAAAGACGATGATAAACGCCATCTCGGCGATGCCCCAGGCCATGCTGCTCGAGGTCCACAGCTGCTGGGCGGGCAGCTCGCTCCACGACACGGGCACCATGAAGATGGCCGACACGAGCCACATCCACTTCATCTGCGTCAGGCTGGTGTATTTCACGCTCACCTTGCGGGTGATAATCAGGTAGAGCGCCCAGGTCACGAGCGCCATGAGGGCGAAGAAGATGCCCAGCAGGTCGTTGCTGCCGCTGCCCGACTGCCAGCTGGAAAACACCATGAGCAGGGCGCCGGCGATGCCTATGACCACGCCCACGGCCTTGAGGGCGGTGATCTTCTCCTTGATGAGCAATGCCGCCATGAGCATCACCACGATGGGCGTGAGCGTGGCCATGAAGGAATAATACACAGGGTTGGTGTAGTTGAGCGACCAGGCGGCACACAGCTGCGAGATGGCTCCGCCCATGAGGCCGCCGGCTATGATGACCCACAAGTCCTTGCGCTCCACCTTCTCGCGGGGCATGAAGGCCGCGATAATCCAGAAGAGGATGGCGGCTCCAGAGCTGCGAAATAGCAGGTTGCCATTGGGCGTGAAGTAGTGTGCCAGCAAGTCGCTGGTGACCGGAATGCTGAGGCCGAAAATGACGTTGGCCGTGATGATGGCCACGTGTCCTTGTATTTTGCTTTTCTCCATGTTGTTTCGCTTTGCGTGCGTCGCCACCACTGGGCGGCGATTGAAAGTGCAAAGTTAGGCAATATTATCGTAGCGAGCCGTGCCAGCCGTTGTAAAAAAGCGCAGAAAATGGCAATGTGTTCACGGCTCTTTCATTTAAAACAAAAAAAAGGCCATAGCGCCCCCTACCCGCTCCGAGGGGAGCAGGCGGATGTGGTGTGGTCTGTGTGTCAGTTCTTTAGATG
>OMUK01000026.1 GCA_900314215.1 uncultured Prevotellaceae bacterium
TAATCTCATGTTATTTATTTAACTTTTTAGATGATTTTAATAGCTTGATATTCAGTACTTCAAAATTATGTGCGATTAAATGGAGGAAAATATGAATTGGTCCTACAGGGACCACCACTACAACCCTTTTAAGATTTCCAATCAATTGGTTCCCAATTGGTTGGATTTTTTTATTTGTCATGTGCACGATGTGGGAGATATATGAAAAATCTCCGCCGCGCTCAAGAAAGTGCGACGGAGATTGATGTATTATGTACTAGCAATCTTTATTTCACGGTGAAGGTGGCACGCAGTGGGGTGTGGTCGGCTGCGTCGCCCACGAGCATGGTGCGCTTGCCCAGCGAGGTGGTCCAGCTGCCCTTGCTCTCGTCCCAGTACTGGAAGGCACGGCCGCCTATGGTGATGGTCACGTCTTTGCTCTCACCGGGCTCGAGCATCACCTTCTGGAAGCCTCGCAACTCCTTCACAGGCATGTCGACCACGGTGGTGGGATCGCTCACGTAGAGTTGCACCACTTGAGCGCCGGCGCGGTTGCCGGTGTTCTTCACCGTCACGGTGGCGGTGATGCTGTCGCCAGCTGGCACGTCGGTCTTATTGATGCGCAGGTTGCTCATGGCAAAGGTGGTGTAGCTCAAGCCGTGGCCGAAGGCAAAGAGCGGATGGGTCTTGTGCTTGTCGGCCCAGCGGTAGCCCACATAGATGCCTTCCTTATACTCCTCGTCGATAATCTTGCTGAAGTCCCAGTCGTCGGGGCCGGTCTTGGCGGCACCGCGCCACTTGCCAGGATAGGCGTTGAGGGCATGAGCGCCCACATCCTGCAGGCTGGCAGGCCATGTGAACGGCAGTTTGCCCGATGGGTTGGCCTTGCCCGTGAGCACGTCGGCCAGCGCCTCACCGGCCTCTGAGCCTATGAACCAGCCTTGCACGATGGCAGGAACCTGGGCTTTCCAAGGCATGGCCACAGCGTTGCCCGAGATGTTGACATAGATGAGATTTTTGTTGGCCTTGGCCAGTGCCTCGATGAGCTGGTCTTGCGCGTAGGGCAGCTCATATTGCTTGCGGTCGTGGCCCTCGCAGTCCTGGTAGTCGCTCTTGTTGAGGCCGCCGTAGATAATCACGTAGTCGGCCGTCTTGGCCTTGGCCACGGCGTCGGCAATGAGCTGGCTCTGGCTGCGGCTCTCGCGCAGGTCCTGACCGGTGGTCACGCCGTTGTAGGCACCGGTGGTGTCGCCCACGTAGCCGCGCTCATATTCCACCTTCACGCCAGGAGCCATGGCGGCGATGGCATCGGTGAGGCCTTGCAGCGGGGAGATTTCCCGCTGCACCTTGAGCGACGAACTGCCGCCGCCCACGGTCATCATCTTGATGGCATTCTCGCCCACCACCAGCACAGTCTTGGCCTGCTTGAGGTCGAGGGGCAGCACGCCACGGTTGTTTTGAAGCAGCACGATGCCCTCGTCGGCAATCTTGCGGGCTGCCTCGTAGTGGCTCTCGCTGCACAGGAAGCCGTGGCCCTGCTTGGGAGCCATGGTGGTGCGGAAGAAGAGGCGCAGCACGCGGCGCACCTTGTCGTCGAGCTCCCTGGTTGTGTATTTGCCGCTCTGTATGCCCTTCTTGTAGGCCAGTGCCAGGTAATACATGTCGTAGGCATTGCTGGCGCCGGCGGTGAGGCCGTTGGTCCACGAGCCAAACTCCATGTCTAGGCCGTTCTTCACAGCCTGGTCGGTGTCGTGGGTGCCGCCCCAGTCGCTCACCACCACACCGTCGTAGCCCCAGTCGCGCTTGAGCAGGTCGTTGAGCAGATACTGGTTGTGGCAGTTGTGCTGATTCTTATACAGGTTGTAGGCACCCATCAGGCCCCAGGTGTGGCCTTTCTTCACAGCAGCCTCAAAGGCTGGCAGGTAGATCTCGTGCAGGGCACGGTCGCTCACAATCACGTTGACCTGGAAGCGGTTTTCCTCGTCGTTGTTCAGGCAGAAGTGCTTCACGCAGGCCGACACGCCATTGCTCTGCAGGCCCTGAATGTAGGGCACCACCATGGCAGAGGCGAGCAACGGGTCCTCGCCCATGTACTCAAAGTTGCGGCCGTTGAGGGGCGTGCGGTAAATGTTCACGCCAGGGCCCAGTATCATGTTCTTGTAGCGGTAGAGGGCTTCCTCGCCCAGGCTACGGCCATAGAGGCGAGCCAGCGAGGGATTCCACGAGGCGGCCAGGCAGGTGAGCGCGGGAAATGCCACGCAGCTGTCGTTGGTCTGGCCAGCCTGCTCCCACTCGTCCCACAGCACGTCGGGGCGCACGCCGTGAGGGCCGTCGTCGGTCCAGAAGTCGGGCAGGCCCAGTCGCTTCACGCCAGGCGAGGAGAACTTGCTCTGCGCATGTATCACGGCGATTTTCTCGTCGAGGGTCATGCGGCTCAGCGCGTCTTCCACACGCTGCTCGATGGGCGCGTTACTATCAAGGTAAATCGGTGTGCTCTGTGCACTGACGCCCACGGCTACCATGCACAACACAAAAAGAATGAAAATTTTATTCATGATGAAATCAGGATTTTATTTTCGGCTTAATTAATGTTATTATTGCAAAGTTAGCCATAAAGCCACTTTTCCCCAAGCATTCAGGCTGGGGAAAGCACGGCATCTACCTACTACAAAAACTCACTTTTTCTCGCTAATGTACTTAGCCACAGCGTCGTCGGTATTAGGCCCTATCACTTCTCGGGCAGCGTCCTTCACCTCTTGAAAGGCATTGCCCACGGCCACGCTGTGGCTGGCGATGCGCATCATGGGCAGGTCGTTGCGGTTGTCGCCGAAGACCACGATGCGGCTGGCCTGCACCTGGCTGGCCAGGCGCTTGATGGCGGCGGCCTTGCTCACGCCAGGGGCGTAGATCTCGAGGATGCCGGCCGTGTTGTCGAAGATGTCGTGGTAGAACACGGGCGAACAGTGCACGCTGGCCTTGATTTCCTCGTAGACGGGGCGCAACCGCTCATAGTCGAGCATCGAGAAGATGAGCATCGCGCTCTCGCCCTGCACGTGGCGGTAGTGGGGGTTGTCGAGAACGAATTTCTTGAGCTCAAGGCCCTGGCGCTCGGCCACAAACTGGCTCTCCTGTGCCGACATGGGCCCATAGTGGTAGGCATTGATGAGATGCCCGTGGCGGCGGTAGATGAAGGGGTGCAGCCCGTGCCGCTCGTAGATGTCGACGATGTGCTGCACAGTGGCGTCGGGCAGCACCTCGACATGGGTGTAGTCGCGGCGGCGGTTGTCCCACATGGCGGCACCATTGAGGCAGATGAAGGGCAAATTGGCATTGACGGCGCTCATGAGCGGCACCACGGTGGCTGGGGTGCGTGCCGTGGCCACCGTGAAGAGCGCTCCGCCCTCGATGGCCTGGTTGAGCAACTGTGCCGACGTGGCCGACACCTGCGAGTCGCTGCCCAGCAGCGTGCCGTCCATGTCGCTCACATAGAGCGTGGAGGCTTGTGAATTCTCTTGATTCATCATTTCGGTTGCAAAGATAGCGATTTTCCCTCACATGGCATCGATCAGGCTTGTCCAACTCCTGCCCTGGCACGCAGCAGTCTCGAGCAAGCGGCGCGGGCTCGCGCGGCCAGGCACTGCTTGATGGCACGATGGCGCCCGTCATAGAAATAGCAAGCCCCAGGGCTTGTGGCCCCAGGGCTTGTAGCAGTTATGGTTGCTTAGAAATAACCGTTATTATTTGAGCTCAGCGAAGTACTTGATCGTGCGAACCATCTGAGAAGTGTAAGAGTTCTCATTGTCGTACCAAGAAACTACCTGTACCTCATAGGTGTCGTCGCCCAGAGGCAGAACCATAGTTTGAGTAGCATCGAAGAGCGAGCCGAAGCGCATGCCGATTACATCGCTCGAAACGATGTCCTCGTCGTTGTAGCCGAAGCTCTCGGTCGAAGCGGCCTTCATAGCAGCGTTAACGCTGTCGACGGTCACGTCCTTACCCTTAACCACTGCATAGAGCAGCGTAGTCGAGCCCGATGGAACGGGAACACGCTGAGCAGCACCAATCAGCTTGCCGTTGAGCTCAGGCAGCACCAGGCCGATAGCCTTGGCAGCACCCGACGAAGCGGGAACGATGTTCTGAGCGGCAGCACGGCTGCGACGCAGGTTGCCCTTGCGCTGTGGGCCGTCGAGCACCATCTGGTCGCCAGTGTAGGCGTGGATGGTCTGCATGATACCACTTTGGATAGGATATGCGTTGTTCAGAGCCTGTGCCATAGGAGCGAGGCAGTTGGTGGTGCAAGAAGCAGCCGAGATGATCTTGTCCTCGGGAGTCAGGGTCTTGTGGTTAACGTTGTATACGATAGTGGGAAGATCGTTGCCAGCAGGAGCCGAGATAACAACCTTCTTAGCGCCAGCCTTCAAGTGAGCCTCCGACTTAGCCTTAGAGGTATAGAAGCCAGTGCACTCGAGCACTACGTCAACGTCGAGCTCGCCCCAAGGAAGGTCGGCTGCGTTGGGCTTTGCATAGATGGTGATCTCCTTGCCGTCAACAGTGATTGAGCCAGGAACCTTCACGGTCTTGCCATCCTCAGCGAGAACAGCCTCTTTGTAAGTCACAGTGTGCTTATTCTCACCGATCTTGCCAGCGAAACCACCTTGAGCGGTATCATACTTCAGCAGGTAAGCGAGCATTTTAGGACTAGTAAGGTCGTTGATAGCAACAACCTCATAACCTGGAGCCTCAAACATCTGGCGGAAAGCCAGACGGCCGATACGGCCGAAACCGTTAATCGCGATCTTAATATTTGCCATAATTTTGATAAATTATTAATTAAAATTAGTTGTTTAAAACAATTTGTCGTTCTAATTATGTATCTTTGTGCAGGCCTAGTGGGCCCGTGCTCAAAAACAGATGTCGAATGTTAATCTTTTCCTCACTGTTTTCCAAGCGCAAAATTAATACTTTTTTCGGTAATTACTATGCCAGCAAGGTAAAAAATAAACGGAAAAATTACCGCAATTAAGATAGTTTAATATTTGCATGGCTCATCGGGCAGTGAAAGTTGTAATAACCAAGTAATTAAATAATTGAAGCAATGAGTAATTTTTTAACTGAATTTAAAGAGTTTGCTCTCAAGGGCAATGTGATGGATATGGCCGTAGGTGTAATCATAGGCGGCGCCTTCGGCAAAATCGTGTCGTCGCTGGTCGACGACGTGCTCATGCCTGTGATTGGCATGATTACCGGCGGCCTCGACTTCACGCAACTCACGGCCAAGGTGGGCGACGCCACGCTCAAGTATGGCGTGTTCCTGCAAAACGTAATCGACTTCCTCATCATCGCCCTATGCATCTTCTTGATGATCAAGGCCATGAACAAGCTCATGCACAAGAAGAAAGCCGAGGAGCCCGCTCCCGCTCCTGCCGAGCCCAGCGCCGAGGAGAAGCTGCTCACCGAGATACGCGACCTATTGAAAGAGAAAAAATAATTTTTTCCACAACCCATCACTCACAACGATTCCAATTGTGCATGCCACGGCTGGCACTCAAGTGCGCGTGCCGGCCTGGCTGGGCGATAAATTAAACTTTTTATGCGCCCCGAAGTCTAAACGACAAAGAACGCATAAAGTTTTTTTTATTTGTCACACATTAAAGCCATTACAACGATGAAAAAGAAATTACAATACTTGATGATGCTGGTGCTCGTGGCCACTATGGGCCTCTCGCTCACCAGCTGCGAGGACGAGGATATAGCCAACACGCTCGAGGGCACCTGGGAGGGCAACACCTACATGTACTCCTACTACAACGGCAGGTATTACCAGTCGACCTATAGCTACGTCGACTTCACGCTCGACCCATTCCACTTCACCAGCGGCTCGGGGCACTGGGTCGACTACTACAGCAATGCCCCCTGGGACTATGTGGCCAACCACATCGACTGGCGCGTGCGCGATGGCGTGATCCAAATCTACTTTGAGGAGGACAACTACACCATCTACATCGAGCGCTATGCCCTCAACGACGACCATTTCACCGGCACGATCTACTGGGACAACGACAACGACCGCAACTTCGACTTGGTGCACACGAGTTCGCCCAACTGGAACAACTACTACTGGGGCTACAACTGGTATGCTCCTGCCAAGGTTAAGGCCCAGAATGGCGCGGCCAGCAAGGAGCGCCCGCAGCGCGTGTTCAATCCGCAGCACATCGACCCAAGCAAGGTGGTGAAATAGCCGCTACCCTACCCTAGAGAAAATATTGAAGCCGATGAGCCTCACCACGTGGTGAGGCTCATCGGCTTTTATTGTGGATTGCAACCGCCTGACGCGCTTAGTGGGCGTCGAGCCAGTTGCTGGCGGTGCCGTGGCTGGCGGTGAGGCGCACGTCGCCGTGATAGGCGTTCTCCATCTCGTAGATCACGATTTCCTGCACCTTGTCGAGCTCGCTGGGTATCACGTCGAAGTTCAACTCGTCGTGCACTTGCAGTATCATCTTCGACTTCAGGCCCTCTTGCTTGAAGCGGCGGTAGATGGCCACCATGGCAATCTTGATGACGTCGGCCGCAGTGCCCTGGATGGGGGCATTGACGGCATTGCGCTCGCTGAACTGCCGCACCACGGCGTTGCGCGAGTTGATGTCGGGCAGCATGCGGCGGCGGCCATAGAGGGTGGTCACGTAGCCTTTCTCCTTGGCTTGCGCCACGCTGCGGTCGATATAGGCGCGCACCTGGGGGAAGGTGGCGTAGTAGCCGTCGATGAGCTCCTTGGCCTCGCTGCGGGGCAAGTCGAGGCGCTGAGCCAGGCCAAATGCCGAGATGCCGTAGAGAATGCCGAAGTTGGCCGTCTTGGCCTTGCGGCGCTGGTCGGGGGTGACGCTCTCGAGGGGCTCGTGAAATATCTTGGAGGCGGTGATGGCGTGGATGTCCTGACCATTTTTAAAGGCGTCGAGCATGGTGGTGTCGTGGCTGAAGTCGGCCACCAGGCGCAACTCGATTTGGGAGTAGTCGGCGCTGAAAAACACATTGCCGTCGCTGGGGATGAAGGCGCGGCGTATCTCCTTGCCCTCGTCGGTGCGCACGGGTATGTTTTGCAAGTTGGGGTTGGCCGACGAGAGGCGGCCGGTGGCGGTCACGGTCTGGTTGTAGGTGGTGTGTATGCGCCCTGTGCGGGGGTTGATGAGCTGTGGCAGGGTGTTGACATAGGTCGAGAGCAGCTTTCTGATGCCGCGCAGCTCCAGAATCTTGGGCACCAGGGGGTGGCGGTTGCGCAGCCGCACGAGTATCTCCTCGGTGGTGGAGTATTGACCCGACTTGGTCTTCTTGGCCTTGTCGTCGAGGTGGAGCTTGTCGAAGAGGATCACGCCCACTTGCGAGGGCGATGCGGTGTTGAAGTGCTCGCCGGCCAGGTCGTAGCACTCCTGCTCCAGGCGGTTCATCTGCTCGGTGAGCTTCACCGAGTAGTCGTTGAGGGCTTTCACGTCGATGCGCGCGCCGGCGATTTCCATCGAGGCGAGCACCTCGACGAGCGGCAGCTCAATGTCGGTGAGCAAGTGGGTGAGGCCCTCGTCGGCGAGGTGCTGGTCGAGCACCTGTGGCAGGGCGATGGTGAGGTCGGCCAGCTCGCAAGCCACCTGGGCCTGCTTCTCGGGCTTGAGTTGCCCCAGTTTCTTTTGGCCGCGTCCCTTGGGGCCCAGGTAGTCCTCGGGGCTCATGGCGGTATAGTTCAGCATCTCGGCAGCAATGCTGGCAGTGTCGTGGCTACGCTCGGGCTGCAGCAGGTAGTGGGCCACGCCGGTGTCGTAGTAGGGGGCCGTCCACTCCACGCCCAGCACGTGCAGCATCACCATGTCGCGCTTCACGTCGTTGCTCACGAGGCGGTTGCCGCCTGTGAAGAGCGGCCTCACGGCGTCGATCATCCACCCGAAGCCGTCGAGGGGCAAATAGGCCGCCTCGTAGCGCTTGGCACACAGGGCGAAGCCCAGCACCTGCGCCGTCATGGCCTGGTCGCCCACAGCCGCGATGTGGATGGCGATGTCGCCGCCGCCCTGCATCAGGCTTTTCACATAGCTGGCAGCCTCGTCGAGGTCGGCAATGAGGCGATAGTTGTGGTCGTGGGTCTTGATGGTCGAGGGCTTCTCTTGTGTGGCAACCGCAGTTTCCATCGAGTCGCCGAAGAGCGAAGCCTGCGTGCCGCTGGGAGCAGCCGGGGGTGCCACGCCCTCGAGGCCCACATTGGCCTCGCCATGGTCGATGATGCGGGTGGTGAGGGTCTTGAATTCCAACTCGTCGAACACCTTGCGCAGTGCCACATAGTCGACGGGCACGCGCTTCAGGGCCTCCTCGTTCCACTCGAGCGGCACATCGGTCTTGATGGTGGCCAGGAACTTGGAGAACTTGATTTGCTCCACGTTGTCCTCTATCTTTTTCTTGAGGCTGCCCTTGAGCTCGCTGGTGTGCTCGAGCAGATTCTCGATGCTGCCATATTGCTGTATGAGTTTTTCGGCCGTCTTGGGTCCCACGCCGGGGCAACCGGGTATGTTGTCGGCGGTGTCGCCCATCAGGCCCAGTATGTCGATCACTTGTATGGGGTCCTTCAGGCCATAGAGGTCGTCGATTTCTTTCACGCCCAGCACCTCGTTTTTGCCTGGGTGGAAGATGCGCGTGCGGTCGTTCACCAGCTGGCCCAGGTCCTTGTCGCCAGTCACCATGTAGGTGTCGAAGCCGTGGGCATAGGCGAGCTTGGTCATCGAGCCTATCACGTCGTCGGCCTCATAGCCGTCGACCTGAAATATGGGTATGTTATAGGCCTTGAGTATTTCTTTGATATAGGGCACAGCCACCTTGATGCCCTCGGGCGTGGCCTGGCGGTTGGCCTTGTACTGGTCGTAGGCCTCGTGCCTGAAGGTCTTGCCACCGGGATCGAAGCACACGGCGATGTGGCTGGGTGACTGGTGCTTGAGCAGGTCCTGCAGCGTGTTGACGAAGCCAAACACTGCCGAGGTGTCGATGCCCGTGGTGGTGAAGCGCGGGTTGCGTATGAGTGCATAGTAGGCGCGGAATATGAGTGCATAGGCATCGAGCAGGAAAAGTCGCTTCTGTTGCATAGTGTGTGAGGGTTGTTTTCTATCAGGCAAAGTTAACGCAACTCCCCGTCACTTCAAAATTAATTTGCGTCAAAACCCAAAGTTTGCCAAATTCACGGTATTTTGGGGATGTTAGAAATAATTTAGGGCAAAAACCACCGCTTAGCGAAGAATTATTGCTACTTTTGCAGTCGAATGGCAACACTCGAACAAATACAAGAGACAATCAAGCCCGAACTGGCACGGCTCAATGCAATCATTGCCGACACGCTGCGCAGCAACAGCGCCCTCACCGACCACATCGTGAAGGAATACCTGCGCACCAAGGGCAAGCAGATACGCCCCATCCTGGTATTGCTGAGCGGCAAGCTCTTTGGCGGCGTCAACGACAAGGTGCTCTATGCCGGCGCAGCAATCGAACTGCTGCACAATGCCTCGCTCATACACGACGACGTGATCGACCAGAGTGCCACGCGCCGCGGCGTGCCCACCATCAATAGCGTGTGGGACAACCACGTGGCAGTGCTTGTGGGCGACTACTTTGTGGCCGGCGCCCTGAAATGCGCCGAGCGCACCCACGAGTATCGCGTGCTCAACTCGCTGGCCAGCATGGGCAGCGACCTCTCGATGGGCGAAATCGACCAAATCGACAATGCCCGCAACCGCGCCATCACCGAGGAGGCCTACATGACCATCATACGCCACAAGACGGCTTCACTCTTTGTGAGCTGCGTCGAGGTGGGCGGCGCCACTGCCGGAGCAAGCGACGAGCAACTGAAAAAGCTCATGAAGTTTGCCGACCTGCTGGGCCAGTGCTTCCAAATCAAGGACGACACCTTCGACTACTTCCACGACCCCATCGTGGGCAAGCCCACGGGCAACGACCTGCGCGAGGGCAAAATCACCCTGCCGCTCATCTACGCCCTGGGCCGCAAGGAGCTGCCCGAGCACGACGAGATGAACCAGCTCGTGCACAAGCCCGAGCTCAGCGACAACGACATCGACCGCCTGGTGGAGTGGGCCAAGCGAAACGGCGGCATCGACTACAGCTATCGCGTGATGCAGCGCATGGAGCGCGAGGCCGACGACTTGCTCTCTTGCTTCGAGCCCAGCGACACCGTCGACGCCTTCAAGGCCATCTTCTCCTACATCATCACCCGCAACAAGTAGCCTGGGGCGCGGGCAGGCAATCAATCAACACAGTCATGGAATTGCAACGATACATCGTGGAGGGACGCATCGAGGCTGGATGCGACGAGGCTGGGCGCGGCCCACTGGCTGGCCCCGTCACGGCTGCCGCCGTGATACTGCCGCCCCACTTCCACAACGACATCATCAACGACAGCAAGCGCCTGAGCGAGAAAAAGCGCAACGCCTTGCGCCCCGTGATCGAGGCCCAGGCCCTGGCTTGGGCTGTGGCCTGGGTGTGGCCCGAGGAGATCGACCGCATCAACATTCTCAACGCCGCCATTCTGGCCATGCACCGCGCCCTCGACCAGCTGCAAGTGCGCCCCGAGTTTATCATGGTCGACGGCAACAAGTTCAAGCCCTACCACGACGTGCCCTGGCAGACCATTGTGAAGGGCGACGGCAAGATGATGCCCATAGCAGCTGCCTCGATACTGGCCAAGACGCACCGCGACGAGTACATGCGCAAGATTGCACAGGAGTATCCGCAATACGGCTGGGAGCACAACATGGGCTACCCCACCCGCGCCCACTACGAGGCCATTGCCAAATATGGCATCACACCCTATCACCGCAAGAGTTTCACCCTGAGCCGCCAGCTCAGCCTTTTTGATTGAAAGCCCTGCGATATCGCAGGTATCCTCAACTGCGCAGTGCGCGAGTGGCATTGAGCACTGCGAGCACCATCACACCCACGTCGCCAAACACGGCCAGCGCCATGCCTGCCAAGCCCAGTGCCGCCAGCACCAGGATGGCCACTTTCACACCTATCGAGAAGTACACATTCTCACGGGCAATGCGCAGCGTCTTCTTGGCAATCTTGATGCCCAGCGCTATCTTAGAGGGCTTGTCGTCCATGAGTACCACGTCGGCAGCCTCGATGGCCGCATCGCTGCCCAGGGCACCCATGGCGATGCCCACGTCGGCGCGCGCCAGCACGGGAGCGTCGTTGATGCCGTCGCCCACCATGGCCAGCCGGTCGCTGCCCTCGCGCTCATTCATCAATTCCTCCACCTTGGCCACCTTGTCGGCAGGCAGCAACTGGGCATGGTACTCGTCGAGACCCAGCTGGCCGGCAACGGCAGCGGCCACGTTGTCGTAGTCGCCGGTGAGCATCACCGTGCGCTTCACGCCGGCACGCTTCAAGAGGTCAATGGCCTGCGCCGAGTCGTCTTTCACGCGGTCGCTTATCACGATGTGACCGGCATAGTGGCTCTCGATGGCCACATGTATCACCGTGCCCACATGGTGGGCGCACTCGCTGCACTCGTGCAACGTGATGCCCAGCGAGGCCATCATCTTCTCATTGCCCACACTCACGTGCTTGCCATTGACCATGGCCGTCACGCCACGGCCGGCAATCTCCTGCACGTGGGTCACGGTGCAGCCGTCGGCCTCGCCAGGATAAGCGTTGCGCAGCGAGATGGCAATGGGATGGTTGCTGTAGCGCTCCACGTGGGCGGCGAGGTGCAAGAGTTGAGTCTCGCTTATTTTGTCGGGGTGCACGGCAGTGACCTCAAAGGTGCCCTTGGTCAAGGTGCCCGTTTTGTCGAACACCACAATGCCCACCCGTGCCAGGGCCTCAAGATAGTTGGAGCCTTTCTCCAGGATGCCACGCCGCGAGGCGCCGCCTATGCCGCTGAAGAAAGTGAGCGGCACCGAGATCACCAGCGCGCAGGGGCACGACACCACCAGGAATACCAGGCCGCGATACACCCACGTCACCCAGTCGCCCGTGATGAGCGACGGCACGATGGCCACCAGCAGCGCGAGCACCACCACAATGGGCGTGTAGACCCGCGCAAAACGGCTGATGAAGCTCTCGCTGCGCGACTTGCTCTCGCTGGCGTTCTCCACCAGGTCGAGTATCTTGCTGGCTGTAGACTCGCCAAAGCTCTTGGTCACCTTCACCTTGAGCAAGCCCGAGAGGTTGACGCAGCCCGAGATCACCTGCTCATGCTCGTGCACGCTGCGGGGCACGCTCTCGCCCGTGAGCGCCACCGTGTCGAGGCTCGAGCGGCCCTCGATCACCATGCCGTCCATAGGCACCTTCTCGCCAGGCTTCACCACCACGGTCTCGCCCACCTGCACCTGGGCCGGGTCGACGGTCAATTCCTGCCCCTGGCGCAACACGTGGGCCACGTCGGGGCGCAAGTCCATCAATTGCGATATCGACTTGCGGCTGCGGCCCTCGGCCAGGCCCTCAAAGAGTTCGCCCACCTGGAAGAATATCATCACAAACACTGCCTCGGGAAACTGGTTTTCGGCTCCAGGCAGGAAGCCGATGGCCAGCGCGCCCAGGGTGGCCACGCCCATCAGGAAATCCTCGTCGAAGACCTCGCCGTGGCCGATGTGCTCGGCCGACTCCAGCAGCACGTCGTAGCCTGCCACCAGGTAGGGCACCAGGTATATCAGAAGCAACTGCCACAGGGGCAAGCAGGAGTGCCGTTCGATCACATAGGCGGCAATGAGCAGCACCACAGCTGCGATGATGCGCGCCAATTTCAGTTTGTCGTCTTTTTCCATCGTTGTCAAATTTTTTTTATTTCTGGTGCAAAAGTAGCCCAAGAAACGTGCAACTGAGTTGCAAAGTTGCACTCCCGCCACAATCGGTTGCTTGGCAGTGACGATAAAAATCACTTGAGCACAAAGATAAAAGAAGAAAAATTGTGGGAAATTTGGAGGAAATAATTTATATTTGCACTAATAAGAATGAAATAACCCTCAAATCGTAAATCTTTATGCGAACTTTACTTCATCTTTTCACCATTGGGCTTGCATGCCTGAGCCTCACGGCCACGGCTGCCACAGGCCCATTTCACGATGCACAGGCGGCTAAGCCGGCAGCCAAGCCGGTGATGCAGCTGCGGGCAAGCGCCATGTCGCACGCGGCGGCTGCCCCTGAACTGAGTGCCAGCCCCATCGACTGCAAGATGGGCGCTGTGGCCAAGCGGGCGGCTGCCAAGGCTGCCCGGCGCGCTCCCGGCACCTTGCCCGGCAGTGCCGTGCAAGTCGACTACACCGCGGGCGCCACCTTCTACCGCGCTCCTGCCGTCACGCTCTCGCAAAACGGCACCGAGATCACCATCACCAACTTTGCCGGCTATGGCGGCACCGTGAAGGGCACCGTCAACACCGAGACCGGCGCAGTGACCCTGCCGCGCCAGAGCGCCTATGTGAGCGCCACCTATGGCAACTGCGACCTGGTGCGCCTGAACGACGGCCTCAACTCGGTCGACACCGTGAATGCCGTGACCGGCACCATCGACGAGAAGGGCGTGCTCACCCTCGACCACTGGGTGCTCTACATCACCAGCGGCACCTATAAGGGCTATGCCCTGGGCGGCATCATCGAGAGCTCGACCTTCACGGCCACCAATGCCACGATGACGATGAATGCCCTCGACACGCTGGGCAAAGTCACCACCACAACGGCTCCCGTCTATGCCGTGCAATCGGCCACCAACCGCGTGGAGGTGTACAACTTCCTGGGCGGCGGCTACCGCTACAACATCGCCATTGGAGGCGACTCGAGCATCACTCTCACGCCCCAGCTGCTCTTCACCTCGAGCGACTACGGGGCATTCTACTACTACGACTACGACCCCAGCACTAAGGTCATCTACACCAGGCTTCCCGTCAAAGGCACCAGCGCCGGCAACAACCTGGCATGGGGCAGCACAGCTGTGGCCACGAGCAACGGCCGCTACTGGAGCGGCTTCTACCAGAGCAGCTCGATACAGCTGCCATTTGCGCTGAGCTACCCGCCCAAGCAGTCGCAGGCAGGCTTCAAGGGCAGCGGCACCGAGAGTGATCCCTGGCTCATCGAGGACCTCGCCGACCTCATGGCCCTGAGCGACAGCGTGAACTTCAGCACCACGCTCGCCCCCACCGGCAAGTACTATCAAGCCTATGCCGGCAAGTATTTCAAGCAGACCCGCGCCATCAGTGCCCACGGCTACCTCTTTGTGCCCATTGGCGGCAGAGATGACAACAGCTACCGCTTTGCCGGCAACTACGACGGTGGCAACTACGCCATCAGCAACCTCACCGTCGACAACGGCCAGCAGGGCTATGCCGGCCTCTTCGGCTCGGTCGACACCATCGGGTCGCTTAAAAACATACGCATGACCTCGCCCACCATCCACACCCGCTACTACTATGCAGGCGCAGTGGCAGGCATCTGCCTGGGCTCGATGCAGAATATCACCGTCACCAATGGCACCATCGCCGGCCAGTACACCGTGGGCGGCGTGGCAGGTTACGGAGCCGCGGCCAATACCGTGTCGTTCCAAGGCACAGTGACGGCCGAGGCACAGTGCGGCGGCGTGTTTGGCGTCGACCGCAACCCCATGTCGTTCTTGAGCGCCACCAATACCACCGTGTCGATCACCGGCACCCGCACCGAGAGTCCTGTGGGCGGCCTGCTCGGCCAGATGTCGGGCGACCGCGGCGGCTCGCTGAGCGACAGCTACTTCTCGGGCAACGTGCTGGTGACCCACAGCGGCCAGTATGCCGGCGGCCTGGTGGGCACCACGAGCAACATCACCATAAGCCGCTGCTTCTCGATAGCCCAAGTCACCCCCACGGTGACCAACACCTATCAAAGTGCAGCTGGCGGCCTCGTGGGCGGCGGCATAGGCACCACCATCAACGACAGCTACTTTGCCGGCGAGGTGCATGTGGCCAATAGCCAGGTGGGCGCCCTCATTGGCTATATTGTGAACATCAGCGGCCAGCAGGGCTTCCCCGACCACTGCACCATGAACCGCTGCTACACCACCGGCATAAGCGCCTCTACCTCGATCAAGGACTACATGCCCTATGTGGGCTACTTGAATGAGCAAATCGGCGGCAAGCAGCCTGAGATTACCGATTGCCACTACGACCAGCAGATGCTGCCGCTGGTCAAGAGCAAGAACGGCGCCCTGTGGACCAGCGAGATGACCCAGGCCAGCGGACTGAAGAACTACAGCGACAGCGTGTGGACCTTCACCGCAGGCCAGTACCCCGCCATCACCAGCATCGCAAGCAATGCGCCTGCCTATGTGTCGACAGCCGCAATCCAGTTTACCGACACTGCCCAGACCGTTGAGAACGTGAACCAGAACTTCACGGGCACCACAGCCCACAGCGTGCGCTGGTATGCCCGCGTGGGCAGCAGCAACACTGCCGAAGGCCACGCCGTGACCATTGAGAAATATGGCAACTTCGTGCTCAACGGCTCCTTTGCTGTCGATACCATCGTGGCTGCCAACGGCACAGCAAGCAAATACCTCTACATCAAGTCGGCCCCGGCATCGCAATTTGCCGGCGACGGCACCGAGGCAAGCCCCTACTTGATACAGACCAAGGCCGACCTGGTGAAGCTGAGCAAGGTCACGGCGGACAACAAGATGTCGTTTGCCGGCACCCACTTCCTCATCACCCGTGACATCGACGTGGAGCAGGACCCCGACTTCAAGGGCATAGGCGTCACCGGCACAGCCAGCAAATACGCCTTCGGCGGCATCCTCGACGGCGGCAACCACACGATACACAACGTGCGCTACATTGCCTGCACAGCCCAGGGCAACACCCTAAGCGCCACCACCAACGATTGCGGCTTTGTCAACAGCCTCAAGGCTGGCGGCGTGGTCAAGAACGTGCGCCTGGCCAGCGACTGCTACTTTGAGTTCTACTCGCACTCGGCAGCCGTGGTGGGCTACAACTTTGGCGGCGACATCATCAACTGCCGCACCAACGCCACCGTTGTGGGTCACTCGGGCACCGTGGCAGGCATCACCAGCTTCAACGGCGCCGGCTGCACCGTGCGCGACTGCTACAATGGCGGCAATATCACCGCCGGCTATCAGTTTGCGGGCGGCATCGTGGGCAACAACCGCGGCCTGGTGGAGAACTGCCAGAATGCCGGCAATGTCACTACCAAGGTGATCAACGGCAAGTATGCCGCCAGCAAGACCAACACCGCCGGCGGCGTGGTGCACACCAACTTTGGCACCGTGCGCAACGTGCTCAACACGGGCCACGTCTACGCTCCTAAATATGCCGGCGGCATCATAGCTTGGTACAACAACGCCGACACGGCCACCATGGTCTCCAAGGCTGTGAACGTGGGCATCATCGACTATGCCAACAGCGACAAGGCCAACACCATAGGCAACATCGTGGGCAAACTCTACCACAAGGGCAAGCTCATGGACACCTACTACGATGCACAGCTCTCTACCCACAAGGCCTGCCAGGAGGGCGACTACGACGGCGCCCACGCCCTGAGCACCGCCAGCCTCACCAGCGGCAAGCCGCTCGAGGGCCTCGACACAGCCTACTGGGCATTTGAAAAGGGCAAATACCCCATGCTCAAGACCTTTGCCGACGAGCCTGGCGCTCAAGCCGGCGCCATGAGTGTGGTATACTTTGCCGGCAACAGCCGCAGCGACACCATCAAGCACGACTGCGCCCTCTATGAGAACGCCAACTTGAAGTGGACCATGGCCGACGGCTCCCAAGCCTTCCAGGTGAAGGACGGAAACACCCTGTGGATGGATCCAGCCGCTGTGCTCACCGACACGCTCATCGCCACCTATGGCGACTATGTGAAGCGCATCGCCATCGTGGCAGTGCCCGACACCGTGCCCACGCCCGAGATTGAGCCTGGCAGCTACTATGTGACCTTCGTATGCCCGCTCGACGGCGTGACCTACTACTACACCCTCGACGGCACCACGCCCACCACCGCCTCGGCCAGCACCCCCGACCGTGTAGACCTGAGCGAGGGCCAATACAACGTGGCAGTGATGGCCACCAAGCACAACTACTACCCCTCGGCAGTAGCCACCGCCCAGGTGACCTCGACCGCAGTGAGCGACGTGAGCGCCAGCAAGGCAATCGACCGCCGCTACTACGTGACCCCATCGGGCCTCGTGCTCAATGAGCCTGCCTCGGGCATGAATATCGTGGTCACCCGCTACACCGACGGCACCACGACCGTGACCAAGCAACTGGTGAAATAGCCCCCTCAAGCACATAGATAAGCAGGAGACCCTGGCCAGTTTCAGCCAGGGTCTCCCTTTTTTTCCCTGTGCCTATGATTCCAGACTTTGGCATTACGTCAACCCCAACTATTCACCTGGTGGGTGAATGCAACCAGCAGGGTGCGGCCCTGTGGCCATCCAGTTACAGGGGATAATATCGATTGTTTTTCAACATTGACACCCACAACGCAACAAAACCAACCTGTAGGGGCCGATCTTGTGTCGGCCCACAAGCACGGTTCCATCTTATTAATAATCAACGAAATAGGATATAATATTGTCGTGGGCCGGCACAAGACCGGCCCCTACAAGTAGGTTTTAACATTGGCGACTTCGCCAATGCGTCATCCCAATCCATCTGTTAAACCTTATAACTCGTTGAATACCAATTGTCATCTTTTGTGCACTACTACAAAGCGACGAAGTCAAGACACCTATATAGCAGGAGACCCTGGCCAGTTTCAGCCAGGGTCTCCCTTTTTCTTTGTGCCTGTGTTGCGTGGCGATGCTACAGGTCGCGGCCCTCGTAGTCGCGCAAGGCTTGACGCCAATTTTGCGGAATGGGGGCGGATTGCTGCATCTTGCGGTCCATATAGACCATCACGGTAGAGCATATGCACTTCACCTCGTGGTTGGCTGTGTTCACAAGCTGCTGCACCAGCGTGAGGCTCTTGTTACCCAGGCGCACCGTCTGTGTCTCCACAGCCACGTCCTCGTAGTAGCGTGTGGGCGAGTAGAAGTCGATGGTCATGCTGGCGACCACCACAACCACATCTTCCCAGTTCATGTTGTTGCCGCGCACCTTCTTGAAGTAGTCCATCTTGGCGGTGTCGAAGAAGTTGAAATAGATTGAGTTGTTGATGTGTCCCTGCATGTCGTAGTCGTTGTAACGTATTTGCACCGGTGTGGAGCAAAGAAACGGGGTATTGACCTCGATGCGATGTTTGTTGTTCTCTTCAGCCATGATAGATTGATATATATATGCTTAGTTAAAAATAATTTCTTTGATGACGTCGCCGCCCAGGAAGTCGTTGATTTGCTTGATGAGCGCGCTGCGCGACATCATGAGCTGGTTGCGCAGCGGGGCGCTTGATATTTTCACGTGCATCACGCCGTCTTTCACCGTGCGGCTCACGGTGTAGCGGTTGATGCCAGGGCCCACCACCTCGGGCCATATCGCAATGGCGCGGTGCTCGTCGAGCTTGGTTTTCAAGTGCTCGTGGCGCAGCACCTCGTTGATGATCTCGCCCACGCTCTTGGCCTCGACGCGCTTCATGACTGGGCAGCCCCTCCCTGGGCTATGGGCGTGCACACGCCATTCTCCACAAGAAACATTTTGTGGTCGCCGCTCAGGTGATTGATGATTTCGTCGAGGTGGGTGCGGTTGGTGTCGGTGATGAAGATTTGTCCAAATCGGTCGTCGCTCACCACATTGATGATGCTTTCTACACGGCGGGCATCGAGTTTGTCAAAGATGTCGTCGAGCAGCAGCAGCGGGGTGATGCCGGTGTTGCTTTTCAAAAAGTCGTATTGCGCCAGGCGCAGGGCGATGGTGTAGGTCTTGCACTGGCCCTGGCTGCCGGTCTTGCGCATCGAGTGGCCGTCGAGCAGCAGCTCGATGTCGTCGCGGTGCACGCCGCGGGTGGTGTAGCCCATGATGTAGTCGCGCTCGCGGTTTTGCGAGAGCAACTGCTGCATGGTGGTGCCCTCGAGGTGGCTCTTGTAGCTTATCTCCACCTGCTCGCCCTCGCCGGCTATGGCGGTGTAGTAGTGCATGAAGATGGGGGCAAACTTCTCGATCCAGGCCTTGCGGGTGCTGTAGATGCGGGCGGCGGTGTCGCTCAGCTGCGCCTCTACCGTCTCATAGAGCAACGGGTCGCGGTACTCATTCTTGATCATGGCGTTGCGCTGCTCAATGGCTTTGCCGTAGCGTATCAGGCAGTCGAGATACTCGGCGTCGCCTTGCGATATAATCTGGTCCATGAGGCGTCGCCGCTCCTCGCCAGCGCCGCGTATCAGGTCCCAGTCCAGCGGTGAAATCATCACCAGCGGCAGCAGGCCTATGTGCTCGCTCAGCCGCTTATACTCCTTGTCGCCGCGGCGCACGCGCTTGCGCTTGCCGCGCTGCATCGAGAGCGATATCACCTCGGCCGCGTCGCGCCGCTGGTAGTTGCCCTTGAGCATCATGTACTGGGCCTCGTGGTTGATGATGCTGGAGTCGGTCTGGTTGGTGCAACTGCGGCAGAAGCTCAAGAAATAAATGGCATCGAGCACATTGGTCTTGCCCATGCCGTTGTTGCCAATGAGGCAATTCACCTTGGGCGAGAACTCCAGCTGGGCATCCTCGATGTTCTTGTAATTCAATATTGACATTTTCTCCAGTATCATCGAGTGCAAAGATACAAAAAATTTTGTGCTCGGCACTAAATATAAAGGAGATGCCAGCGTGGTGCGGCATCTCCTCGGGTATATCGTTTTTCGGTAGCAATCAACTGGCGCACTAGATGGGCGAGACGATGAGGCTCTGCGGGAGTTTGTCACTTTGGTCGCGTAACTGTCTGAAAAAATTTTTTAATGAATTG
>OMUK01000008.1 GCA_900314215.1 uncultured Prevotellaceae bacterium
CCTGTAGGGGCCGATCTTGTGTCGGCCCACCGACACGGTTCCATCCTCTTTATTTAACTTCCGTATTATCAATAAAATAGGAAGTGACATTGTTGTGGGCCGGCACAAGACCGGCCCCTACAGGTGGGTTTAACCACGGTGGCGGTAGCGTGGCAGCGCTCCAGCACCCACCACGTGGCCTGCTCCCTGGCTGTTGCACTTCATGTTGGGAAATTCAGATTTGCTACTGTGCGCTATTTTTTTCTTATAAAAATATTATCCTTATAACCATTCACGCTGTGGACGGCCTGTTGCATGGAATTTTAAATCGTTTTGCAACATCGACGCCCACAATGCAACGATGACCGGTGGGTTTAACCACGGTGGCGGTAGCGTGGCAGCGCTCCAGCACCCACCACGTGGCCTGCTCCCTGGCTGTTGTACTTCTTGTTGGAAATTCAGATTTGCTACTGTGCGCTATTTTTTCTATCTTTACAGCAGGTAATATTATAGAGCAACAACAAATCATTAATACACTATGTTTAGTAAGGAAGTTTATGTGAACCGTCGCAACGAGCTCAAGCGGCTTGTGAAGAGCGGTGTGATTGTGCTCTTTGGCAACAATGGAGCACCCAACAATTATCCGAGCAACTGCTATGAGCCTTTCAGGCAGGACTCGGCTTTCATGTACTACTTTGGCCAGTTTCTCGACCCGGGCTTTGTGGGCGTGATCGACGTCGACAACGACCAGGAGTGGCTGCTGGGCGACGACGTGAGCGTGGAAGACATCGTGTGGTATGGCTCGGTGACCAAGGTTGCCGAGATGGCCGAGATGGTGGGTGTGGGCCACAGCGCCCCGCATGCCAAAATCAAGGAGATATTTGACACGGCCAAGGCCCAGGGCCGCAAGGTGCACTTCTTGCCGCCCTACCGCCACGACACCATGATTGAGCTCATGGACCTCACTGGCATCCACCCCAGCAAGCAGCGCGAGGCAGCCTCGCTCGACCTCATCATGGCCGTGGTGAAGATGCGCTCGACCAAGAGCGACCTGGAGATTGCCGAGATTGAGAAGGCCTGCGCCGTGGGCTACAAGATGCACACCACCGCCATGCGCCTCACCAAGCCTGGCGTGACCGAGAAATACATTGCCGGACAGATGGAGGGCATCGTGCGCAGCTATGGCTACCAAGTGAGCTTCGGCACCATCTTCTCGCAGCATGGCGAGATCATGCACGGCAACCCCAGCGAGCGCAAGCTCGAGAGCGGCCGCCTGGTGCTGTGCGACGCCGGCGCCGAGACGGTGACGGGCTATTGCAGCGACAACACCCGCACCTATCCTGTCAACGGCAAGTTCACCCAGCGCCAGCTCGAAATCTACAGCATTGTCGAGGCTTGCCACGACTATGTGCTCGAGGTGGCCAAGCCCGGTGTGAAATATGCCGACGTGCACTTTGCCGTGTGCCGCCTCATGACCGACCGCCTCAAGGAGCTGGGCTTCATGCGCGGCGACACCGAGGAAGCCGTGCGTGCCGGCGCCCACGCCATGTTTCTGCCTCACGGCCTGGGTCACATGATGGGCATGGATGTGCACGACATGGAAGGCCTGGGACAAACCTATGTGGGCTTTGACGCCGAGACCCGTCCCAATCTGGAGCAGTTTGGCACCAACTGCCTGCGCATGGGCCGCCGCCTCGAGCCTGGCTTTGTTGTCACCGACGAGCCCGGCATCTACTTCATCCCCGCCCTCATCGACGACTGGAAGGCCAGCGGACACTGCGCCGAGTTCCTC
This sequence comes from uncultured Prevotellaceae bacterium, assembly GCA_900314215.1. Lineage (GTDB taxonomy): Bacteria > Bacteroidota > Bacteroidia > Bacteroidales > Muribaculaceae > Sodaliphilus. The sequence goes on from OMUK01000008.1 coordinate 1,772, forward strand.
AACTTCGACAAGCTCGAGGAGTACAAGGACTTTGGCGGCATACGCATCGAGGACGATGTGCTCATCACCCCCGACGGCTGCCGCTTCCTGGGCAAGGATCGCATCCCCTATCACCCCCACGACGTGGAGGATTTCATGAAGGACAACTAACGCGCGCAAGCCCCCCTCATCTACCGCACACGTTGCACAGCATGCGGCTCGCTCCTGCGGGCCGCATGCTTGCTTCTTGTTCCACCCACTGCCACTTATTGTCATGGCCAGTGGCGGCGGTGGCGTGGTAAATTTGCGGCAAAAAAAGCCATGAAGTATTTTACAATTGCAGAACTCACTAAATCGCGCACGGCTGCGGCCCAGGGCATCGACAACGCGCCCAGCCCCACCGTGATTGCCAATCTCAATGCCCTGGTCGACCATGTGCTCGACCCCTTGCGCGAGGCCTGGGGGCACCCGTTGCGGGTCACCAGTGGCTACCGCTGCCCGCAACTCAACAAGGCGGTGGGCGGCGTGCCCCGCTCGCAGCACATGCTGGGCCAGGCTGCCGACGTCACTGCCGGCGCGCCCGAGGCTAATGCGCGCCTCTACGCCCTCATGCAGCAGCTGGAGCTACCGGTCGACCAGGCCATCAACGAGCACCACTACCAGTGGATACACGTGAGCTACGGCCCGCGGGGCCGCCGCCGTTACTTTGCCATCAACAAGTAGTCACCTATTCTCTATCATCATGAACGACAACAATGCAATATTGCGCGCTGCCTTCAAGGCCTGGAGTGCCGGCAGCATGCTGCGCCAGCACCGCCAGCGCAACAAGCGCTTCACCTATGGCGACCAGTGGAGCGACTGCACCCTCGACGCTAGCGGCCGCCTCGTGACCGACTGGGAGCGCTACAACAAAGACGACCAGCCGCCTATCACCAACAATGTGCTGCGCCAGCTCGTGAAGAGCATCGTGGGCCGCTTCCGCGCCCAGTATCTCGACCAGCAAGCGGGCACTGCCGGCACGGGCGATGCCAGTCCTCAACCTCGCCCAGCCAAGCGTGACCTCGCCCTCGACGAACTCGACTCGCGCTTGCTCGAGGAATTCCTCATTTCGGGCACCTGCGTGCAGCGCATCGACCTGCTGCAGGACCTGCACGACAATCGCGCCGTGGTGAGCAATGTGAACGTCAACTCCTTCTTTATCAATCCTATCCTCGACCCGCTCGCCCGCGACTGCGAGATCATAGGGCAGTTGCACGACATGAGCATTGCCGCCCTCATCAAGCAGGTGGCTCCCGGGCAGCGGCGCAAGGCCGCCTGGGTGCGCCGCCTCTATAGCGACGACGCCGACGCCCGCACGTGCAACTTCGTCACCGCCATAGGAGCCGACAGCCAGGGTGGCACCGACTTCTGGCGCAGCTCCACGGGCAAGTGCCGCGCCATCGAGGTGTGGACCCTCGAGAGCCACGAGGTGCTGGCCTGCCACAACCACGCCACCTCGCAGCTCTATGTGGCCCCGCTCAGCCAGCTCAAGAAGTTGAAAGCCAACCCCGACGTGAGCATCAGCTGGGATATCGCCACCACTTGGCACTGCCGCTGGTTCTCGCCCATGGGCGACCTGCTGGCCGACTACGACTCGCCCTACAAGCACGGCAGCCACCCCTTTGTGCTGCGCTTCTACCCGCTCACCGATGGCGAGGTGCACAGCTTCATCGAGGATGTGATCGACCAGCAGAAGCTCGTGAACCGCCTCGTGACCATGGTCGACCACGTGATGAATTCCAGCGCCAAGGGCGTGCTGCTCTATCCCGAGAATGCCATGCCCGACGGCTTCACCTGGAGCCAGGTGCGCGACGTGTGGCGCAGCAGCGACGGTGTGCTCCCCTACAACCCCCAGCTGGGCGATGCCAAGCCCGAGCAGATATCGAGCAACAACACCAACTTTGGCGCCTATGAGATGATCAACTTGCAACTCAAGATGCTCGAGGAAATCTCGGGCGTGTCGGGCGCCCTGCAAGGCCAGAACGTCGACACCAGCGGCAGCTCCACCCTGTATCAGACGCAAGCTGCCAATGCCGCCATAGCCCTTACCGACATCTTCGACACCTTCAATGCCTTCCGCCATAGCCGCCAGGCCAAGCTCCACAACCTGTAGAGCCCCATCCCATCCCCTCACATGCAACAGGGACATCGCCCATCTTTGACCGGCGGTGTCCCTGCGTTGCTTGTATAGATATAATTGTGTAGGAAAGTTGCTATTTCATTTTCCGTAGGAATTCTTCTTGCGGTAGTTGTTGGGCGAGTCGCCCAGGTGTTTTTTCACATATTTGCCAAAAAACGACAGGTTCTCAAAGTTCATCTCCGATGCAATCTCCTTGATGCTCTTGCTGCTATAGAGCAGCAGCTGCTTGATGCGGCTCGTGATCGAGGCCGAGATGAGCTCGCTTGCCGTGCGGCCGCACTTCTGGTTGCATATGCTGGTGAGGTACTTGGGCGACACACACAGCTGGTCGGCAAAATACTGCACGCTGCGCTCGTTGTTCTCGTTGGCTGCCAGCAGGAGCACAAACTTGTGAAAGAGTTTGTCGCCCTGGCGCAATATGCCCGTCTCGCCCTCGTCCACGTGCTTGGAGATGCTCGAGAGCAGGTCGAGCGAGAGGCTGCGCAAGATGTCGATCATGGTCTCACGGCCGTAGTTGATTTGCGGGTGCTCGATCTTGAACATCGCCAGCTCGTAGTATTTCACCATGAGCTCGATTTCCTCTTTGTCAAACTTGATGATGGGGTTGGTCGAAATCTGCATGATGCCCTCAAAGATGGTCTTGTTGTTGATATAGATGCCAAAGTTGGTCGACAAGGCGATAATCTTGCACATGAAGTCGTCGTCGGGCTCGAGGTCGCTCACCACCGAGTTGAGGCTCACAAAGAGGGCGTCGTGGGCCTCGACGGTATAGTTCTCGTCGTTGAGCTTGAGCTGCAATGTGCCCGACTGGCAGAAGACAAACGCCACAAAGTTGACCTTGAATGTCATTTGCAGTGCGGCAATCGATTTCACATTGTCGGCAAAGGCGATTTCACCGTCAAAGTACTTCACACTGTCGGGCAATTTCACCACGTCGTCGAGCGAGAGTTCCTCTATTTCATCTAATTTCGTCATAATCAAGTGGTACTATCCAGCGAATTCATCTACAAAAATAGCTAAAATCTAGTTATCTGAATTTCTCGAAACGCCAAAATAGTGTTCCATTTTTCCCTAAAATGAAAATAGATTAAAAATCAAAACTCAAGCCCATGCGCACGTTCACCGTGATGTCGTGCTCGTTGCGTAGCGTCTTGACTGGCAGGCGGGTAAAATAGTGGGTGAACTTGGGCTCCAGGAAGAGTGCCACGTGGTGGGCAATGGCGTATTGCGCGCCCAGGCTGCCGTCGACCGACCATTGCAGCCGCCGCACCGTGAGCTTGTCGTTGCCAAAGCGGGCGCTCACCACCCGCTCGGCCATGCCCTCGGCTCCCACATAGGCCGAGAAGTGGCCAATGTTGAGGAAGTGCCACTTCAGCCCCACGGGTATGCCCAGCAGCTGCACGCGCTGGTCTAGGGTCTCGCCGCTGAGCCTATTGGTCACATCGCTCGAGTAGCTGCTGTAGTTGAAGCCTATGGTGGGCTCCAGGTTGTAGTCGAGCATCTTGCCCACCGTGATGCCCACGGTGATGGGTATCTTGTGCTTGTAGTCGTAGCTGGGCGCGGCGCTCATTGCCAGCAGGGCGCTGTTGTAGGCAATGCTTGAACTATTGCTCATCAAGTAGTTGCGGCCAACACCCCCGTCGCCGGCAAAGAGGATGCCTGTGCCATACAGGCTGGCGGTGTAACCACCTGCGGCATCGTTGCTGGCGGTGTAGCCCTTGAAGCCGGTATAGGATTGTGAGCTGGTGGAGCTGGGCGCGCCTTGCTGCGCCACCAGTGGCATGCTGCCCTGGGCGGCGGCTGTGGTGTCGCGCTGGGTTGCGGCTTCGGACTGGGCGTAGTTGGGCGCTACGGGGGCTACAGCCTGGCTGTCGGGCGCAACAACGGGCGTCACCCTGGCGGCCGTGTCGTGAGCCAGCGGCACGCTGGGCGGCATGGCGGCATGGGAGTGGTCAGCTTGTGTGGGTCGCGCGCTTGCCGTTGCCGCGGCGAGCGGTTCTTGCTCACTCACCCAGGGGCGCTGTGTTGCACGCTGCATCGTGGCAGCTGGCTTGGATGCGGCTGCCGTGGGCTGCGCAGCACCAGGCGTGTGGCGGCCAGGCTCCTGGGGCGCAAAGAGACTGGGCAGGAAGGCGATGGCGGCCACCACGGCGGCTGCAGCCACCACAGCCCACAGCCAGCGGCGGCTGCTTGCCATCGCCTTGCCGTGTGCCTGGACAGTTGCCGGAGCAACCTTCTTGTTGCCCACCCGGCGGGAGATGGCCTCCCAAGTCGCCTCGGGCACGGGATGCTCGGCTTGCCTCACGCGCTGGCTCAAGGCCCGGGTCCAGTCGATATTTTCTTTCTCCTGTTTCATCTCGATTTATCCATCTTTGCCATATAGTCATTAATCTTGTGGGCCAGTATCGCCTTGGCCCTAGCCAGCTGCGACGACGACGAGGTCTGCTTGATGCCCAGCTCGAGGGCAATCTCGCGGTGCGAGTAGCCCTCGACGCAATACATGTTGAACACCGTGCGGTAGCCCGTGGGCAGTTCCTTGATAAATTGCATCAAGGTGTCGATGCTTATGCGCTCCACGTCGCTGGCCGTGGGAGGCTCGGGCATCACATAGGCTTCGGCCACAGGCTGCTCGTCGAGGCTCACAGCATTCAGCTCTCGCCGGTTGTCGCGCAGGTAGTTGAGCGAGCCATTCACCGCCAGGCGGTGCAGCCACTTGCCCAGCGAGCCGTTGCCGCGCCAGCTGAACTGCTTGATGGAGTTGAGCGCGCGCACCAGCGTGTCTTGCAGCACATCTTGCGCCACGTCGTCGCGCCCCACATAGCGCACGATTGTGGCCATGAGGCGCGGGGCATAGCTGTCGTAGAGGGCACGCTGAGCTCGAGCGTCGCCCTGCTGGCAGCCTTTGGCTATCTCTGCTTCCTCCATCATTGTTTTTTCGTCATTTATAACACTGGCTGCGCAAAAGTACTGCATCGCACGGGTATAAAAAACTTTAATGCCGCATTTTTTTCACGCCGCCCCAGTGCCGATTTAGCACAATTGCGTGCCCTGGAACACAAAAAATCAAGCGGCAGCCCCATAACTTAAAAGTTTTTCTTAAATTTGCAGTCAATTTAGGCTGAGGTATATAATTTTTACAAGTTTAACGTAGATTGCAAATGGAAGAAATTTTCAACAGCATAAGTCAAAGCATCATCAATTTGAGCGACTTCTTATGCGGGTATCCCGAATTTTTTCTGCTCATAGGCGGCGGATTGTTTCTGTTTTTCTACTCGGGCGGCGTGAGCATCAGGCGCCTGCCCTGGAGCTTGCGTGCCCTGCGCCAGAAGCAGGCCAAGAACGCAGGCAAAGACACGGGTCAAATCAGCTCGTTCCAGGCCTTGATGAGCGCCATTGCCGCCACGGTGGGCATGGGCAACATTGCCGGCGTGGCTATCGCGCTCTCGATAGGCGGCCCGGGCGTGATATTCTGGATGTGGGTGAGTGCCATCGTGGGCATGTGCACCAAGTTCTTCGAGGGCACGCTTGCCATCATGTATAAGGGCCGCGACACGGCCGGCGAGGTGCAAGGCGGCCCCATGTATATGATTACCGAGGGCTTGGGCAAGAAGTGGAAACCGCTTGCCGTGGCCTTCTCGATATTTGGCTTGGTGGGCACGCTGTGCTTTATGCAGGCCAACCAGCTGGTGGAGTCGATCACCACCGTGTTTACCACGCCCATGGGCATTGCCAACACCGTGGGCCTGCGCTTCACCCTGGGCGTGCTCATCGTGCTCATCGTGGGCACTGTGATCATTGGCGGCATTGGCCGCATTGCCAAGACGGCTGCCAAGATTGTGCCCCTCATGGTCACCCTCTACCTGATACTGGTGGTGATCATCATGGTCACCAACTACGACCAGGTGCCAGGCGTGTTCCGCCAGATTATCGATGACGCCTTCCACCCGCAAGGCATAGCCGGCGGCTTTGTGGGCATCGCCCTCACTGGTGCCCGGCGTGCCGCCATGGTCAACGAGGCGGGCGTGGGTACTGCCTCGATGATGCACGGCGCCTCGATGAATACCGAACCCGTGCGCGAGGGCCTGGTGGCCATGATCGCCCCGCTCATCGACTCGGGCATCGTGTGCACCCTCACCGCTATCCCCATCATCATCGCCGGGCAGAATATAGGCACTGGCCAGGTGTCGGGCGGCCTCTATATCGCCTTGGGCGCCTTCGGCAAGCTCATTCCCCACATTGGGCAATATCTGCTCATGATCATCGTGTTCTTCTTCGCCTTCTCCACCATGTTCTCCTATAGCTACTATGGCCAGAAGTGCACCAATTTCCTCTTTGGCGCAAAGAACGCGAAGTACTACAACTACTACTACTTGGCTATGATTATCGTGGCAGCCGTGATCAAGCTCGACCTGCTGGTGAGCTGCATGGACCTGGCCTTCTTCCTGATGGCTGTGTGCACCATGTTCACCCTGCTGGCTCTGAGCCCGCGCGTAAAGCGCGAGATGAAGGCCTACTTCGCCAAGAACAAGGAGTAAAGAAACACTTGTCGGCCCCCATGAGCGTGGGGCTGACATGATATATACAGCGACGCCTGCTATTTGTGTTTAGCAGGCGTCGCTGTTTGGTTTGACTAGCATGTATATCAGCTAACGGGTGCAAGTCCCTAACAGACCC
>OMUK01000055.1 GCA_900314215.1 uncultured Prevotellaceae bacterium
CTCATCACTGTGATGCAAGGCACTGCCAAATAGCCGTCATCTACATCAAGGCAAACAAAAAAGGCCGCCAAAACATGGCGACCTTTTTTATAGCTATCTTGTTGTAATTAAATCCACTTCACATAGGCGAAGTCCTGACGGTGAGGCAGGTTCTTGTTCCATGGATACACACGGAAACCATAGCGGAACACGCCCGAATCCTTGATGCGGCTCTTCAGGTGATAAGTCACCACATCACCCTCTTGGCTCACAGCCTTGAAAGGAATGGCCTCGTGGAACTTGCTCTCGCCATCCTCGTCGCGATAAATCACCAGCTCCACGCCCAGATCCTTGCCCAGGCCGGCAGTGTTGAGCTTGATAGTAGCTTCGACAGGCTCATTGTCGTTGGAGGCATTCTTGAGCGAGTCGCTCAATTGGATGTCCTCGGCATGCACTGCATCCCAGTGGTCGACCACATTATTCTTCCATGCCACAATGTTCTTGGCAAGAGCGAAGTTGCTGGCACGCAACTTGGCGCTGCGAGCTGCCTCGGGTGCGTAGAAGCGAGTGAGGTAGTCGTTGAGCATGCGCGACATGGTGTAGTGAGGAGCGATAGTGGCGATACTGCGCTTGATGTATTGAATCCACTCGGGCGAGTAGCCGCGAGAGTTCTTGGCAAAGTAAAGCGGGATGATCTCGTTCTCAAGCATCGAGTAGATGGTGGCTGCATCGAGCTTGTCCTGTTGAGCTTGGTCGGTATAGGTGCGCTTGGCAGTAAGTGCCCAGCCAGCACCCTCGCGATAGCCCTCATACCACCAGCCGTCGAGCACCGAGAAGTTGAGCAGGCCGTTCATCTCGGCCTTCTCGCCCGATGTGCCCGATGCCTCGAGGGGACGGGTAGGCGTGTTGAGCCAGATATCGACACCGGTCACGAGGCGTTTCGACACCGTCATGTCGTAGTTCTCAAGGAAGATAATCTTGCCGAGGAATTGAGGCATCTTGCTGATCTCAACAATGCGCTTAATCAAGTCCTTGCCAGCTCCGTCGGCGGGGTGTGCCTTGCCGGCATAGATGAATTGCACAGGGTATTTCTCGTTGTTCACAATCTTGGAGAGGCGGTCGAGATCGCTGAAGAGCAAGTAGGCACGCTTGTAGGTCGCGAAACGGCGAGCAAAGCCAATCAAGAGCGCGTTAGGATTGATCTTGTCGACAATCGAGATGATGCGCGTGGGATCACCCTGATTCTTGAGCCACGACTCGCTGAAGTCGCGCTTCACAAAGTTGATAAACTTATTCTTGAGGCGCATGCGCATGTCCCAAATTTGCTGATCGGGAACCTTGAGGATAGGAGCCCAAGTCTTCTCGTCGTCTTGATGCTCGATATAGTTGTCGCCCAGCACCTTGCTGTAGTATTCTTTCCACTCGCTGGCAGCCCAGGTGGGCATGTGCACGCCATTGGTCACATAACCCACGTGCGACTCCTCGGGAGCGTAGCCTTTCCAAATGCCGGCAAACATCTTGCGCGACACCTGGCCGTGCAGCCAGCTCACGCCGTTGCTCTCTTGCGTGGTGTTGAGTGCAAACACACTCATCGAGAAGCGCTCGTTGCTGTCGGGGTTCTCGCGACCCATGTTCATGAGGTCTTGCCAAGAGATACCCAGTTTGGCAGGGAACTCACCCATATACTTGCCAAAGAGACCCTCGTCGAAGTAGTCGTGGCCAGCAGGCACAGGAGTGTGGCAAGTGTAGAGCGACGAAGCGCGCACCACCTCAAGGGCTTCCTGGAAGCTCAGGCCGTCGTCTTGCACATAGTCGACCAGGCGTTGCAGGTTGAGAAGTGCGGCGTGGCCCTCGTTGCAGTGATACAGCTGGCTCTTGATGCCCAGTTTCTTTAGCATGAGGATGCCGCCAATGCCAAGCAGATACTCTTGCTTGATGCGGTTTTCCCAGTCACCGCCATAGAGCTGGTGGGTGATAGGACGGTCCCACTCGCTGTTCAGGTCGATGTCGGTATCCATCAGGTAGAGCTTCATGCGGCCCACATTCACGCGCCATATGTTGGCATAAATCACGCGGCCGGGATAGGGAACTTCAAGTATCATCTGCTTTCCATTCTTGTCGAGCACAGGCTCGATGGGCAGCTGGTTGAAGTTCTGAGGCTCGTAGTTGGCGATTTGAGTGCCATCCATCGAGAGCGTCTGAGTGAAATATCCATATCGATACAGGAAGCCGACAGCCGTCATTGGGTAGCGGCGGTCGGAAGCCTCCTTGATGTAGTCGCCGGCCAGAATTCCAAGTCCGCCCGAGTAAATCTTGAGTGCGTTGCACAGGCCATACTCCATGCTGAAGTAGGATACCGAGGGAACATCGGTGCGCATGGGCTGCTTCATATACTCCTTGAAGTGAGCATAGACGGTGTTGATGCGCTCTACCATGACGTCGTCTTTGAGAATCTCATTGAGACGCTCGCTGGTCATCTTTTGCAGCATCATTACGGGGTTTTCACCCGTGGCACGCCACAAGTCACGATCGAGGTCATGGAACATGGTTTTACCCTCGCTGTTCCACACCCACCACAAGTTTTTAGACAACTCGTCGAGTTTCTTCAACTTGGCAGGAAGCTCCGATTTAACCGTGATGTTTCTCCATACGGGTTCGTTGGTGTTGTTAACTTTGATTTTCATATCTCAAAAAAATTATTTTCCGATTGAATTTATTTTCTTCTATTATGCAGTAAACCTAAAAATAATCTCTACAAGCCATCGGCGTCATTTACCATGCGCTGTTGCACAATCTTGAGCGCTTGGTCGTAGGCAATATCATAGTAGCCGATGAAATTGTCCCACGAGGCGAGTTTTGATGTGCGCTTGGCGGCATTTTTTGCCTTGCGCAACTCGGCAGGTTGCATCATAAACACATTGGAGATGCCGTCGCTCACGGCAGCCACAGTCTCGCTGTAGTTGGAGTCGGTGCGGTGTATCACTTTCACACCGCTCTTGACGAAGTTGTCGCCTTGCGTGTTGAGCACCCACTGGCCAAATCCCGCCAGGTCGGTTGTGATGGTGGGCACACCGAAGGCAGCGCTCTCGAGTGGCGTGTAGCCCCACGGCTCGTAGTAAGACGGGAATATCGTGAGGTCGAAGCCCACAAGCAGCTGGTAATAACTCATATTGAATATGCCATCGTTGCCATTCAGGTAGCTAGGCACATATATCACTTTCACGCTGTCGTAGATCTCGTTGCGCAACCCCAGGAAATTGATTTTGTTGTAAATGGGGTCGGTGTCGAAGTTGTGGATGTTGTGGGTGATGACAGGGTCGAAGAGCTTGACCACTTTGTTTTGGCTCATTGCGTTTTGCAAGTCCTTGCGAGGTGCCTCGGTCCAAGCCGGGACCATGATAAACATCACAATCTTGCGATGCAGATTGCTCAGCTGGTTGAGCTTGTCGCGCGTCATGTTGAGTGCGTCGATGGTCACATCCAGTCCCTTGTTGCGGAACTCGCAGCGGCCCGAAGTGCCAACGATCAAGTTGTCGTCGGTATAATCCTCGCCAGTGAGCGAGCGTGCCACTTGCAGCAGCTTGGCGCGGGCATCGACCCGAGCCTTGTTGAATTTTGCACCCTTGGGCACAAAGTTTTGTTCAAAAGCGTTGGGCGTCACCAGCGGGCGGCGGCCCAGCAACTGCTCACACTCGCGGGCGGTGACGTCGCTCACCGTGGTAAACGCATCGGCAGCCAGTGCGGCGCTCTCCTCGAGCGAATGCTTAGATTGCATATTGAGCTCGGCAGCCATCTGGTCACCATTGTAGCCCGGCATGTAGTCGTAGAGTGGCTTGCCGTTGCCGCATATGCTGCGGCCTATGCTGGTAGCATGAGTGGTAAAGACGGTGCCCACGCTCTGAAGCCTCGACTTGATATAAAGCAGGCCCATGCCTGTGGTCCACTCGTCGAAGTGGGCTATGATGTTTTTCACTTTTCCGCGACTGTGCAAGACGATGCTCTCGATCACGAGCGCCGATGCATAGGCAAACATGCACGACTCATCGTAGTCGCCATAGGCGTGAAGGGAATCGACCTTGTAACGGTTCCACATCTCGGCATAGAGGTCGTTCTTGTAAACGTAGAGCGACTTGAAATCCACAAGCACGGTCACGGGGCGGCCAGGCACATCCCAGTACCCTACCCTCACGCTCATGCCCGAGGGAAACACGGCTTGCTTTTTCCACTCGTCGAGTGGAGTACTCGCCTCTTTAAAAAAAGGCGATTCATGGTCGCTCGACCACAGGTCGGGACCAATGAAAATAACGTTTTTGTATTTTTTTACTAGTGTTTTAGCTTTGGTTGAAAGAACTGCGTAAATTCCTCCTACTTTATTACAGACCTCCCAGCTAGTTTCAAAAAGTAAATCAAGCATGCTGTCGTTCTAGAATTTGTCATTGCAAAGTTACAAAAAATATTGTAATTACGGCTTAATTTATTGCTCTAACGGAAAAAAGAAATGAAAACGTTTGCATAAAAAAATCCCGGTGCGTGATTTAAGCACGCATCGGGATGATATTATTGCTATCGGTAGGGTGCTCTAGAGAGCGCCACCTCATTGTTTACACTTCCTCGTAAGGAACATCTTGAGCGCCGTTTTGGCCACCGTTGTTGCCATTGGAGCCACCATTGCCGTTGCCTGGGTTACCGCCCTGGAAACCTGCTCCTGGATTGCCACCCTGGAAGCCAGCGCCCGGGTTAGCACCAGCCTGACCGCCTGCTTGCTGATACATCTGCGTGAACTTGTCTTGAAGTTCCTTCATAGCAGCGTCGATAGCAGCCAAGTCTTGGCTCTTGTGTGCCGCTTTAAGCTTGTTGAGCGAAGCCTCGATTTCGCTCTTCTTGTCGGCCGGCAGCTTGTCGCCAGCTTCCTTGAGCGTCTTCTCGGTTTGGAAAATCATTGCATCGGCTTGGTTGATCTTGTCGATGCGCTCCTTCTCCTTCTTGTCGGCCTCGGCATTGGCAGCAGCCTCGTCCTTCATGCGCTTGATTTCCTCGTCGCTCAAGCCGCTCGAAGCCTCGATGCGGATGCTCTGCTCCTTGTTGGTAGCTTTATCAACGGCCTTCACATTCATGATACCGTTGGCATCAACCTCAAAGGAGACCTCGATTTGTGGCACGCCACGTGGAGCGGGAGCGATGCCGTCGAGATGGAACTTACCCAGCGTCTTGCAATCCTTGGCCATGGGGCGCTCGCCTTGCAGCACGTGGATCTCAACCGAAGGCTGGTTGTCGACAGCCGTCGAGAAAATTTGGCTCTTGCGGGTAGGAATGGTGGTGTTGGCGTCGATAAGCTTGGTCATCACGCCGCCCAGCGTCTCAATACCCACGCTCAGCGGAACCACATCGAGCAGCAGCACATCCTTGACCTCGCCGGTCACCACGCCGCCTTGAATTGCAGCACCCACGGCAACCACCTCGTCGGGGTTAACACCCTTAGAAGGCTCCTTGCCGAAGAACTTCTTCACAATCTCTTGCACGGCAGGAATACGGGTCGAGCCACCCACCAGAATCACCTCGTTGATGTCGCTCGTGGTGAGGTGAGCGTCGCTCAGTGCCTTGCGGCATGGTTCGATGGTCTTCTGGATCAAGTCGTCGCACAGTTGCTCAAACTTAGCACGCGTCAAGGTCTTCACCAGGTGCTTAGGCGTGTTGTCGACCACGGTGATGTAAGGCAGGTTGATCTCGGTGCTCGTGGAGCTCGAGAGCTCAATCTTGGCCTTCTCGGCAGCCTCCTTCAAGCGCTGCAGAGCCATAGGATCCTTGCGCAGGTCGGTGCCTTCCTCGGCTTGGAAGCTATCGGCCAGCCAGTTGATGATGCGCTGATCGAAGTCATCACCACCCAGGTGAGTATCACCATTGGTAGCCTTCACTTCAACAACGCCGTCGCCCATGTTCAGAATGGAAATATCAAAAGTGCCGCCACCCAGGTCAAACACAGCGATGTTCTTGTCGTCGGTACCCTTGTCGAGACCATAGGCAAGAGCGGCTGCAGTAGGCTCATTCACGATACGCTCCACCTTCAAGCCGGCGATTTCACCAGCCTCTTTGGTGGCCTTGCGTTGAGAGTCGTCAAAGTAAGCAGGCACGGTAATCACGGCCTTGTCGACAGTCTGGCCCAGATAATCCTCGGCAGTCTTCTTCATCTTTTGAAGAATCATAGCCGAAATCTCTTGAGGCGTGTACTGGCGCCCGTCGATTTCAACACGTGGCTGGTTGTTGCCATTGTCAACCACCTTATAAGGAACTCGCTTAATTTCCTCGGTGACCTTGCTATAAGGCTCGCCCATGAAACGCTTAATCGAGTATACGGTTCGAGTTGGATTGGTGATGGCTTGACGCTTTGCAGGATCACCCACTTTACGCTCGCCGCCATCGACGAAACCCACAATTGAAGGAGTCGTGTTGCGACCTTCACTGTTAGGTATCACTACCGGATTTTTGCCTTCGAGAACTGCCACACAGCTGTTGGTAGTACCAAGGTCTATACCAATTATCTTTCCCATAATTCTATAATGTTTTATTTTGTTATTATTCTAGTTTTCTCGTCTCGGCCTTGCGGCTTCGACACCCACATAAATGCAAAGGTCGTGCCAAAAATGGCAGTTTTGCTCAACTGCCACCAAACTGACATGATGGCACAAAACAAATATGCCCACTGCGAGAGCGGGCATATAAAAGTGACATTTTATGTGATACCAGTTTATTTCAAGCGGTAGAAGTAGCCCAAGTTGACCATAACCGACATGCTGTTGCTTGCCGAGAAGGGGTCGGTCTTGTGGTTGCTGAACACATCGCCCAGGCCGTAGTAGAAACGGCCCTCGACCCTGAACGACTGCTTGTGATTGCGAAACCACTCGAGGCCCACGCCAGCCGAGATGCCATAGTCGAAGTGATTTTTCACCTTGAGCGCAAGCTGGTCGTTGTTGCGATTGGTCGTGGGGAATCCCTCGACACCACCTATATTATTATAATCAAAATTGGCCTTGGTCGACGTGGCTATCATGTAGCCCACCTCGGGGCCAGCATTGAAGAAGCCGTGTATCTTGGAGCTGCCGAAATACACATGAGTGAGAATGGGCAGCTGGACGTAGGTGAATCGGCGTTGATAGTTGAAGTCGTAGCCCTTGTCGAATTTCTCTTTCCAGCCGCGCTGCTCCACATTGAGCTCAGCAATCAAGCCGAAGTGTCTCTCTTCTACATAGCGGAACGCGCCGCCCAGGGCAAAGCCACCCACCATCGACTGTGGCACACTGGGGCTGAAATTCACACGGGAAAAAGTGACGCCAGCCTGGCCTCCCACCGAGATGTTTCCCTCGTAATGGTTTTGAGCCGCTGCCTCGCAAGCGCACAGGCTTAATGCTAGAATCAATATGCAGGCAATCGTATTTCTCATTACTTGATGATGCTTTCACGCATGGTTTTGCCATTGAGGTGCACCAGCTCCACGCAGCGATTGATCAAGCCGCCCCAGTTGCTGGCACGCTCCAGGTCGAAATCCATCTGTATGCCGTCGAAAGCAGGCGTGTCGCTGTTGAGCTCATTGCTGGTCTTAAGGCTCGTGAGCAGGTAGGTGCCCAAGTCAAAGCCCAAGAGGCCCATGCAAGGAGTGGTAACAATCATCTTGTCGCCAAACTTGTGAGTGAACTTGTTCTCAATCACTTTAGCCCGCTTCTCATTGGCGACAAAGAAGCGCGAGAAGAGATAGGTGTCGATAGCCTCAAAGGTGGCACGGTATTCCTTCAGGTAGTTGAAATACTGTGGGAAACCAAGCAAGGCTACGCCGCAATCATAGCGCTTCTGCTTCACTTGCTTGAGTGCCGGGGCTATCTTTGCCAAGAAAGCCTTGCTTCCCGAGGTGGGGATAAACAAGTAGTCGCTTCCTGGGTCGAGATAGTTGCTCAATGTGGCATAGTCGAGACTGTTGACAACCGAAACCACTTGATAGTGCTTCTTGCTGCTGGTGATGTGCTCCTGAATGTTGGTGTAGATATCCTTGTCCTCGGTGTTGTAGGGGTCGTCGAGGAAAATCACATTGTAGTCGCCAAATTTTGAGTCGATCCAGTCGTTGACGGCAGCTGTCATGTAGGATGTGGGACTGTTGACTTGCAGCACGCGGGGATTGTCGGCATAGTCGTCGTTGTTGGGCGAGAAGCAATTCACCACGGTCACTCCATATTTCTTGCCAAAGTTGTTGCAACGTTGCAGTTGCTTGGGCTCGCCTGGAGCAATCATGATATCCATGCGCTTCATTTGGTCGAGCGCCAGCAAGCTGTCGGTCACATTCAGATTGTGCTGCGTGTCAAACACATTCACATTCACCTTCTTGCCCACCTGATTGCCCAGGCTGTCGATAGCAAGCAGGAAACCCTTGTAGAAGTCGAGATAGAACTCGGCCTGGCGGGGCTTGTTTTCCTTTTGCAGCTGGAATGGGAGCACGATGGCAATGTTGAGCACATTGTCGCCCTTGAGGTGGTGCACCTCGTTGTAAACCTGCCCAATCTTGCCTGAATAGGTTTGCTCCAGCTCCTGTGCGGTTGCCGTGCTCGAGTTCACGTGGGTGTTGTCGACACCTTGCTGCGGGATATAGATTACTTTGCCCTTAGAGAGCTTTTTCACATCGGGATTGGCAGCCTTGAGCTCCTGCTCGGTGATGCCATGGGCGGCGGCCACCTTGTCGTAGGTGTCACCCTTCTGCACTGTATAGGGATAGAATTGCTTGATGTTCTTCTTAAGCGCGATATTTTGAGTGGTGTTGGGCCTCACTTGGATCACGTCGCCCGTGACAAAGTGATTGGGATAGATGCCAGGGTTGAGCTCGAGCAGCGACTCGATGGTGGTGTTGTATTTGCGCGAAACGCTATACATCGACTCGCCAGCCTGGATGGTGTGGTAGATGATATCGCTGCTTGTAGCCGAGGGGCCCTTTTTAGGAATAATGAGCACATCGCCCTCCTTCACGCCATTGATGGCTTCGGGGTTGGCAGCCACAAGCTCATCGATGCTTATGTCGTAAAGTTTTGAGATGCCATAGAGCGTCTCGCTCTTTTTCACATTGTGCTTCACAGTCTCGGGGGCAAAAGCCACATTCTGGCTGGGCAAGGTAGCGCTCTGGCTGAAAGCCGAGACTGGAAGAAACAGGAGCTGCTTCTTGGTGACGCCTTGCGAGGCCGAGGGGTTGTACTTGATGATGTCCTGAGGCGTGACGCCTATCTTGCTTGCGATGCTCTCAACCGTCTCGCGGCCGCCCACCTTGTAGTAGTAATATGAATCTCCCGCTATGTTTTTAATAGGTAGTTTCAGGTCGGCTTGGCTCATGGTTGCGCCAAGCAGGCATAGCATGCCAAATAGAATTTTATTCCTAAATTTCATATATTGTTCAGTTTAAATTTTCGTTTTAAATTGAATTGCACATTCTATTATATATGTAGTACTATGCAAAGTTAAAAATAAATTTCAAAATATGAAGGTTTTAACCCAATTATAATGTCACAAGATGGGATTCACAACGCGCTCGCCCGTCAATTTTGACAATTCACGCCGCATCACGTTCAATTCTTGCTGCCGTCGCAGCAAGTCTTCCTGCTCCTCGGGACTGGCGGTCTTCAGCTTCTCTTGCAGCGACTGGAACTCGAGCTGCACGATGGCGTTTTTCCAGTTGTAGAGCGACTCGGGAATGAGCGTGAGCAGGCGGTCGTACTCCGAGACGATGGTGGCATATTGCGTGTGAATCTTGCTCAATTGATGCTTCTCGCTCACGAGATCGAGCGAGAGGTTGCGCACGTCATCGTCGGGGTCGGAACAGAGCCGTTTTTCGAGATACGACTTGCGGAACTCATCGACCCGTGCTTGCAGGGTTTGCGCCACTTTGGCCTCAAGTTGGCGCTCCTGGTCCTCGATGCTCTCGGGGGTGCCGTCGGCGTTGGCCATGATGTGCTCTGAACCCTCCTTGAGCATGTTCTGCCGGTCTTGCTGTATCGACGATTGAAAGTCGGCCAAGGCGGTGTAGAAAGAACTCACGTAGCTCAACGAGATTTTAAATATTTTGTCAAACAAAGGATTGGAGAACGAGATGTTGTCGACTTCCAGCTCATTTTTGATATACTCAACCACGGTCGTGGGCTGTGTAGAACCGTCGTCGTAGGTGGTTTCACACAGGTAGCACATGCCGTATTTTGCGATGTAGCGTATCACGTCTTCTTCACAGGAGTGTAGCGTGCTCGTGGCGCGCTCTTGCCTCAAGGCCTCAACCCGGTGTGGTGTGGCAGGCTCTTGTGGCGCAGGCTCTTGTGGCGCAGGCGAAGGCTGCGTGCCACCACTGCCGGCGGCCTTGCCGCGCTGCTCTTGCTTCCAATCCTCCTGGCGTTTCTTGAAGATGTCCTTTTGGATTTGGCTCAATATCGTCTCCTCGTCGATGCCCAGCGTGGTGGCACACTCCTTGGCATAGACGGCACGCGTGATCTCGTCGGGGATCACGGCGATTGAGTTCACAATGTCGGTGATGGCAGCGGCACGCTTGATGGGATCGTTTTGGGTGTCCTTGAGCAAGACGCGTGTCTTAAACCTGATGAAGTCGGTCTCGTTGTCGTCGATATATTGCTTGATCTCGCTGTGGCTGTGGCTGCGGGCAAAGCTGTCGGGGTCCTCGGGCTCGGGCAGCAGCAGCACCTTGATGTTCATGCCGTTGTGCAAGAGCAAGTCTACGCCGCGCAAGGCAGCGTGGATGCCGGCAGCGTCGCCGTCGAAGAGCTCGGTCACATTGCTGGTGAAGCGGTGTATCTTGTGGATGTGGCCCTCGGTGAGCGCTGTGCCCGACGAGGCTATCACATTTTGGAAACCTGCCTGATGCATCTGTATCACATCGGCATAGCCCTCAACGATGAAGCACTTGTCTTGCTTGATGATTTCGCGCTTGGCTTGAAACAGGCCATAGAGCTCATTGCGCTTGTTGTAGATGATTGACTCGGGCGAATTCATGTATTTTGCCGGATCGCCCTTCTTGAGCGTGCGGCCGCCGAAGCCTATCACCTTGCCTGCAATGTTGAAGATGGGAAACATCACCCTGCCGCGGAAGCGGTCGTAGCCACCGCCGCGATTGTCGTCGATGCACAAGCCCGTGTCGAAGAGCAACTTCTTGTTGTAGCCAGCCTTGACGGCTGCGCGGAACAGGGCCGAGCGGTCCTCGGGCGAGTAGCCCAGGTGGAAATTCTTGATCGACTCGTCGTTGAACGCGCGCTCGCGAAAGTAGGTCATGCCTATATCTTGCCCCGCAGTGGTGTTGTGCAACTGGTCCTCAAAGAATTGCAAGGCAAACTCATTGATGAGCAGCATCGACTCACGCTCGGTCTGGGCAGCTCGCTCCTCGTCGGTGAGCTCTTTCTCGTGGATTTCGATATTGAATTTCTTTGCCAGATACCTCAATGCCTCGGGATAGGTCATCTGCTCATGCTCCATGATGAAATTCACAGCGCTGCCGCCCTTGCCGCACGAGAAACACTTGCATATGCCCTTGGCAGGCGACACGTAGAACGACGGGTGGTTGTCGTTGTGAAACGGGCACAGGCCCACGTAGTTCTGCCCGCGGCGCTTGAGCGTCACAAAGTCGGAAACCACGTCAACGATGTTGGCGGCATCAAGAATTTTATCTACTGTAGCTTTGTCAATCATAAGAATTCTAAACCTCAAGCAAAGATACTACATTTTATATACACTGGCAAAATTTAATATTTGCCAAATTCCCGGATTGAAAATCAAAAAAATCGGCACAAACTTCCCTTAATTCAAAAATATTATATACCTTTGCGAAAGAACAAAAAATCCCTCAATATGGGAATTAAAACAATCACTAGTAAAAAGTCACAGCCAACCCCCGTGGGAATTCGACTAAAAGCCGAATTAAAGAAACGGGGTATTTCGCAAAAGAACTTTGCGGAACAGCTTGGCATGAGCCCTTCCCATTTGAGTGATATAGTACGTGGTAGCAGGCCTCTTTCACTAAAGACCGCTGTAAGTTTTCAAAACCTGTTGGGTATTCCAGCTAAAGAATGGATGGATTTGCAGATTAGTCATAATCTTGAAGATAATCCACATCATGATAATGCTGATTTTAGAGATGCAGAAGAGTTGGCAGAGTATGACAGGATCATCTCTGTCAAGGTTTTATTGAAGGAAGCTAAGATTAATGTCAAATGCAATAAGGATTGTCTTGACGTGCTTCGCCGAACATACAACCTGCCCTCACCAGAAAAGTTGAAGAACGAATCGGATATGTTGAAAAATAGATTCTTCAAGAAAACAGCGAAGACTGGTCTTGACGAACGCATGATTGCAACATGGATCGTTCTGGCTAAGAATTCTACCAAAGAGCAGAAAGTGTATTCTAAGTTTGACGAAAGTACCTTGTCAGAGTTGTCGAGCCGTTTGTCTCAAGTTTTCAATAGCAATAGCAATACCATAATTCGTACGCATGACCTACTTGCTAGCTATGGGATTAAGTTCTCTGTTGTAGAAAGACTAGACCATGCCTCAATCGACGGATATTCATTTATTGATGGTGATACTCCTGCTATTGTAGTTACTAAACGCTATGACAGGATAGATAATTTTGCTTTTTCAGTGTTGCATGAAACATATCACGTATACAAACATCTCAATGATGAATGCAATCAGATGATTAGCATCGTTGATTACGATATAGAGAGTGCTGAAGAAAAGGAAGCAAACGATTTTGCCTCAAGGACACTGGTCAATCCCAACTTTTGGTCAGACGCACCAACTGTGCAATTGAACAAGCCTTGGACTATTCAAAGAAAGTACTCCTCTTGGGCAGAGGAGCATCATCTGAATAAATGGATAGTGTTGGGGCAAATCTCACATATAACGGGAATGTATAAGTTCAAATCGGATGATTCCCGAAAAATTCATTAAAGAAAGGAGGATTATGAAAGGATAGCGATCAGAAATAAAAAAGCCCCGGACATTTGGCGATGGCGGGGCGGAGGAGATGTCTCTAATTTGGGCAGTGAGACTTCTTACAAATTTATCGAACGGGGACAAAATTGCGTTGTAAAGATATGGATAATATCTTGAAATGCAATATTGTCCTAAATAAAATTCAGGGGATGGGCAAAGGTGCAGAATAACAATA
>OMUK01000108.1 GCA_900314215.1 uncultured Prevotellaceae bacterium
CAATTCATTAAAAAATTTTTTCAGACAGTTACGCGACCAAAGTGACAAACTCCCGTTGGAGGTTTTACGCCAAATTTCGCAAAAATAAATGAAACTTCCAAGAGGAGAGACAGTTATTTTTGCACACATCGATTGCAAAATTGGGATGCTGCCCTCGCTCGAGCTACAGGTTGATGACATCGAGGTCGCCGGGCACCCACACCGTGCCGCCAAACACGCTTGCCGCCTCGGCAGTGTAGTCTTGCTTGCGTGTAGCGAGGTGGGTATCCTCGGTGTGGTAGAGGAGCAGATTGTGCACGCCCAGCGTCTGGGCCAGGCGGCCGGCGTCGAGGGCAGTGCTGTGGTGCTTCTCGTAGGGGCGGAACGTGGCTCGGTCCTTGTAGAGGCAGAAGGCCTCGCACAGCAGCCAGTCGGCCCCGCGCACGTATTGCTCGTTGCGCTCGTTGTAGGGCTCGTCGCCCAGGCACACCAGGTGCTTGCCGCTGGGCAAGATGGCGCTGAAGCCAAACTGCTTCATCTTGGTCGAGCCGATGTCGAAGAAGGTGACCTGCATGTCGTCGACCTGGCACTGCTCGCCGTCTTTCACCTCCTGGATGACGATGCCCTCGCCCACAGCCTTGAAAATCTTGGCTGGCAGCATGATGCGGCACATCGTCAAGAGGGCGTCTTTCACCTCATTGTGGCAATAGATCGTGAACTTGCCGTGGTAGAAGCCACGGTGCAGCAGCGGCGAAATCTTGCGAATGAGCCATATCACGCCAAGTATGTGGTCGGTGTGGCAATGGGTCACAAAGAGATGATGGATTTCTTCGAAGGAGATGTGGGCCTTGTGCAGCTGGCGAAAGATGCCATTGCCGCCGCCAGCGTCCACCATCAATTGGCCTGCGGGCGTGCGCAGATAGAAGCAAGTGTTGTAACAGCGGGTGCACATTGCATTGCCCGTGCCAAGCATTGTGAGTTGTTCCATTGTCGTTTCTCCTTTTGTTTTGGTTATTATAATATATGTTTAGGCTCTTAGAGAGGCTGTTTCACTTCAGTTTCAATCATGCACCACCCGCGGCAACTCGATGGCAAAGGTGGTGCCCTTGCCCACCTCGCTGCTCTTCACATAGATTTTGCCTGCGTGATACTCCTCGACGATGCGCTTCACCAGCGTGAGGCCCAAGCCCCAGCCGCGCTTCTTGGTGGTGTAGCCTGGGTTAAACACCGTCTTGAAATTCTTGCGGGGAATGCCCTTGCCGGTGTCCTTCACCAGGATGGTGACAATGTCGCCCTTGGTCTTGACAGTGATGTCGATGCTGCCCTCGCCACCCATGGCGTCGACGGCATTCTTGGTGAGGTTCTCCATCACCCACTCAAAGAGCGGCGGGCTCAACATCACGCCGCAATTGTCGGCATCGTTGAGGTGCAGGGTGAGCGTCACGCGCTTGGGTATGCGGTTGCGCATGTATTCCAGGCTCGTCGACACGGCCTCGTTGATAAACTCCAGCTCCTTCTCGGGCAAGGAGCCTATCTTGGAGAAGCGGTCGGCAATCTTCGAGAGGCGCTGCACGTCCTTGTTCATGTCGGCCACGATGTCCTTGTCCACACCCATCGAGTCGAGCAGCTCGGTCCACGCCATGAGCGACGATATGGGGGTGCCCAGCTGGTGGGCAGTCTCCTTCGACAGGCCCACCCACACCTTGTTTTGCTCAGCCTTTTTCACACTGATGAGGGCAAAATAGGCGATGGCCAGGAAGAGCAACAGCACAGCCAGCTGAATGTAGGGGTAATAGGCCAGCCGGCGCAGCACGGTAGAGTCCTCGTAGTAGAGGTATTGCGTGGTCGTGTTGTCGATTTTTATCACAATCTTGTTGCTCGAGCCCTTGAGCCGCTTCAGTTTCTTCTCAAGATACTGGCGGTTTTTGGCCGAGAGCTGCATGGGATTGAGGCTGTCGACCTTCTCGGGCAGGCGGAAGTTGCGGTATTGCAAGATGTTGTCGTGGTCGTCGACCAGCAACACCGGTATGTTGTGGTTGCCCTCGATGATGCGGAACACAAAATCCACGTCGGTGGGCATGGCATTGGGCTCGTTGCTCATCGAGGCGAGCTCCTTGGTGGCGTCGGCCCATATCTCCATGCGCTCGCGCTCCTGCTTGGCCAGGTCGCGCACCAGGTGGTTGGAGATAAGCAGAAACACACCCATGAGTATCAGGGAGACTGTGATGAGCACAATCTTCCAGATGCGACGGGAATCATATATGTTGCGCAGATTCATTTCTTGAAATTACAAAGATAGTGCAAGTTGGCGGCAAATCAAAATGAAAAATTCCACATGGCGGCCTTCAAATTGCTCATTTTTGCTTACTTTTGCACAAAAAAGGAACTGAAAGACAATACACCATCATGCTAAACTCCATTGCCAAGCATTTCATGCCCATCATGGCCCTGCTGGCTGTGCTCGCAGCCACATCGTGCCAGCGCCCAAGCGCCACATCTGATCATGCCACCAAGCTGGCCGCGCCACAAGCTGCCGCCAAGCAACAACGACTGCCCGACAGCGTCACACTCGCCTTCACCGGCGACATCATGCTGGGCAGCGTGTATCAGCGCACCTATGGCGTGCCCGAGGCCAACGCCATGCACGTCTTCGACGACACCCGCGACCTGATAAGAAGCGTCGACCTAGCATGCGGCAACCTCGAGGGCTCGGTGTTCGACGGCACGATCAAGTGCCGCAAGGGCGACGGGCCCATGTCGTTTGC
The DNA here is from genome assembly GCA_900314215.1 of uncultured Prevotellaceae bacterium. GTDB lineage: Bacteria > Bacteroidota > Bacteroidia > Bacteroidales > Muribaculaceae > Sodaliphilus. The sequence continues at coordinate 2,745 of OMUK01000108.1, forward strand.
CTTCGACATGCCCACACGGCTCGCTCCTGCCCTCAAGGATGCCGGCTTTGACTATATGAACCTGGCCAACAACCACATCTACGACTTCTACGATGCCGGAGCCCAAAGCACCATGCGCGTGCTCGACAGCCTGGGCATAGCCCACTCGGGCTACTACAAGGATAAGCCGTGGGCCATCGTGGAGCGCGGCGGCGTGAAATACGGTCTGCTGGGCTTCGGACAGGACTACTACACCCATGCCCGCGCCGACACGGCACAAGCCCGGCGATTGATCAAGGAGCTGCGGCCGCAAGTCGATGTGATTGTGGTGGCCGTGCACGGCGGCGCCGAGGGCTCGGCCCACGAGCACCTGCCCGCCGGCGATGAGAGCGAGATGTTCCAGAGTGAGGACCGCGGCCACCTGCGCACATTCATGCACATGCTCATCGACTGCGGAGCCGACGTGATATATGGCCACGGCCCCCATGTGGTGCGCGCCATGGAGTGCTACAAGGGTCACCTCATTGCCTACAGTCTGGGCAACTTTGCCACGCCTCACGGCATAGGCATCGCTGGCCTCACAGGCTACGCCCCGCTGCTCACCGTGGCCATTGACCCGAGCAATGGACGCTTCCTGGGCGGCAAGATCCACTCCTTTGTGCAAGTCACTGGCAAGGGCCCGCGCCGCGACCCATCGTGCCGCCCTGCCCAGCGCATCGCCATGCTCACCCAGGCCGACTTCGGCAACCCCCACTTGCGCATCGCCCCCGACGGCACCGTGACGCCGGTGAAATGAGCTCCACAGGCCAGCACGCGATTGAAACTTGAGATTAATCCACTGATAAAAAAAACGATAGATGATGATTGACGACATTTTGAAATACAATGAGCAATATGTGGCCCAGAGGGGCTACGAGAAGCACATCACCAGCAAGTTTCCCGACCTGGGCGTGATGGTGATCACCTGCATGGACACGCGGCTGAGCGTGATGCTCACCGACGCCCTGGGCCTGCGCAACGGCGACGCCAAGATATGCAAGGTGGCAGGCGGCGTGATAGGCAGCGACTACGGCTCGGTGGTGCGCTCGGTGCTGGTGGGCATCTACGAGCTGGGCGTGGAGGAGATCATGGTCATTCACCACACCGATTGCGGCGCGTGCAAGATGAGCGGCCACCACATGGTGGAGCTCATGCGCGAGCGGGGCATCGGCGACGAAGCCATTGCGCAGGCCAGCGCGAGCGTAGACCTGGAGCAGTGGCTCGAGGGCTTCCACGACACCGAGCGCAGTGTGCGCGACACGGTAGAGCGCCTGCGCCGCCACCCGCTGGTGCCCGCTGGCGTGGTGGTGCGCGGCTTCATCATCGACTCCACCACCGGCCGCCTCACCGAGGTGAAGTAGCCAAAGCCACAAAGTCGACCATATTAAAACGATGCCCGCCAGGCTGCATGAGCTTGGCGGGCATCGTTTTCTTCGCGCAAGGCAGGGCGGTTATGCCTTGGCCGCTGCCTTCTTGCGCGTGGTGGATTTGCGGGCAGTGGTCGACTTCTTGGCTGTAGTCGACTTCTTGGCTGCGGGCTTGGCGGCACTGGCGGCGCGGCGCACCGACGACTTGGTGGCGTTGCCCTCGTCGGCCACGATGGCGCGCACGTCGGCCAGGGTGAGCTTGGCAGCGTCCTGACTCTTGGGTATCTTGAAGTTTTGCTTCTTGTAGCTGATGTAGGGGCCGTAACGGCCGTTGAGCACTTGCAGATCGGGCTCCTCGGGGAAGGTGGCTATCACCTTCTTGGCCTCGCTCTCGCGCTTGGCCAGGATGAGTTGCTCGGCCTCGTCGAGGGTGATGGTCTGCGGCGAGAGCGTCTTGGGTATCGACACAAACTTGCCGTTGTGCTTCACATAGGGGCCAAAGCGGCCTATGGCCACGGTGACCTCGGCATCCTCAAATGTGCCCAGGTGGCGCGGCATCTCAAAGAGCTTGAGTGCCTCGGCCAGAGTGATGGTCTCGATGCTCTGGTCCTTCTGCAACGAGGCGAACTGTGGCTTCTCGGCATCGTCCTTGGAGCCCAGTTGCACCACAGGGCCGAAGCGGCCTATCTTCACCGATACGGGTTTGCCCGTCTTGGGGTCGTTGCCCAGCATGCGCTCGCCCACCTTGTGCTCGAGGCGCAGGGCCGACACCTTCTCGATATCGGGGTGAAATTGCTTGTAGAACTTGCCTATCTCGTTGTTCCACACTTCCTTGCCCTCGGCAATCTCATCAAACTCATTCTCCACCTTGGCAGTGAAATTGTAGTCGAGGATTGAGGGGAAATATTGCATCAAGAAGTCGTTGACCACCATACCCACGTCGGTGGGCAACAGCTTGCCCTTCTCGGCGCCGGTGAGTTCGCTCTTGGTGGCGCTGTCGATTTTGCCCCCCTCGAGAGTGATAATCTCGTAGTCGCGCTTCACGCCCTTGCTCTCGCCCTTCTCCACATAGCCGCGAGCCTGGATGGTAGAGATGGTGGGGGCGTAGGTCGACGGGCGACCTATGCCCAGCTCCTCGAGGCTGCGCACGAGCGAGGCCTCGGTGTAGCGTGCCGGTTGCTGGGTGAAGCGCTGCGTGGCCACCACATTCTGCACCAGCATGGCCTTGCCCACTTGCATGGGCGGCAGAGTGCGCAGGTCGTCGGCAGCAGCGGTGGCAGCGTCGTCGGTCGACTCGATATATACTTTCAGGAAGCCGTCAAACTTGATCACCTCGCCCGTTGCAGTGAAGTGCTCGCGGCGGTTGCTCACCTCGATGTCGACGGTGGTGCGCTCGAGCTCGGCGTCGGCCATTTGCGAGGCGATGGTGCGCTTCCATATCAGGTTGTAGAGTTTCTTCTCCTGGGCCGTGCCCTCAATGTCGTGGTCGGCGATGAAGGTGGGTCTGATGGCCTCGTGGGCCTCTTGGGCGCCCTTGCTGGTGGTGTGATACTTGCGTATCTTGAGGTATTGCTTGCCCAGGTTGGTCTCAATCTCCTTGCCTATCGAGCCCAGGGCCAGGTTGGAGAGGTTGAGCGAGTCGGTACGCATGTAGGTGATGTGTCCGGCCTCGTAGAGCGACTGTGCCACGCGCATGGTCTGCGACACCGAGAAGCCGAGCTTGCGGGCAGCCTCCTGCTGCAAGGTGGAGGTGGTGAATGGCGGAGCCGGCGATTTCTTCACCGGTTTCACGGTCACAGCGCCCACGGTGAATCGTGCCGTGCGGCAGTCGTCGAGAAATGCCATGGCCTGGTCGCGCGACTTGAGGCGCGTGTTGAGCTCGGCGGCCACCGTGGCCTGGCTGCCCTCGGGCTGCATCATGCTGGTCACGCGGTAGTAGGGCTCGCTCTTGAAATTCTTGATTTCCTTCTCACGCTCGGCGATGAGCCTCACAGCCACACTTTGCACGCGGCCGGCCGAGAGGGCGGGCTTGATCTTCTTCCACAGCACCGGCGAGAGCTCAAAGCCCACGATGCGGTCGAGCACGCGGCGTGCCTGCTGGGCATTCACAAGGTTGATGTCGATGTCGCGCGGGTGCTTGATGGCCTCAAGGATGGCAGGCTTGGTAATCTCGTGAAACACGATGCGCTTGGTGTTCTCGGGCTTCAGGCCCAGCACCTCATAGAGGTGCCACGATATGGCCTCTCCCTCACGGTCCTCATCGCTTGCGAGCCACACGGTCTTGGCCTGCTTGGCGGCCTTCTTGAGGTCGGCCACCAGTGCTTTCTTGTCGGCCGGTATCTCATAGATAGGCTCAAACCCGTTGTTGATATCGATACTGAAATCTTTCTTGTGCAGATCGCGTATGTGTCCGTAGCTCGACATCACCTTGTAATCCTTTCCAAGGAACTTCTGGATAGTCTTGGCCTTGGCCGGAGACTCAACGATCACTAAATTTTCTGGCATAACTTTAAACCTCTATTTATTGTGCCCCCGGCTTTCAGCGTGGAGAAAAAAGGGGGCTTTTTCAAAATCGGGTGCAAAATTAGACAAAAAATTTATACTTCCTATAATAATGTGTAAAATTTTCTCACCCGTGCGATTTTTTGAACATCCAAAAAATCCAGGCACGTCGCCACGATGGCATGTGCCTGGATGTGAAAAACATTTACCAAAAATGCGTATTACTTCAGGATTTCGGTTTCGTAGTAGCGCTTCACGTCGCTCCAGTGGTAGAAGGGGGCGATGTCGGTATCGACGGGAATCGAGGTCTCGTGCTCGTTGAGCAGGAATTTCACAATCACGTCGCCCTGCTTGTTCTTAAAGAAGATGAGCTGGATGTTGCCGGCCATGGGAGCAATCTTGAAGTCGGCAAAGTGCTTGTAGAATTCGGCAGGGTCCGAGACCGAGTCGTAGCAACCATTGAGGCGCAGCAGCCCGGCCAGCGGTATCAGGTTGCCGTCGTGGCCAAAGCGCAACGTGGCCACGTCGCCATGGCCGGCGATGGCCGAGTCGGCGCCGGCTATGATGTTGCGCAGCAAGGGCTTCACGTTGTCGAGCTCCATGCCGCAGTTGCCCGCATAGTTGCCGGCCTGCACATAGAAGCGGTAGTTGAACGTCTGCCACAGGTCGAAGAGTTCGCCGGGGGTAAATAGGTCGAAAAACGACACCTTGCCCTCGGTGTCCTGGGCATCGGCAGCAAGCCAGTAGAAGCTCCAGGCCAGGGCGCGGGGGTTCACATTCTTGGTGATGAAGTCCTGGTCGCTGAAGAGCGACTGAGCCAGCCGGCGGCCGTCGACGTGCGACTCCTCCCACTTGCGGTACTCCTCGTGCCACGGACCCTTGTCGCTGGTGTAGGCATTCGACTCGTCGCTGTGGTAGTTGAGGTAATCCATATACTTGGGACTTGCCTCCATATAGATGCGCAACTTGGGGTTGCAGCCCTTCAGTGCGTCGCAAAACGAGGCCATGCTCATGGCGCAGCGCAGCACCACCGTGGAGCGGGCGCTCACCGTGCCGCCAGCCTTAAACACCTGAGGGTAGTGGTCGTGCATGCGCTGGGCTATGCCCTGGTGCTGGCGCCAACCCAGGGGCGAGAGGTCGCCGCCGTGGCCCTGAGCCTCGGCCCACACGAGCTTGATGCGGCGCAGCGCATCCTCGCCCAGGGCGGTGAGGGCGTGGGCATCGTGGCCCCGCTGCATGAGGTTGAGCGCCACGGTGTAGTCGTTGTCGCTTATCAGGTAGCGCGACCCATGGCGGCCGTAGTGGCTGATGTAGAAGGGCGTGTAGCCCTTGGGCGGAGCCGTGACCTGGGTGGGTGGCGATGGGTAGGCGTAGTACACGCCGGCAGCCTTGTTGAGATTGGCCGTCACCTCCTCGCGCGTGGTCTGAGCCCCCGCCACAATGGGCAGCAGCATCCACAGCCCAATTAAAAACAATACTTTATTCATAGATTGCTAATTCGTAATAAGGAAAAACTATGTGTGTCCATCGGCCACCTTGAAGAAAGGCAAGCGGGACAGACACACAAAGTTAAGTAATATCTACATAGAAATCACAATGCGTTGCAGCCATTAATAACCAGGGTTCTGGGTGAGCTTCGAGTTGTTGGTCATCTCGGCCTCGGGTATCGGGAAGAGGTTGAAATGGTCGTCGACATCGGTGCCTTTAAATACGGCGTTCTTCCAATCCCAGTTGTTGCCCGAGGTGAACTTGCCGAAGCGCACGAGGTCGGTGCGACGAGTGATTTCAGAAGCAAGTTCGCGCTGACGCTCGGCAAGGATGAAGTCGAGGGTGAGCTGGCTGTCGGTGATATCGGCATTCACGCCCTGCTTCACACCGGCCTTGGCATACTTGCCCGTCATGTAGGCACGCTCGCGTATCTCGTTCACATAGCTCAGGGCCTCGGCGCGGGTGCCGCCGCTGGCGCCACGCAGTATAGCCTCGGCAGCCATGAGGTAGACATCGCCCGTGCGGAACATCGGGAAGTCGATCGAGCTATAGGTGTCGCCGGCAGGTGCATCCTGGTCGTCCTTGGTCACATTGCGCCACTTGATGTAGCCGTAGCCGCAAGTGAATGTGCTGGTCATGTTGCCCTTGTCGTCGCAAGTTTCCTTCTTCTGGCCAGGCAGTGCAGTCATAAACTGGGCGCGCTTGTCGTTCTTGTTGTTGCCCCAGGGGTCGTTCACGTCAAAGGCCACATCGGTCGAGTCGAAGGCGTCGACCAGGGTCATCTTGGCGCGCACATTGCCCCAGCCGCGGGTGCCCACGCCAGTCTTATAATAGCTGTTCATGGCGCCGTTCACAAAGGCCTTCACATAGAAGTTGGTGCCGGCCGACGACTGGGCACGAGCGCCATCCTGCACAAGCGGCCATATGATTTCGCTGCACTGGTCGTTGTCGGCCAGGAAGATTTGGCGATAGTCGCTGGCAAGCGGATACTTGCCGCTGTTGATAATCTTCTTGCAATAGGTCAAGCAGTCGGTGTAGTGGTCAACGCCAATCCACGTCTGCGAGTTGAGATACATGCGGGCCAGCAGGAACCAGGCAGCAGCCTTGTCGACGTGGGCATACTCGGTGGTGCCGGCATCGCCCAGCACGTCGGTGCTCTGGGTCTCGCCCAAGATGGACTTGAGCTCGCTCTCGGCCAGCTCGAAGGTCTGGGTGCGGGTCATCTGGTCGGGCAGGTCGGTGGCGCTGGTATTCTCGTCGACATAGGGCACGCCGCCGTAGAGGTCGCACAATGTGGCATAGCAATAGGCGCGCAGGAAGCGGGCCTCGGCGCGATACTGGCTCACCTTCTCGTCGGTGAGCTCGCTGCTCAAGCCGCGACTATTCACCTTGTCGACTGTGCACTCGCGCAAGAACTCATCGCAATAGGCTATGCACATGTAGAGGCGCTGGTAGGTCCAGGTGATTACCGAGGCGTTGCCGGCCGTCCACTGCATGTTCAGGCACTTGCGCAAGCCATTGGAGCTTGAGGGCATCAGGAAATTGTCGGTACAAAGCTCCTCGAGATAGAACATGAGGCGCACGTAGCCCGAGTAGCCCTCGTTGGCACCTTGCAAGTCGCCGTCGCCGCCGTCGCCGCCTTTTTGGCCAGTGAGAATGAGAGAGCCATAGCACTTGGCCAGCACGCCCATATAGCCATCGGCAGTTGAATACACCTGGTTGCCCACAAGGCTGTTGTCGTCGAGGGGCTCGGTATTGAGATCGCCCGTGCACGAGGACAAGCCCACGAGCATACCAAGCATGATAAACAAAATATATTTTTTCATTGTTGTCTATATATTTTACTGTGATGATTGTGAATGATTAGAAAGTGAGATTTACGCCGAAGTTGAATGTGCGCGGACGGGGATAGACGTTGCGGTCGATGCCATTGTCGAGCTCGGGGTCGATGCCGTCGTAGCCAGTGATGGTGCACAGGTTGGTCACACCCAGGGTGAGGCGCAGCGAGGTGCCAGGAGCCCACAGCCTCTTGAAGGTGTAGCCCAGGGTCACATTGTCGAAGCGGAAGAAATCGCCCTTCTCCAGCCAGTAGTCGGTGTAGAGCTGTTGCAGCTCAAAGCCGTTGTCGCGGGTGCTCTTGAGCACGTTGCTGTAGAAGCCTTGGTCGCTATACACTTGCTGCTTGTACTCGTCGGCACGCGTGTAATTGTACACATAGAAGCCAAAGGCGCCATGGCCGCTCATCGAGAGATCCCAATTCTTATAGGTAAAGCGGGTGTTGAAGCCCAGGTAAGTCTTAGGCAGGGCGCACTTGTCGCCAGCCTCGCGGGTCTCGGTCGAGGAGATGCTGCCGTCGGGTTGCACATACTGGCCCTCGATGGGTTTGCCCTGCTCGTCGTAGGCCTGCTTGGCCAGGTAGAAGGTGTAGGGGCGCTTGCCCACCATGAACACTTGCACATATTTTCCTGTTTCGCTTATGTCGCCCGTGGTCACGTAGTTGCTCTCAGAGTCGATGACATTGAGCTTGGTGATCTTTGAGGTGTTCCAGGTGAAGTTGAAGCCCAGTTGCCACTCAAAGTCTTGGCTCTTGACGGGGACGGCGTTGATCGAGAACTCCACGCCCTCGTTTTTCATCTTGCCAATGTTGGTGGTGATCACCGACGAGAAGTTGGTGCCCGATACCACGTTAATGGTGTTGAGCAGATTCTTGGTGTAGCGCTTGTAGTAGTCGATAGAACCGTAGATGCGGTTGCCCAGGAAGCCGTAGTCGAGGCCCACGTTGTAGGTGCGGGTAGTCTCCCACTTGATGTCGCGGTCGTAGCCGTTGGGGCGTATCATGTTGTACCACTTGTCGCCGAAGCGGTAGCTCGACTCATCGTAGGAGTAGCTGTAGGTGCCCATATAGGGGTAGTCGTTGAGGATGTCTTGCTGGCCGGTCACGCCGTAGCCCAAGCGCAGCTTGAGGTCGGACATCACGTTCTGGCGCTTGAAAAACTCCTCTTGCGAGACTCTCCAGGCCAGTGCCACCGAGGGGAAAAGACCCCAGCGGTTGTCCTTGCTGAAGCGTGACGAGGCATCGTCGCGCAGGGTGAAGGTGAGCAAGTAGCGGTTGTCGTAGCTATAGTTCAAGCGGCCATAGTAAGAAAGCAGGTAGTATTCCGACTCGCTGTGGAAGGGCGACAGCAGCTCCTTGTCGCTGGGGTCGTGGGTGGTGTAGTCATATTTTTTCCAGAAGTGCTGCCAGCCGTAGCCGGCCATGAGACCCACCGTGTGCTTGTCCCAGGTGTGGTCGTAGTTGGCAAAGATGTCGAGCAGGTAGTTGTGTTTCTTCTGGGTTGAGCGGTACTTCAAGCCAGTGCCGTCTTTCTGGTTGCTGGTGTACATGAGGCCGGCCAGCGCGGGCACGTCCTCGCTATACTTGCTGCGCAGCACGTCGTAGCCCAGGTTCACGTTGAGTTTCAGGTCTTCCAGGCCGTGCACCTTGTAGGCAAGGGCGGCGCTGCCTATCGAGCGCACAATCTTGTTGCGACGCTTGTCGAGGTCGATGGTGGCCACTGGGTTGTCGGGCTGAATGGCCATGGGGGCACCGCCGTTGGTCCAGATGAAGTAGCCCAGGCCAGGGTCGGTCGAGGCGGTGGCGCTGCCCGTCATGGGCGAGCGCGTGGGGTCGTAGCCTATGGCGCTGCTCATCACCGAGCCGCTCACGCGGTGGTTGTCTTCATAGGAGATCTTGCCGTTGAGGGTGGCCGTGAGGTGGTTGTCGAGCAGCGAGGGCGAGAGGTTCAAGCCAGCCGAGTAGCGCTTGTAGTTGTTGGTCTTCAAGATACCGCCCTGGTCGGTGAAACCGGCCGAGACGCGATAGGGCGAGTTGAAGGCGCTGTTGCCCACCTTGCCCGATACCGAGAGGTTCTGGTCGGTGCCGAAGGCCGTGCGCAGCACCTCCTGCTGCCAGTCGGTGCCGCTGGTGCCGAAGTCGGGATTGCTGGGCACGCCGGTGACTGTGGGCACAAACTCCTTGAACTCGGCGGCGTTGAGCACGTCGAGCGTCTTGGCAGCATGGCTCAGCGAGTAGGTGGCGTTGTAGTTCACCGTCACGCGGTCGGTGCCTTTCTTGGTGGTGATCACGATCACGCCGTTGCTGGCACGCGAGCCGTAGATGGCCGTGGCGCTGGCGTCTTTAAGCACGGTGTAGGTCTCGATGTCCTCAGGGTTGAGCGAGCCTATGAGGTTGCTCGAGCCGGCAATGCTGGAGTTGTCGACCGGCACGCCGTCGATCACGATGAGGGGGTCGTTGCTGGCCGAGAGCGACGAGCCCGAGCGTATGCGTATCGTGGCGCCCGTGCCAGGTGCACCCGTGCCAGGGGTCACGTTCACACCGGCCATCTTGCCGATGAGGGCGTCTTGTGCAGTCACGCGGTTGCCCTTGTTGAGCTCGTCGGGCTTGATAGCCTGGACCGAGCCCGTTGCATCCGATTTCTTAACCGAGCCGTAGCCTATCACCACCACCTCGTCGAGGTTCTCGGCCAGCTGCTTGAGCACGATGGTGCCTGCTGCCGATGCCGGCACCTCGAGTGCCTGGTAGCCAATATAGGTGACTCGTAATACCGATTGATTGGATGGAGCCACGACCGAGAATCGCCCGTCGATGTCGGTGGCCGCACCCTTGTTGGTCCCCTTCACAAGTATCGAGGCGCCAATCACAGGCTGATTGTTCTCGTCAAGTACTTGTCCAGAGACAGTAACCTGTGCGCTCACTCCTGTAGCGCACAAAACCATAAGCACTGCCAGTGCCAGGTTTCTAATGATGGTTTGTGCAGTTACTTTCATTAGTTTTTTTACTTTATAAATTGGTTAAATAGTTAATTGTAATGAGGTCTTAACTTTTCTACACAAAATTAAAAAACATTAATGAGCGATGAAATACAGCGTAAACCAAAAAGTAAACTTTTTAAATGGTTAAAAAGCTATATATCAATGAAATAACAAAGCAAAACAGCCCAATAAAAGTAAGGGTAAATGGAAACTAAAGTGTGCTGGAATTTCAGGCAGAAAAAAGGATAGTAACCATCTTGCTACAAGTTTTTTACACGGGCTACAAACTCATTGCGGGGCAAGTCGGACTTATTGCGCACCCGCAAGCGGTAGTTGTACACCGTCTGTGGCGAGTAGTGCAGGAAACCGGCAATCTTCACGCTGTCGTTGATGCCCAGGCGCACGAGGGCATAGATGCGCAACTCGGGACTGAGCAGCTCTCCTGCCTTGGGGGTGATGTGCTCCTCGGGGCGCAACAGCCCATTGAAGCGGGTGACGAAATCGGGGAAGAGCTCAAGAAAAATCATGTCGAAGTTGTGAAACAGGGTATTCAGCTGGCTGCTCTTCGACGAGGTCTTCAGCATCGTCTCCAGGTTTCTCATGCTGCCGCTCTTGAGCTTGCTCAACAGCGAGAGCCGGTTTTTCTCGTAGCCATCGATATAGCCAGAGCACACGCGGAAGAGCTGCGCGATATAGGCCTCCTTGATTTTGTTGTTTTCGGCCAGTTCCTTGTTCATGCCGTTGAGCCGCTCGTTGAGCTCCTTGAGTTGGGCGTTGCTCAAGGCAAGTTGGCGGCGCGTGGCCGATAGCTTCTTGTTGCGATGGTAGAGCAGCAACATCAACACGCAGAGCGCGATAGCCGAGAGTGCCACCACGAGCAGCACGACGTTACGGCGCACCGCGAGCGAGTGCTGCTGCTTCTCATAGGCGGTGGTGATGATGGGCATATACTCGCTCACGCTCGAGAGGCGGTTGTAGGCACGGGCGGCAATCACATCATTCATGGCGCAGGTGATGTAGCGATAGGCGCGGTCATAGTCGCCCTGCTTGTAGAGCATCCACGCCACGCGCTGGAGCGAGGTGTAGGTCTTGTTGCAATGCTGCTTGTCGATGATGGCCGAGCGCATGAGGCAGCGCATGGCATTGTCCTTGTCGCCCAGGTGGTCGTAGGTGTCGCCCAGGGTGTACCAATACACGGCGTCATCAGCAAGCTGCGGCTCATATTGGCGCCCAAACTGCAGGAGATATTGCAGAGCCTTGCGGTACTGGCCCCGGTTCTTCATGATCTCGGCATTGTTGGGGTTGAAGGTGAGTGGGTCGTTGCGGTTCACCCAGTTCACGCTGTCGCGGTAGCGCGACAAAATCCTCTTGGAGGCGGCTATCTCGCTTGCATCGGTGAGCATCTCTGAAAGCGAGAGATAAATCGAGTGATACAGGTAGTAATAATAGGTGCTGTTGCGGGTGTAGCGGTTGTGAGGCAAGCCGTTGAGCACATTGAGGGCATCCTGGAAACGGCCCATGCGCTTGAGGCCGTCGGCCTCGTTCATGAGGGCCAGCGTCATGGTGTCGGGCGAGGCAAATTGGCTTGCGAGCCTCACCCGCACGCGGGCATAATGCAGGGCCGAGTCGACCCTGAACTTGCGGTAGCGGTAGAAAAGATAGCCAGCGACGACAAACTTCCTCTGCGGGCTGGCGGCAGTGGCATAGGCGTGGCGGTAGCGGGTGATGTCGCGCTCTACCTGCGCATCATAGTACTTGCCACTGTCGAGCAAGGCGTCGAGATGCTTCATCAGGTCGCCTACGCTGGCTTGCCGGGCACCTGCCGATGCCATGCCAAGCAAGATGAATGCCATGATGCCGAGTAGTCTTCCCATCGCCACACTTATTGTTTTTACGTTCTCTTTTTTCTTTCTAGGGTGTCACAGCACCTCGGGGCGCAGGGGATAGGTGTTGCGCAGCTGCTCGAAGAGCTCGGGGTGGGCTTTGAGCCGCGCGGTGTCGGCCAGTGGATCGTAGCTGCGCATGATTTTCTCCAGGTCCACATCGTGGGCGCCCTCGTAGGGGGCCTGGGCGGCGACGGGGCGGGCGGTGAAGCCGAAGTGGCGGTTGAGCGCCTCTACCACCATAGCTGTGCCGCGGTGCTTGCCGTCGCTGCTGTAGCCGGCAATGTGGGGCGTGGCCACAAGGGCCTTGCCGAGCAGCTGGCGGTCGATGGCGGGCTCGTGCTCCCAGCAGTCGATGGCCACGTCGCCAGGCCAGTCGAGCAGGGCCTGGGTATCGCATATCGGGCCGCGGGCGGCGTCGAGCACGAGTTGGCAATGGGGCGCTTGGGCCAGAAATTGCGCGTCAAGCAGGTGATAGGTTGCCCACTGGCCCGTGCGCGTGAGCGGCGTGTGGAAGGTGATGATGTGGGCCTGGGCCTTGATCTCGTCGAGCGTGACGAAGCCCTCACTGCCCTCGGCGGCGGCCCGTGGCGGGTCGCACAGCAGCACGTGGTAGCCCAGCTCACGCGCCCAGCGGGCCACAATGCTGCCCACGTGGCCCACGCCCACGATGCCCAGCGTGAGCGCGCTGGCATCGAGCTGCTTGCGTTGCAGCCAGCAGCCCAGGGTGGCGTGCACCCACTGTGCCACGGCCGGGGCGTTGCAGCCGGGGGCGTTCACCACCTCGATGCCGTGGTTGCGGCAATAGTCGAGGTCGATGTGGTCGGTGCCTATGGTGGCAGTGCCTATGAAACTCACCCGGCTGCCCTCGAGCAGGGCGGCGTCGCAACGCGTGCGCGTGCGCACCAGCAGGGCGTCGGCATCGCGCACAGCAGCAGGCGTGATGCGCTGGGTGTCGAGATATTCCACTTGGGCAAAAGGCTCAAGCAGCCCCTTGATGTAGGGGATATGGCTTTCTATTACAATCTTTTTCATAGGGCGCTATGAGATGAGGTGCGCCACATAGGCCGCAATCACTGCTGCGATGAGCAGCAGCACCGGTATGTAGCGCTTGGTGAAACTACTGTTGATGGTGAATGATTGCGCAATCTGTATGGCCAAGCACCAGTTGAGCAGCGGCACATATATCATCATGTTGCGGTAGTCGATGCACATCATCGCTATCGTAACGACGGTGAGCACCAGGAAGAAACTGTTGTATACGCGCGTCTGCCGGCGGTAGTTGAGTATCGTGAAGAGGTTGGCAATCATGAGCAGCACCGCCAGCACTGCCACCACGCTGGTGGTGGCTATCACGAGCTGCACCTGGTTGCCGTGCAGCGACCCCCATATCGTCTCGATGTGGGGCAAGGTGGCCGTGAGGGGGTCGATAAGCCCCAGCCCTATGCCTATCCAGAATGGCGTGACGATGCCCAGCAGCATGGCGATGATGCCGCGGAAGTCGATGCCCTGCATCATGAAGAGGCCCACGGCGAAGGTCACCAGCAGCACCAGAAAGGCATACTGGAACATGCAGCAGAACGACAGCAAGGCGAAGATGAGAAACACACTGCGCTGCGAGGTGCTCTTGCGCTGATAGGTGGAAAACATGACAAACATCGAGGCCACCGTGACCAGCACCAGCACCGTGCCAGCCCCCAGCTGCGTGCACACGAATGGGTTGGACAGCATGAGCAGCAGAAACATCGAGGAAAAGAGGTGGGTGACCGAGCGCACAAAGTTGTAGACCCGGTTGAGCACCACGGTGAGAAACGCGATGACCAGCACCACGGCCGCATTGATGCCGTAGCTGAGCAGCGGATTCGACACCACGCTTGTGGCGTCGAGCGAGAAAAACACGCCGTTGCCCGTGTCAATGCTCTTGAAGCGGCCCGTGGCCTGCATCACGAGCGATGCCAGCACATAGACCACCCCCAGCAGCACCGCCAGGGCCCGGCTGTTGAGAAAATCATTTATCCGCTCTTCTTGATAGCTCATTCCATTCTACTACTACCGCGCGACACGCTCATTGCGCAAGTGCCTTGCTTGCCGCCTCACTTGAGGTCGAAACCGATGTCGCGGCGATAATATTTCTTGTCAAAGTTGATGATATTCACATTCTTGTACGACTGGTCGAGGGCTTCCTGCTTGGTAGCGCCATAGCTGGTGACGGCGAGCACACGGCCGCCAGCGGTGAGCAGCTCGCCATCGGCGCCCAGCTTGGTGCCCGAGTGGAACACGATGCTGTCCTCTACCTGGTCGAGGCCGGTAATCACCTTGCCCTTTTCATAGCTCTGCGGATAGCCGCCCGATACCATCATCACTGCGGTGGCATAGCGCGGGTCAATCTCTACGGTGGCCTCGCTCAGTTTGCCAGTGGCCGTGTCGATGAGCAGCTCCACCAGGTCGCTCTTGAGTCGCGGCATCACCACCTCGGTCTCGGGATCGCCCATGCGGCAGTTGTACTCAATCACATAGGGGTCGCCATCCACATTGATCAGGCCGAAAAAGATGAAGCCCGTGTAGGGCAGTTTCTCCTGGGCCAGACCAGCGATGGTGGGCTCGATGATGCGGGTCTTCACCTTGGCCATAAATGCGTCGTCGGCAAAGCTCACGGGCGACACGCTGCCCATGCCGCCGGTGTTCAGGCCCTTCTCCTTCTCGCCCACGCGCTTGTAGTCCTTGGCCACAGGCAGCAGGCGATAGTCCTTGCCGTCGGTCACGACAAAGACCGAGCACTCGATGCCCTTGAGGAATTGCTCAAGCACCACTGTGGAGCTCGACTTGCCAAACAAGCCGCCCAGCATTTCATTCAATTCCCGCTTGGCTTGCTCGAGCGAGTCGACGATGAGCACACCCTTGCCGGCAGCCAGGCCGTCGGCCTTGAGCACATAGGGCTTGCGCTGCTTCTCCAGGAAGGCATAGCCCTCCTCGAGGTTGCTCGCCGTCACGCTCAGGTACTGGGCCGTGGGTATGCCATGGCGCTGCATGAAGCCCTTGGCAAAGTCCTTGCTGCCCTCGAGCTGGGCGCCCAAGCGCGAGGGGCCTATCACCATCACGTAGCTCAGCTGCTCGCTGTCGTGGAAGTAGTCGGCAATGCCGGCAACCAGGGGGTCCTCGTTGCCCACGATGAGCATGTCGACGCCCTTCTCCACAGCCAGCTTGCCCACGGCCTCAAAGTCCATGGGCGAAATAGCCACATTCTCGCCATATTGGGTAGTACCTGCGTTGCCGGGAGCGATATACAGCTTGTCGAGCAACTTGCTTTGGCTCAATTTCCACGCAATTGCGCATTCACGGCCGCCTGAGCCCAGCAGCAATATCTTTATCTTATCCATAGTCTTTTATCGGCAATCCTGCCATTTGTTTTTTTTGACAAGCACAAAATTATAAATTTTATTGCACATGGCGAAGTTTTTCACCTGCTACTTTTCCCAAGCCACAGGCGCAACACGACACCACCCGCCCGCCATGGCACAGCGGCCACGGCATGACGGCACCTCGGCATAAAAAATCACACAGAAAGTGGCTACGCAGCCCTTACTTATCGCCAGCAGGGTTGCCCTCGCCGTCGGGAGTGTCTTTGCGCTTCCAGCTCTTGCGGCGGCCGTGCACGATGGGTACCTCGGCATCCTTGCCCAGCTGGGGCTCGCGGTGGCGCAGCACTTGCTTGGCAAAGGCCTCGCTGTGGAAGAACTCATCGCGGTCGAGCAAGCTCTCGTGGCGCTCATGCCGCTCCTCGCGGCGCTCCTCACGACGGCGGTCACGCTCGTCGCGGTTGCGGTCGAAGCGGCGGGGCGGGCGGCGCTGCTCGTCG
>OMUK01000066.1 GCA_900314215.1 uncultured Prevotellaceae bacterium
TTTTTGAATTATGACTCACATCTAAAGAACTGACACACAGGCTACACAACATCCGCCTGCTCCCCTCGGAGCGGGCAGGGGGCACTATGGCCTGTTTTTCGTTTTAAATGAAAGAGCCGTGGATTTTTGACGATTTGTCGCTTCTCGCCGTGGCCAGAGGCCATAGGTAAAGAAAAAAATCCCCGAGGCATCTTGCCTCGGGGATGATATTGCTGAATGTGAGAATTCAGTGTTTAGTTTAAATTATTTCTCGTTCTTGTCGATAGTGCAAATCGAAACGCGGTTCCACTCGGGCTCGCTGAACATCTCGCTGATACCGTTGCCGGCAGCGTTGATGCGGCTCGAAGCGATCTTGTACTTGTTAACCAGGCAATCCTTAACGGCGTTGGCGCGGTTCTTAGCCAGTTTCAGGTTCACATCCTCTGGACCATCCTTAGAAGCATAACCCTTAACCTCAACGGTAGATTTGGCGTTGCGCTTCATGTAGTTGGCGATGCGCTCCACGTTAGGCATTTGGTCTCTTGTGATGTCCCACTTGCCAATCTTGAAGAACACGCTGCTCTCGAGCGACTCAAGCTTGTTGGTAGTCTTGGTCTCGATTACTTGAGGCTTCTGAGCCTTGCAAGCAGCCAGGTCGCGAGCGAGTTGGTCGGCGCGAGCGTTGCAGTTAGCCAGGTCGCTTTGAGCTTGGCTCAGCTGGTTGCGCAGGCTGTTGATTTGGCCATTGAGGGCGTCGATGTCGTTCTGAGTGTACTTGTAGGGGCACAGCGTGAAGTAGTGAGTACCGTTGCTGTTGCCGAAGTGATAAGTCACACCAGCCTCCAGCTCAACAGCTGCGTTGTTGATGTTGTAACGAGTCTGTTGACGGTTGCTCTTGCCAGCCTGCAGGTCGTGAGCGATAGTGCTGGTGTAGCCGTTTTGAGCGGCATTGTATTGGTTCACATCGTTCATGTCCCAGAAGATAGAAGGCTTCAGAGAGATTGTCCAAGCCTTAGCCTGACCCAGGTTCCAGTTGATGTTCAGGCCATACTTGGTGTACCACGAGTTCATGTCGGCCGAAGTAGCGGTCTTGTAGCCATGCAGCCAGCCAGCGCCAGCCACAGCCTCAAATTCCAGAGTGCGGGGAGCACCCTTGTAACCACCAAAGAGGTTCGACAGGTTGAATGCTGCGAAAGCACCAACGAGCTGATGATCAATCATCGTAGCGCTGTGAAGACCCCACACTGGAGTAATGCGCTTGTTCCAGCTCGAGGTGTTTACAGTCCACTCACCCTCAACGCCTAAACCCAGGATAGGGGTAACCTGCTTGCGGATTTCAGCGCCAAAGATGCCACGTGCGTTCTTCCAAAATGCATAATGATGTGCTGGAGAAACTGCTCCGCCCTTCAGAGTCACAGACCAGTTGTCGGTAAGCTTAGTACCATACACGTGGTCAGCAACCTGTGCCTGGGCAGCAGTAATGCCGAGAATTGCGGCAGCTAACAGAATAATCTTTTTCATAGTTCAAAAAAAAATTAAAACATTATACTCTATTAAAAACTTGGCAAAAGTAACAAATTTTTTGTTTACAACAAAAATTTAACTAAATTTTTAAAACAAACAGTCCAAAAACTCCGTGAAATGGCCCAATTTTGGGACTTTTTGGCCCAAATTGGGGCAAAACTCGGGCTTTCCCTGCTTAGTGGGCGCAAATATATAAAATGATTTATAAATCTACAAAAAAAATCGTCAAAGCCACTCAATTTGTATACCAAACGACAATGTGACCCACTTATCGGGCGTGATGTAGCTGTTTTTAACCTTCTGGATGAAGTAGTAGTCGCAGGTGCTGAGCTCATAAAACAGGCTGATGCTCCTGCACAGCCCTTTTCGTCGGTTTTCGGGGATGTTGAACTTGAGCCGTTCACCTATATATATATTAGAGCGCAGGCGGGTGGCAAACCAGTAGTAGCCCTTGGGGTAGCGTGAGGGCTGGTGCACCCACAGCTTGTGGCTGAATGCCGTGTTGAAGTAGAAACCCGTGGCCAGGGGCTGGAAGTCGAGCCCCACCTTGTCGAAGTGTATCGACCAGGGCAGGTAGTCTTGCTTGATGGTCATCGTCAACATGCCGTGATGGGCGTTGTGCTTGGGCACGAAGCCCAGCATGAGCGAGGTCTCCCAGTGCCGCTTGCCGTAGATCCAGGTGGGCCCGGCCGAGAACATGCCCATGTTGCCGGCATACTGCACGCGCACGCCGCGCGGGATGAGGCGCCCCCAGAACTTGTAGTATCGGTCGAGGCGGCGGGCGTAGGGGGCAACGTCGGCTATCGAGTCGGCAGCGCTGCTCGTGTGGATGTATACCGTGTCGACGCGGGTCACATACACCGTGTCGGCGACTGTCGTGGCCTCTGGTGGTGTCGTTGCGGCGGCCGTGCAGGTTGTGGCGGCAAGGAGGGCCACGATGTTAGAAAGAAACCACTTCATAGCTGTATCCACTGGGGGTGATTTTAAATATGTAGTACTGCCGCTTCTCGATGCACGGCGTCTGATAATAGATCACGCCGTCGTTGAAGATGTCGCGCTGGTCGAGGCTGTGGTCGTGGCCGTTGATGCAGAAGAGCAAGCCTGGCAGGCCGTGCAGATAGTGAAATTGAAACGACTTGGCCACGTTGTCGTTGAAGACGTCGCTGTAGGGCTTGGCATGCATCGTGACCACGCAGCGGTCAAACTCGCCGGCCCGCAGCGTGTCTTGCGACTCGATGTAGTCGAGGTCGGGGATGGCCTCGTCGTAGTCATACTCCAGCGCATTGGTGTTGAGATTGATAAATTTCACACGGCCGGCGATAAATGTGAAATTGGTCTCGCCAAATATCTTCTGGAAGCTCTCTTTGCCCGTGCCCAGGCAGTCGTGGTTGCCTATGTCGCACACGTAGGGCACGTTGAGCCCGTTGAGAATGTTGCGCTGCCACTCAAATTCCTTCTCGGTGCCGTAGTCGGTGAGGTCGCCGTCGTGAATGACAAACATGATGCTGTCGCGGCGGTTCACATCTTTCACAAAGTCCTTGGTCTCGTCGTACCATCCCTGCGTGTCGCCTGTGGCGGCAAAGATGATGGTGTCCTTGCCCAGGCACTGCGACTCGATGCGCGCCATGTTCTTGGTGTTGACGTTGCGCTCGCCGTCGATGTTCACGTCGTAGGGGTGATAGTTGATGTAGTCACACCCGGCCACCCCCGTCAGGCAAGCCAAGATACATAAAGATATGGTCAATTTAGTGTGATGCATGGGGCAAAGTAACCAAAAAATCTCCAAATTTCAATCCTGCATATTACAAAATTGACAGTAAATGGAACAAAAGGACAATCTTTTGGGGCGGGCTGCACAAGCGTGATGCGCCACTCCCATCCATATTGTGCCCTGCATGCAGTTTTGGGGCTCGAAACAGAGCAAAAAGCGCTTAATTCTTAAAAATTTTAACTATTTACACTTGTAAACTCGATTATTAATTACAAATTTTAACAAACTTGAAATTTCCCGGGATTTCTTTATTGGTGGGGCATCGCGAGGGGTTTAAAACGCCAAAAAAATGGAAAAAATGGAATAACGTTTTTTACGTTAAAAGTTAAAGTTTCAATAATGGTGTTCATTATCAAATAGATAGGTTAACTTTGCAATGTCAGAACTGAATAAATGACATTTTTTAACCCTCCAAAAAGTTAGTAAAATGAAGAAATTATTAGTAATCCTGATGACCATTTTTAGCCTTGCTGCTGTGGCAAGCGGGAAGTCGCACGACGTGTTTGGCACGATGTACTATGCCCGCACTGGCGACCACACCGCAAGCGGCGACCGCATCGTTCCCACCAAGGTGAAAAGCGGCGAGCACCGCTGGGTGGCTCTCTCGCTCGACCTTTACAGGGCTGGTTACCGATTTGGCGACACCATCATAGTGACGAGCGAAACCAACCCCTATGTGAACGGCTATTGGGTGGTCAAAGACAAAATGGCGGGCCGCAAGAAAATCGATTTTCTTGTGCATCGCAGCGATGCCCGCAAGTTCCGCAACGGGCGCGTGACGATACGCAAAGCCGACGACTCCGACTTGATGGAGGTGAAGAGCGGCGAGCTCATCGTCAAGAACGACGATTAATTTATTTTCTTGGTCGAAAAATAATCAATCTTTCGTATAAAAAAAACAGTAAAATCCCGGGCAGCAGCCGCTGCCCGGGATTTTTAAGTTTCATGTGCCATGCTCACATCGAGTGAGCTGGCGCGCATTATTTCTTGAGGGCTGCGATGCTCTCTTGCAAGGTCTTGATCTTGCTCAGGGCATCGGCCTGCTTCTTGCGCTCGTTGTTGACCACGGCCTCGGGAGCGTGCGCCACAAATTTCTCGTTGCTCAGTTTCTTCTCCACGCTGGCCAGGAAGCCTTGCTGATACTTGAGATCGGCCTCGAGCTTCTTGATTTCCTCCTCAACGTCGATGCTGCCCTCGAGCGGCACCTCATACTCGGTGGTGCCCACCATGAATGCCGAAGCGGCCGGATTCTTGGCGCCAGTCTCGGCGATCGACTCCAGGTTGCCCAGCTTCTCGATCACGCTCTTGCAGGGGTTGGTCCACTGGCCCACGATGAGCAGCTTGAGCGGGGTCTTGTTGGCTATGTTCTTGCTCAGGCGCACGCTGCGCACGCCCGACACGATCTCCTTGGCCTCGGCCATGGCGTCGAGTATGCTCTGGTCGACCTTGCCGGCCTTGGGCATGGGAGCATACATGATGCTCTCGCCATCGCGGCGCTCGGTGATGTGCTGCCACAACTCCTCGGTGATGAAGGGCATGAAGGGGTGCAACATGCGCAACAGGGCGTCGAAGAAGCCCAGCGTGGCGTCGAGCGTGGCGCGGTCGATGGGTTGCTTATAGGCAGGCTTCACAATCTCGAGGTACCATGCCGAGAACTCCTCCCAGAAGAGGCGGTAGATGGCCATCAAGGCCTCGTTGAGGCGGAACTTGGAGAAGAGGTCGTCGACCTCGGCAAGGGTGCTGTTGAGCACGCTCTGGAACCACCCCACAGCCAGCTTGCTGTGCTCGGGCTGCTCAATGCCGTCGGCCACATCCCATCCCTTCACCAGGCGGAAGGCGTTCCATATCTTGTTGTTGAAGTTGCGGCCTTGCTCACACAGTGAGTCGTCGTAGAGGATGTCGTTGCCGGCCGGAGCGGCAAGCATCATGCCCATGCGCACGCCATCGGCGCCATAGCGGTCGATGAGCTCGAGCGGGTCGGGGCTGTTGCCGAGCGACTTCGACATCTTGCGGCCCAGCTTGTCGCGCACGATGCCGGTGAAATACACATTCTTAAATGGCTTGTCGCCCATAAACTCGTAGCCGGCCATGATCATGCGCGCCACCCAGAAGAAGATGATGTCGGGACCCGTCACGAGGTCGCTGGTGGGGTAGTAGTACTTGATCTCGGGGTTGCCGGGGTTGCATATGCCGTCGAAGAGCGAGATGGGCCACAGCCAGCTCGAGAACCAGGTGTCGAGGCAATCCTCGTCCTGGCGCAGGTCGTCGAGGGTGAGCTTGGGGTCTTTGGCTTGTGCCAGCTTCAAGGCCTCCTCTTTGGTCTCGGCCACCACATAGCCGCCCTGGGGCAGGAAGTAGGCCGGGATGCGGTGTCCCCACCACAGCTGGCGGCTTATGCACCAGTCCTTGGTGTCGGTCATCCAGTGGCGATAGGTGTTGATGTATTTCTTGGGCACAAACTTGATGTCGCCATTTTCGACAGCGGCAAGGGCAGGCTTGGTGAGGTCGCTCATCTTGAGGAACCATTGCATCGAGAGCTTGGGCTCGATGGGCACATTGGTGCGCTCGCTGAAGCCCACCTTGTTGTCGTAGGCTTCCACTTTCTCCATGAGGCCGGCCTGGGTGAGGTCGGTTTCGATTTGCTTGCGCACGTCGAAGCGGTCCATGCCCACATAGAGGCCTGCTGCCTCGCTCACGGTGCCGTTGTCGTTGAAGATGTCGATGCTCTTGAGGTTGTACTTGTCGCCCAGCATGTGGTCGTTGGGGTCGTGGGCAGGGGTCACCTTCAAGCAGCCGGTGCCAAACTCGATGTCGACGTAGTCGTCCTCGATCACGGGTATCTCGCGGCCCACGAGCGGCACAATCACGTGCTTGCCACGCAGCCAGGTGTTCTTTTTGTCGTTGGGGTTGATGCACATGGCTGTATCGCCCATGATGGTCTCGGGGCGGGTGGTGGCCACCACGGCATAGTAGCCTTGCGCGTCCTTGTGCAGGATGTTGCCCTCGTCAATCTGCTTCACGTCGTCTTGCTCCACGACACGATACTTGAGGTAGTAGAGCTTGCTGTGCTCGTCCTTATATACCACCTCCTCGTCGCTCAGGGCGGTGAGGGCCTTGGGGTCCCAGTTCACCATGCGCACGCCACGGTAGATGAGGCCCTTGTTGTAAAGGTCGCAAAATACTTTGATCACACTCTTGGAGCGCACCTCGTCCATGGTGAAGGCTGTGCGGTCCCAGTCGCAGCTGGCGCCCAGCTTGCGCAGTTGCTGCAAGATGATGCCGCCGTGCTCGTGGGTCCAGTCCCAAGCGTGCTTCAGAAACTCCTCGCGGGTCAAGTCGGTCTTCTTGATGCCTTGCTGGGCCAGGCGGTTGACCACCTTGGCCTCGGTGGCAATCGAGGCGTGGTCGGTACCAGGCACCCACAGGGCGTTTTTGCCCAGCATGCGCGCGCGGCGCATCAGGATGTCTTGTATGGTCTCGTTGAGCATGTGGCCCATGTGCAGCACGCCGGTCACGTTTGGCGGCGGTATCACGATGGTGTAGGGCTCGCGCTCGTCGGGCACTGAGCGAAACAGCTTGTGGTCGAGCCAGTATTTATACCATTTGTCTTCGACCTCCTTGGGGTCGTACTTCGTTGCAAGAGTGTTCATAAACAAGCTATGTTTTATATATTTATTTCCTTTATGAATTGCAAAATTACAAAAAAAATCACATTTCACCACATCAATCCCTGCTGCCTTTGTGCCGCTGC
>OMUK01000110.1 GCA_900314215.1 uncultured Prevotellaceae bacterium
GGTGCCGGCAAGATCAATGCCCTGGCCGGCCTGCAGATGGTGCTGGGTGCACAGCAATGGGCCCACACTCAAGGCCACGCCAGCCACACTTGCATTTGACTCGGTGACCGTGAACACCGATAGCACAGCCACCATTACCGTCGTGGGCAAGAAGCTCACGGCAGCAGTGAGCGTGCGCTCTACAAGCAGCGCCTTCACCGTGTCGCCAGCGACCATCGCGCTTGCCGACTCGACAGTGAACCAGGCTGTGACAGTGACCTTTAAGCCCACCAAGGCTGCGAAATACGACGGCTATATCGTCGTGACCAGCGGAGCGTTGGCCGACACTGTGACCGTGAGCGGCGTGGGCCGCCTGCTGGCCTACACCCCCGTGATGGCGCCTGCCGACTCGGCCTATGTCAACCTCACCCAGTTCCGTGCCCGCTGGAGCGACGCCACGCCGGCCGAGAATGTGTCAAGCTACACCCTCTATGTCAACACCAAGCCCAAGGCCACATGGAGCAAACTGTGGGACGAGAACTTCTCGGGCCTCACCAGCAACTATAATGGAAAAAGCATTTCAAGCTTGCTCAGCAGCCTTGCCGACGTGTCGGGCTGGTCGGGCTCGAGAGTATATGGCACCTCCACCGCAGGCGTTGTGCGCCTGGGTTCAGCAAGCTATAGCGGCTATATCGTGACGCCCTCGCTCGACCTGAGCAAGAGCAAAGGCAAGGTGACCGTGCGCTTCAATGCTCGATGCTACGACAGCGGCAGCTCGGTTGTGGTGTCGTGCGGCAGCGCGAAATCTACGGTAGCCCTCACTTCCAGCTTTGCCGACCACACCGTGGTGCTCGATTGCGAGTCAGCTACAGGCCAGACCGTGAAATTTGCCACCACTGGCAGTGGCCGTCGCGTTGAGATCAACAACGTGACCCTCTACTCGGGCGACACCACGGCCACCAGCAGCGCAAGCGCACCCCGCAAGGCAATCATCGAGACGGGCGATTCCACCACCCGAGTGATCACTGGCATCACCGACACCACCTACACGGTGAAAGACCTCACTGCCGGCGGCACCTTCAACTACTATGTGAAGGCCGTCTACACCGATGGCACCGAGAGCGCCGCCTCCAATGTGGAGACCGTGACCCTCTTCAGCCAGGAGACCTCTAAGGTGGGCGACATCAACATGGATGGGTTGGTCGATGTGGCCGATGTGACCACACTCATCAACTACATATTGGGCAACAACCCGAGTCCGTGCAACTTGACCTATGCCGACCTCACCGGCGACGGCATCTACGATGTGGCCGATGTGACCGAGCTCATCAACTTGATCGCATCGCAACCATAAGAGCCCTCCCGGGTAAAAAACAATCATCATGGGTTATGCGACACAGCCGCCGCATAACCCATGTTTGTTATTATTTTTCGGTAAAGGAAGTGGAAACTTTTGTTGGAAGGAAGAAATCTTGAGGGGAAAATTTCGGCAGGATAAAAAATATGGCTAATTTTGCTGTCTCATTTCTCTTGGCATCAAAAAGTTATAAACAACATTATATAAATTGAAAATTTCATTTATGAAGAAGCTTCTTTCTCTTGCTGTCGTAGCACTGTGCACCAGCTTGGCAGCAACCGCCGTTCCGGCAAAGCGCACTCCCGCGACGTTCACCCAAAGCGACGGGTCGACCATCACGGTCACCATGCGCGGCGACGAGTGGCACCATGGCTATGTGACCGACGACGGCCTGGCCGTTGCGCAGGCTGCCAATGGCAATTTCTATTACAAAACCGCCAGCGGCCTCTCGACGGTGATGGCCCACAACCAGGCTGGCCGCAGCGCCAGCGAGCAAAGCTATGTGGCTGCCAACAAGGCCAACATGACACTTGGCGCAACCACCCCCGCCGGCTCGATGCGCAAGGCACAGCGCGCGGGCGCCGAGCGTCGCAAGGTGCAGGTGCCCAACTCGGGTTCGCCCAGGGTGCCCATCCTGCTCGTGCAGTACAGCGACAAGAAGATGTCGCACGCCAAGGCCGACTTTGTGTCGCAATACACGCAGGGCAGTTCCAGCGCCTATCAGTACTTCTGCGACCAGTCTAACGGCAAGTACCAGCCGCAATTCGACGTCTACGGCATCTACACCCTGAGCAGCACGCGTGCCACCTATGGCGGCAACGACTCGAGCGGCAACGACAAGGGCGTGGCCAAGATGGTGGGCGAGGCCGTTGACTCGGCCAGCGCTGCCGGCGACATCGACTGGAGCAAATATGACAACGACGGCGACGGCTATGCCGACGTGGTGATCGTGGTTTATGCCGGCGTGGGCGAGGCTCAGGCCTCGGCAGTGACTAGCGCGGTGTGGCCCTGCCAGTGGAGCTTGGCCGAGGGTGCTTACTATAGCGACGGTACCGGCGTGCGCACCTACAACAACACCAAGGTTGACAGGTTTGCCGTGTTCAACGAGATTAACGGCAGCAACGACAGCGGTACCAAGATGGACGGCGTGGGCACCTTCTGCCACGAGTTTTCCCACTGCCTGGGCTTGCCCGACTTCTATGAGACCACCTACAGCAGCGGCTACTATGGCATGGGCTCTTGGAGCCTGATGGACTATGGCTGCTACAACAACGACGGCTACACCCCGTGCGGCTACGATGCCTATGAGAAGGATTTCATGGGTTGGGTGACTCTGCAGGCCCCAACCGAGAATACCCAGTACACCCTGCCCGTGTGGAACCAGAAGAGCGCGAGCACCGATGTGGCCATCAAGGTGGTGAGCGACATCAACAGCAACGAGTATTATCTCGTGGAGAACCGCGCCCAGCAGGGTTGGGACAAGTACATACCCGACTCGCGCGGCGGCGCCCTCATCACCCACGTGAGCTACATCGCCAGCCGCTGGGATGCCAACACGGTGAACAACAATAGTGTGCAGCTCATGACCATTAGCCCTGCCGACAACTCGCTGAACAGCTACACCGAGAGCACCGACCTCTACGGAACCACCAACACCGAGCTCACCGATGCGTCGAGCCCGGCTGCCAAGCTGTATCTCACCTCGAGCGGCACGGCCACTGGCAGCGCCGGCTACCTGGGCAAGCCCATGACCGATTTCACCATCAACAGCGACGGCACCGTGAGCTTCTGGTACATGAAGAAAGCCCTCGAGACCACCGCCCCCGTGCTCACCGACTCGAGCGACGTCACCAGCACCTCATTCACCGCTCACTGGACCCCGGGCCTGAATGCAACTGAATATACGCTCTATGTGTGCGACTCCACGATTATGTCGCAAGTGACCAAGCTGCTCACCGAGGACTTCTCGAGTGGCACCACCACCTGGACTAAGAGCTCAACGGGCACCTATAGCGAGACGGGCTATCTGCGCCTGGGCACCTCAAGATCGACAGGCAGTGTCACCAGTCCGGCTGTCAATCTCAAGGCCAGCAATGGCGTTACCACCGTTGTGGTCACGGCAAAGCCCTACAACGTCGATACCGACGTGCCCATGAAGGTGTCGGTGGTCAATGCCAATGGAGATGAGCTCGACAGCAAGACTTTCACCCTGGGTTCCACCAGTGCCGACTACACCGCCCTGCTCACTGGCAATGCCTCGGCCGACAACATGATCAAGATTGAAAGCACCACCAACAAGAAGCGCGTGATGCTCAAGCAGGCTGTGGTGTACTCTGGCGACGCCAGCCAGGCCTCGAGCGCGCCGCTCAAGGCAGTGGCTGAGACCGGCGACTCGACCCGCCGCACCATCACTGGCATCACCGACACCCTCTACAACGTGACCGCCCTCAGGGCTAACGGCACCTTCCTGTACCGCGTGAAAGCCACCTACAGCGATGGCACCCAGAGTGATTGGACGGCCTACAAGACCATCAAACTTGTTGACTCAACCACTGGCCTCTTTGGCGACCTTGACCAGGACGGCAAGGTAGACGTGACCGATGTGACCGCTCTCGTGAATGTGATACTTGGCGCCGCCACCTATAGCAACACCGACCTCGACGGCAGCGGCAAAACCGACGTGACCGATGTGACTGTGCTGGTTAACTATATTCTCGGGCAAAATCAGTAAAAGCGCAATGTCACTGTAAGACATCTCCGATATATAATAGGGATATGTTCCGCACCGCGATGAGGTATAGGGCATATCCCTATTTTTTTTGGTGCTTAGATTTTCTTTTGTATTTTTGTAATCGCTAAACGACTTTATGAGCAAGAAACGTAAACAATACAAAATACTGTTTGTGTGTCTGGGCAACATTTGCCGATCGCCAGCGGCGCAGACGGTGATGCAGCAACTGGTCGACCGGCGCGGCCTCGCCAGCCGCTTCTATATCGACTCGGCAGGCACCTATGGCGGCCATGCCGGGTGGAAAGCCGACCCCCGCATGCTGCGCCATGCCAGTCGCCGCGGCATCAACATCACCCACCTGGCGCGCCAGGTGCGCAGCTACGACCTCGACGACTTCGACCTGATCGTGGGCATGGACAGCGCCAACGTGCGCGACCTGCGCAACATGGCATCCACGCTCGAACAAGAGCGCAAGATTGTGTCGATGGGCCGCTATATCGACCGCAAGCGCTTCCCGGCTTACGACTACGTGCCCGACCCCTACTATAGCGGAGCCGACGGCTTTGAGCTTGTGCTCGACCTGCTCGAGGACGCCTGCGCACGCCTGCTCGACGATATCATCAACAAGAATCAACTCATCAATCATATTATACCAACGCATGAAACAACTTAATCTACTGAAATTGCTATTACTGATTGTTATGCTCAATTTAGCAAGTCTTGCCCAGGCTCAGGCACCCATTGCGGTGCGCTGGGAGATGGGGCAGAACCAGGCCGAAAAGGGCTGGTACAGCTCACGGTTCATCATCAAGAATGTGTCGGGCGCCACCCTCGATGGCAACTGGCAGTTCTACTTCAACCAGTTCACCCGCCCGCTGAAGACGGCGGCCGGATGCCCGGTCGACATCAAGCTCATCTCGACCACCTACTACCAGGTTACCCCCAATGCAGCCTATCACAGCCTGGCTGCCGGCGACTCGATGGTGGTCGACATGCTCATGAAGGGAACCTACGTCAACATATGCTACTCGCCCATGGGCGGCCACGTGGTGATGAATGGCGACATGGAGCACCCGTTGCCCGTGCACATCACCTATGGCGAGTTGCGCAATCCAGGGCAGTGGATAGCCCGCAACGATTATCCCGACGGCAACCGGGTGTTTGATTTCAATGCCACACTTGCAACCAGCGACAACAAGTTCACCTGCTGGGACATCTTCCCCTCGATCAAGAGCGTGAAGCTCTCGGGCGGCTCCTGCAACCTGGCTCAGGGCGTGACTGTGACGGCTAAAAACCAGGCAGCCGACGCAGCGACCCTGCTGCTGGGCGAGTTGCAGGCCCGCGGCATCAGGCAGGCCCGCGGCGTGGCCATTGAGCTGGCTGTGGAGCCTGGCAAGTGGAGCAACAGCGAGCACTACGCCATTACGGTGAAGCGCAAGGCCATCAAGATCGTGGGCGCCAGCCGAGAGGGCGCTATCGACGGCGTGATGACCCTGGTGGCCGCACTCGACCACGGCAGCGGCTTGCAGCTGCTCAACGCCCGTGTCGACGACGAGCCCAGCATGCCCGTGCGCGGCCTGATGCTCGACATCTCGCGCAACTTCACCACCTGCGACAATATCAAGCGTTTTATCGACATCCTCGCTTATTACAAACTCAACACCTTCCAGTTCCACTTTGCCGACGATGAGGCCTGGCGCTTGGAAATTCCTGGCCTGCCCGAGCTCACCGATATTGCCTCGCGCCGCGGTTGCACCATCAAGGAGGACAAATACCTCGCCCAGATTTTTGACGGCAATGGCAATCCCGACGACCTCTCGCAGAGTGCCAATGGCTATATCACTCGCAGCCAGATGGTCGACCTGCTCAAGTATGCCCACGCCCGTGGCGTGAAAGTCATCCCCGAGGTAGAGACTCCAGGACATGCCCGCGCAGCCATTGTGGCAATGAGGGCCCGCTACAATAAGTATAAAGATACCGACCCGGCCGAGGCCGTGCGCTACCAGCTGTGGGATGACGCCGACAGCGGCGACGCCGTCTCGGTGCAAGACTACAAGGACAATGTGCTCAACGTGGCCCAGGATGGCGTGTACAACTTCATCACCAAGGTGGCCACCGAGCTTCAGGCCATGTATCGCGATGCAGGCCTCACGCTCGACGTGCTTCACTTGGGCGGCGACGAGGTGGCCAGCGGTGCCTGGAATGGATCGCCTGCCATCCAGGCGCTCAAGCAGGCTCGGGGCCTCACCACCCAGCACCAGGTGCACGAGTACTACATCGAGCGCATGAGCGACATCCTTTACCCCATGGGTATCAAGATAGGTGGCTGGCAGGAAGTGGGCCTCGACCACAGCGCCGGCTACAATGCCAAGCTCGCCAAGCGGTTTGGCTACGTCAACGCCTGGAGCACAGTGGGCAAGCGCATCGATATTCCCTACAAGCTTGCCAACGCCGGCTACCCCACGGTGCTGAGCAACGTCACCAACTTCTATATCGACATGGCCTACAACTGGCACCAGTATGAGAAAGGTTTGCACTGGGGTGGCGCTGTCGACGAGTACGCCTCGTGGTCGGCACAGCCGCTCGACGTGTACCGCACTGCCCGCACCGACTACGACGGCAACCCACTCGACGTGAAGCATGTGGGCGACGGCAAGGTAGCTCTCGACCCGGCCCAGGCCAAAAATGTGGTGGGCATCATCGGTCCGCTGTGGGCCGAGACAATACGCGATTTCGACCAAGTGCAGCTCTATGTGCTGCCCAAGGCCATAGGCCTCGCCGAGCGTGCTTGGAACCCCAAGCCCGAGTGGAACGACGACGTGCCAGCCACATTCATCGCCGCCCGCGCCCGCTACAATGCCAAGCTAGGCGAGCATGAGTTGCCTGTGCTGGCCAAGCTGGGCCGCAACTTCCATCTGGGCCAGCCCGGCATCAAGGTGGAGGGCGGCATGCTCTATGCCAACAGCCAGTATCCTGGCGAGACGATACGCTACACCCTCGACGGTAGCGAGCCCACCACGGCCTCGCCCGCATGGACCGCTCCCGTGCCTGCCGGCAATGCCACTCTCATCAAGGCCAAAGCCTACTACCTGGGCAAGCAGAGTGTTACCACCTACTTGTGGCTGAAATAGATTGAAGAAGCCTCAATTTGAGACCCCCCCTATATGATTTAGCCTCTATTCCGCCAATTTCGGCAGGATAGAGGCTAATTATCGTAGTGTGGCCGTGACAAGTACATTGCGACAGTCACGGCATTCCAATTTATCGACAACGTGGGCAATCCCCCCTATAAAATTCGATACAACCACAGTGGGAGTCGCCTCTCACGGGGATAAATTCACCATCTTTGGTTAAAACTCATTTCCCCACGGGGATGTCGTAGCCCGTGAGGCGGAATGCCACCTTGTAGGGCGTGGCGCTCTTGCGGGGCTTGGGACCGGCGTAGTAGTAGAAGAGACGCTGCACATCCCACGACTTGATGCTCACCAGGCGGCTCTCGCCGGGGCGCAGTAGCACGGTGATGGTGACCTTGCGCTCATGCAGCATGTCGCCCGTGAGGGTGCTGTAGCGCAGCATGAGGGTCACGGCCGAGATGCGGCGGCGGGTGTTGTTGGTGATGAAAAACGACTCTTTGGCATCGCTGGCGCGCTTGCTGTAGCCGCGCAGCGTCACATCGCCGGGGTTGATGCCAGCCGTGGTGTCGCTCTCGTCGGCAGGCAGCATCTCGACGGGTGCCGACTGGTTTTTGAGCGACTGCTGCGTGGTGCGGGTGCGCGCCCCCGCGCTCAGCACCAGCATGATGGCTGCGAGTATCACGATGAGTTGTCTCATAGGTATCTTATCTCGTTAAACACATTTCCGTTGCCGCCAGCTGGGTAGATCTTCTTGAAGCCCACAGGCAGTTTCTCTTCTTCTTTCTCGGGAATGACCGACACGCCCCTGAAGAGGCTGGGCAGGAATCGCGCGAAATTCACTCGCACCTTCACCTTCCAGTGCGGCGGGTCGAACGTGAGCGATGTGGCGTCGGCGTTGAGCGTGGCCACGCACTCGAGTGGAGAGGCCAGGGTCACGTGGCTGCGCTGGCTGTAGAGCCACAGCCTGAACTTGTTGTCGACAGCGCTGCGGGCCACATAGCCCATCACGGTGCCCGGCAGCAGCTCGATGTCGCCGCTGGCGAGCAAGATGATGCGGTAGCCTATGTTTTGCTCGCCGTCCCACTTCTCGATGGCGAGCGTCATCTCCTCGTTGGGGTAGTACCATATGCCCTCGAGTTGCTGCATGTCGCTCTCGGCAAAGCGGGCCTTCATGCCCTCCTCGTCGATGCCCGGCAGCACCACCGACTGTGGCGGCAGCTGGGCTTGGCTTGCCACGGCAAGCAGCGCGAGCAATAGTGTGGTGAGCAGGTTTCTCATTGCTGCAGGGTGTTGGTTGTCGATAGCAAATTTACGACATATCGTGCTAACTGCAAAACGATTTATCACATTGTTGCGCCTAATTTCTCGTTTGGCCGCTGTATTGCTCCTTGCTGTATATCACATCGAGCAGTTTGCGCCCCAGTACCGGCCGGTAGTGCGATTTCTCATAGAAGTTGTGCAAATCGCTCGAGTAGATGTTGACGCCAGAGAAATCATACACATTGTTTTTGCCAAAAATGTGCTTGAGTGTAGACACATCTCGTGGATTGATGCTCGACTGGTCGTATTCGGGGCTGAGTAGCACCTTCACTCTTGCATGGTGGCGCGCCAGTACACCGGCAATGGAGTGCAACAGTGTGTTTTGCTCGCTCCATATCACTTGTGCTCTCGTGATGCCCGCTGTGGCCTCGCGGCTCGGGAAATCCTGGGCGTGGATTGTCCAATAGCGCTTTCCCTCGCGGGCTATCATCTTCTCTCGAGGATTGTAGAGGTCATTGTTGAGCGGGTCGATCGTGTGGCCATAGGTGTTGAAGTCTTTCCACTTGGGTGAGTAATGCCCTGTCAATTTGCCTGCAAAGTACTTGAACAAAAATTCAGGCCTGAAAAATGCTTGTACAAATCTCAGCTGGAAGTCGCAATTGCTGCCTCCTGTGATGTCGGGCGGCAGGGCATGGGTGTAGCCCTCGTCGAGCTGGGTCTTGCTCAAGGAGTTGGCGTCGAGCACCAAGAGCACATTTTTAATGCTCGCTCCGGCCTTGTCGAGTGCACGCAGTTTCAGGTCGATGGCTTTCAGACTTTCGGCATTGGCATAGAGGCGTATTGCGCGGTCACCGCTGTCCAGGTGGCGTTCCCAGTCGCGGCATCGAAATGCCATGGTGCAGGAGTTGCCCAGTATGTAGGAGTTGTAGTGAAGCGAGTCGACATGGGTTTTGTAGATTTGCCAACCCACGTAGTTCTCGTTTATTCTCACCATGGTGTCGTAGTTGTTGTAGCGCCGCAACACTCTGAAGGGGTCGTCATGCACATAGACTACAGCACATGCCATGAAAGGGAGACTGAATAGCGCAAGGTTGCGCATGAGTTTGAAGAAATTTTTTCGGCTGTTGTAATATTTCATCTCCACATGTGGTTAAAACTGAACGTAGACAAAGTTGTCGGCACCTATTTTCCCATAGGCCAGCAAGGCAAAAATCATTACATAATATATCGACCATCTCCACACAGGCCGCAGTTTCTCGATGCGCTTCAGCAAGTCGTAGCGGGCCTGCATATACTCAAATGCCAACATCAATGCTATGGCAATGAGTGTCACGCAGCGGTAATGCACTGGAATGTTGAGCCCCCAGCCAGTCCAGTCGTCGGTCGAGTTGACAAACATGTGAGTGACGAAGTACCATGCATTCTTGAAGTGGGCGCAGCGAAAGAAGATGAGCGAGACGGCAAAGATGAGATACATGCGTAATACCGACCACAGCTTGAAGCCCTTGCCCAATAGCTGCTTGAGCCGGTCGCGCATTTTCTTGGTTTTCATCTCGTAGGCAATCGACAGGCCTTGAATCAATCCATAGATTACAAAACTCAAACCCACTCCGTGCCATATTCCCAGCAATACAAATGTGATGACTACACTCATCAAGATGCCATTGAGCCCCCAGCGGCGCATTGTAGCCGACAGGGGATAGTAGATGTAGTCCCGCACCCAAAACGAGAGTGACATGTGCCATCGCCGCCACAGCTCGGCCGTGGACTGCGCTATAAATGGCCTGTCGAAGTTGGGAGATATCTTTAGCCCAAACAGTCGGCCGCATCCTATGGCAATATCGGTATATCCCGAAAAGTCGCAATAGAGATAGATGGGGTAGATGAGGCAGGCGGCAATGAGCTGCTCGGTGGCAAACGATTGCGGCGTGTCGAAGACGGGGTCGATGTAAATCGCCAGCCGGTCGGCAATCACGATTTTCTTGAAAAGCCCTACAAACAGGATTTTCATGCCCATTGCCATCATCTCATAGTTGGCCTGCTGCATGTGATGCAGCTGCGGTAACATGTCGCGTGACCGCTCTATGGGGCCTGATATGAATTTCATGAAAAGCAACATGTAGAGCATGAAATCGGGCAAACTGGTTTCAGCTTTCTCCTCGCCCCAGTAAATCTCGGTGATATAGGACAAGGCTTGGAACGTGTAAAACGAGATGCCAAGTGGGAAAAGAAATCCTGTGGTGCCAAGCAGAGCCGCCGAGTTGCGGCAGAATATCCAAAACAATATCATTGCCGCAAGACTGCCCACATATAGTGGCTTGTGCCACCGACTGCGTCTTGACCTCTCGATGAGTAGGCCTGCAGCATAGGTAAACAGCGACACAGCTATGGCAATAAAGAGGAATTGCAGGTGATAATATCCTATGAAAATGCAACTGGATACCAGTAACACCAGCTTTCGGTAGCGCTCTCCCGCCAGGTAGAACGCTAGCAGGGTCGCCACCATGAGGATGACGAACTGCAATGAGATAAACGACATGGGTCTGCTAACTGTTGCTGCTTGTCTTTTCTTTAATCATGCCGCACAGGTCTCCCACGTTTCTCATGTGGGCAATATCCCGGAATGAAAACTTGATGTGGTAGACTTTTTCCACTTCGTTGATTATGAGCATGTTGGTGATTGAGTCCCAGCCGTCGACATCGTGTGCCGTGGTTTCGGGCGAGAGCAAGATGTTGTCGCGGTTAAGCAACTTGGAGATAATGTGGGTGAGTGTAGTGATAATTTTTTCCATACGCCTTAAGATATTATTATTTCTTTTATTTTATTACGGTCTATTTTGCTGTTGGCGTTGAGGGGGAACGTGTCGATAAAGTGCACTTGCTTGGGCATCATGTAGCTGGCCACATGCATGGCAAGATAATGCATGACCCCGACGGGGTCGCAGGGCTTTCCCTCGACGACCAGATGCAACTCGGTGAGTTGCCCTGAACACTTTACAGCTACCATTACAGCATTGCGCTTGCCCATGAAGTATGCTTTGGCACGGCTCTCGATTTCCCCCAGGTCGATGCGATAACCCTGTATTTTCACTTGCATGTCTTTACGCCCCAAGCAGTAAATTTCACCGCTCTCGTCGTAATAGCATATGTCGCCTGTGCGGTAATATCGGGTGCCGTGTATCCATGTCATGGCTTCTTGCGTTTTGCTTGCATCGTTCAAGTAGCCACTCATCACCTGTGGGCCGCTCATCAGCAGTTCTCCTTTCTCGTCGTGGTTCGCCAGCTTTCCGTTTTCATCAATGATGAGGCTCTTCATGCCCTTAAGCGGCCGGCCTATGCACAGCAGGCCATTGTGTTGCTTAGGAGAGCCCTGGGTTGGCAGAAAATAGGCTGTGCAGTAGATTGTGCACTCAGTGGGGCCATAGAGATTGACGACTTGAGCGTTGGGAATACAGCTCTTGAAATCAGCAATCAGGCTTGCTTCGGTAGCTTCGGTAGTTACCACCATATACTTGAGATGCGGCAGTAGCAGGCGGTCGAAAAAAGGCCTTGACAATCGTAGCACCGATGGAGCCACGGCAGCAAAGGTGATGTGATAGGTGTCGAGCACATCGAGCACGTTGGCATACTTGAAGCCCTCGTCGGGCACGGTGTAGACCGAGGCTCCCAGCGTGAGAGGATAAAGGAATGAAACCACCGAGACGTCGAAGGTGAGCTTGAACATTTGCAGCATGCGGTCGTGCTCGTCGAGTTTCCATCCCAGTTGACTGTAGGCTTGATAAAATGCATCGAGATTGGCACGCGAGATAGGTACACCCTTGGGGTGACCTGTGCTGCCCGATGTGAAGATGATATAGGCGTTGGCACACGTTGCGACTGGCTCTGGGGCATAATAAGTCGCATCGTTGTTGGGCTCGAGCCCCGAAGGAGTGATGACGTGGCCTATTGCTGCTTGTCTCGAAATTTCCCGATTGCGTTGCTCAGGAAAGTCGGGCGACAGTATCACATAGGTTTTGCCGGCATAGAGCACCGCCAGTATCGAGGCATAGGTGCCTATGTTGTTTCCGCTCACAATACCTATTACTCCGCTGTCGATGTTGGCCAACTTGCTATATACCTGGTCAACGATAGAGAACAACTGGCTATAGCTGTAGGATTGGCCATCGATTACCATGGCTGTGCGTTGTGCCCACAGCCGTGATGCTTGGTTGATTGCTTCTAATATCATATAATAGTAGTGATTGCGTTGTGGCAGGCTTGCAGCTCACAGTGCCCTTGTGCAGTTGCCGAGTCTGCAGTCCATGCCGAGCATAAATCATTTTCTTGTTTTATGCAGATGCTTGAGGAATCTATGTGCAATTTCGGAGCTCAAGCTGCGTTGCTAGTAGATTATGCGCTATTTCACCCACTTGGTGTAGTTCAACTTCGAGAGATTCACGGTGGCAGTGGTGGCCTTGCGTGTGCAATACTTGAAGGTGGCTTGCTTGGCACCGCTGTAGCTGTTCCACTTGAGCACGAGGTCGACGGTCTTGCCCTGGGTGTCGGGCAGCGTGCTGCCCAGGTCAAATGCAACCAGCGCGTCGGTGGGCACACCGCCTATTGTGTCGCCCTGGGCATTTTGATAGAAGGTGACGACATAGGCATTGTCGGCCGTGGGGGTGGCCACCAGGTTCACGATGTGCCTCACCTGGCCGCTCATGAGCGTGCGCACGCGCAGGGTGAGGTAGCCGTCTTCGGCAATGGTGACCCAGTCCTTGACAATCTCAACGGGGTCGTTGCCATAGGTGGCGGGGTTGAGGTCGCCCAGGTCTTTGGCCATGGACTTGGTGAGGATGCTGTCGATCCAGTTGATGCGCACGGCCTTGTTGTAGGGCGCTGGGTCTTGGTCCACTAGGGTGAAGTTGGCCAGTGCGCGCACTTGCTTGTTGCCAAAGGGCGACTGGGTCATGTTCACGGGCTTGAGCGTGGTGCTGTCGTCGAGTTGCAGGTAGAAGCCTGCGTTGCCGGCCGCTGGTTTCACTGTGACGAGTGCATTGGGCATCACGTAGTCGTAGTTGTCGTCGTCATCGTCGTTGCACGACTGCATGGCACATGCCGTCGCCAGCAGGCATGCCATCGCACATAATAGCTTGAACTTTTTCATTTTCTTGTTTCTCCTATTTTTATTTTCTACACAGGTAACACGGCTGGCGCACGATTCATGCATCGGCTGGCGCAGTATTTTGGGTTAAAAAAGTTTAATTGGTGGCGAAGCGGTAGGTGAGGCCGAAGCTCAAGATTTCCTTGAATTGCCAGTAGTGCCAGTCGGGGTCGTAGGTGTGCGACTTGTCGTAGCGCAGGTGGGTGTAGATTTGGGTGTTGAGGTGGCGGGTGATGGAGAAGTCGAAGGTGTTTTCCCAATCGCCCTGCACATACTCATAGTTGGTGAACGCATAGAGGCGCGAGGTCCAGGTGATGTTGGCCCTGATGCGCCAGGTGAGCTTGCCCTCGAGGTTGCTACCAAAGCTGTGCTTGGTGTGGTGGCCTGCGTCGATGCCAAACGAGGTGGGTTTGAGCCGGTCGATGTCGCGGCATATCTTCATGTTGTAGGACATGGGGGCTACCGAGAGCGAGAACACCTTGATGCTCTCCTTGTCCTTGTAGTTATAGGTCATGCCGAGGCCCAGGTTCAGCTCGCCGGGCGAGAGAAACGAGGCCGTCATGGTGCGGGTGTTTGACTTGTAGTTGTTGAAAAATTGCGTTTTGAATTGCAACGTGGCCGAGTAGTACCAGTTTTTTACAGCTTTGTAGCCAAACTTGCTGTTAAACTGGAAGTTGTCCTCGTTGATGGCATAGCCGCGCAGCGTGTCGTTGTGGGCGGTCATGATGCCCAGCTTGTAGCTCATCGTGTTCTCAAAGAGGAATTTGGGGTGCAGCGTCTGGTTCAGGTTGAAGTCCCACTGCACGTTGCCCAGCACGTTCACATTGTTCTCGCCGCCCTGGTACCAGTTGTCGCTGATGTAGGCCTGGGTGAAGTGGAGCGAGGTGCGAATGGTGTGCAGCCAGTTGCGGCGCTTGAGCTCGCGGCGGTCGATAAAGGCGTTGTCGACGGTGGTGGGCTCGCTCACCACGGGGTCGACCACGAGTTTGTTTTTGCCGGGGTCGGGGGTCACCACATACTCGCGTGGCGGCTCGGGCAGGGTGCGCTCGTTGTAGCGCACAAGCTGTGGCTGGCGCACCATGGTGTTGTATCTGATGGCGTTCACCCGGTCGCGGGTCGAGAGCGCCTCGTCGAGCCAAGAGCGGTCCACATTCAGGCTCGTGCCGCTGGCCTTGCCGAGCTGCAGCTTGGGCACATCGATGCCGCCTGGCTGCGTCTTGTTTTGCTGCCGCTCAAAGATGAGGGGCATGAAGATGGCGCTGGGCTGTACGGTCACGGTGTCGATGCCCGCTGTGTCGCTCAGGCTGGGCACGGCGATGTTGCTGGTGCGCGTTTGCGCATCGGGCCACAGGTATTGGCTGCGGGCCTTGCCGTGGGCTGCCGGCAGGGCAAGAAGCAAGATAATAATGTATAAAACTGCTCTTTTCATCATCACTCGGGGCAAAGTTAAGCAAAATTGCTGATAAAAACTTACTTTTTGGCACCAAAGTAGCCACTTTGTCCATTTCGGGTGCGGCGTGAAGTTACATTTTGTCTACTTCCCGCTTTGGCATGTGCTTTGCGAGTTTTATGGGCGAGCTCCACGATGAGTGAGGCTCGAGAAAAATTAATTAAAAGTTTGACATTTAAAATTATAGGAGATATAGATTATGTTATTAGCTCGTAGAAATTCAAATTGGCTTCCCGATGTGTTCAACGATTTCTTTGACACCGATTTCTTACCAAGGACCAATGCAACGGCTCCGGCCATCAACGTGATTGAGAAAGACAATGAGTATGACGTAGAGGTCGCTGCTCCTGGCATGACCAAGCAAGATTTCAAGGTGAGCCTTGACGAGGACGACAACCTGGTGATTGACCTGGAGAAGAAGACCGACAACAAGGAGGAGGATCCCGACAAGAAGGGTCAGTATCTGCGCCGTGAGTTTGCTTACACGCAGTTCCACCAGTCGCTCATCCTGCCCGACGACGTCGACCGCAACAAGATTGGCGCCAGCGTTGAGAACGGCATCTTGACGGTGAAACTTCCAAAGTTCACCCCTCAAGAGCTGAAGAAGGAAACCAAGGTCATCAACATTGACTGATGGTTTCGCTCCAATAGGAGCAAGCACGTTTTGCATACACACACACACATATGAGTACTGATTAAGTTATACAAAAAGATACATCACACTACAACACACACATAGTATTTAGGGCCCGGCGGCATCGTGAGATAGCCGCCGGGTTTTTTTTGTGCCTGCAAGGCGCGCGGTGGCAGTTGCGCTCACTTGGTGGTGACGATGAGCTTGATGAGCAGGCTGGTGTCGGTCACATTGATGATGCCGTCGCCATTCATATCGGCGTTCTGGAAGCTGCTGTCGGCTGGCTTGCCCAGTATCATGTTGTTGAGGGCGGTGACGTCGCCCACATTGATAATGCCGTCTCGGTTCACGTCGCCCTTCACCACAAGCTCGTCGACCTGGGTATAAAGCTTGAAATTGTTCCATCCCTGTGTGCTCTTATACAGGCTGAGGCTGCCTTGGGGCACGTGGAGCGTGACCGACATGTAGGTGAGGGCGTGAAAGCTGTTGATGGCGCTGGGATTGACGTTGTAGGCATAGATGGCATTCAGGCGATTGGAATAGTGGGCGGGATTGAATGTGGCATCGTAGTTTGGGGCGAACTCCAGGTAGCTCAATTGGCCCACGTTGATCATGTAGCGCGAGGCTGCCGCGCTCGATGCCGGGTCGATGGCATTGCCGGTGAATGCGCGGCCCAGCACCAGGCTGTCGAGCGTGACTGGGATGGCGGTCTCGGTGCCCGTGACTGCGAGTGGCGTGTGGTTGCCGCTGTCGGTGACGATGAGTTTGTGCAGTCCCGAGCCGGTGAAAGCGCAACTCGACACGCTTGCCAGGTTGCCGGGAAACTCTATTGATGTGAGTCGGGCGCAGTCTTGAAATGCATAGTCGTCGATGGTTTGCACAATGGTCGACAGTGATATCGCTGTCAGGCTGGAGCACCCCGAGAAGGCGTATTCGCCTATCGCTTGCACGCCATTGCCCAGCGCGGCACTGCGCAGGCTCGTGCAGCCGACTGCCATGTAGGGCGGCACGCTCGTGAGCCCGGTGGCTGTGAGCGACTGCAGGCTGGTGCATTGCTGGAAAGCGTAGCTGCCCACTGTGCTGGTGGCGCTGGGCAGCGACAGAGATGCTAGGCTGCGACAGCCGGCAAAGGCGTTGCTGCCTATCTCGACCAGGCTCGACGGCAGGGTGATGTGAGACAGGGCCGAGCAGTTGTAGAAGGTCTCGTCTTCAATCGCGGTCACGCCGCTGGGAATGTTGATTGTGGTGAGCTGCGCGCAGTTGTCGAAGGCCGAGATGCCAATTGTTGAGATGGTGGCCGGCAGCGACACCTGGGTGAGCTCGCGGCTGTAGGAGAAGGCCTCGTCGTCGATGCTGGTCACGGTATAGCTGGCTCCGTCGTGGCTCACGGTGCTGGGTATCGTCACAGCGCCGCTGTAGCTGCCCTTGCTCACGCTCACCAGGTGGCCCGATTGCGACCTGATGGTGTAGTTTATGCCGTCGTGAGTGAAATCATAGGCCCACAGCATGGGGCTGCCCATGACCAAGAGCAGCTGCATGAGTAAGAACTGCACGATGTGCCTGCTAAGCCGTTTCATGTTCAATTCAGGTTTTGATGCCTATGTGTGGTGGTTCACGTCATAAAGATAGGCTTAAATATAAAACGGCGAAAAACGCCGTTTTATTGCACGGGCTCAACGGTATATCCGGCTTTTCTCAACAAGGCGATGAGGCCATTGTCGCCCGGCAGATGGCCGGCACCCACTGCCACGAGCACGCTGCCCTGCTGCATCACGGGCACAAGGGTCTTCACCCAGTTGCGGTTGCGGCTGTATACCATGCGCTCCATCTCCTGCGCGTCGCCGCCCATCTCGGGGTCTTGCATGATTTCCACGATTTTGCCCAGGTCCTGGTGCTTGTAGGCTTTTACCAGTTGGGCCGTCTTGTCGAGCACCACGGCGTCGGCCTTGCAAAACTCGAGCAAATCGGCGGCTTGCTCCCGCAAGGGGTAGCCAAAGAGCAGGCGTGCCTGGAATTCCAGCGTCTCGAGGCTGTTGATGGTCTTTCCTGCGGCCCTGGCGCGGGTCTGCACTGTGGCGTCGAGCAGCGCATTCACGTTGCTCAAGTTGATGCCCTTGTCGATCTCTATGAGTTGCAGGACCTGAATTTGCGTCATGATGGCGGCTGGTTTCAGCTTCTTGAAGGTGTCGAAGCTCACGAGTCCTCCAAAGTATTTGTCGATGACACCCTTCACAATCTTGATGCCCGCCGGTGAGAGGAACTGGTCGACGGTGCTGTCGGCCGGTGCAAGCATGGCGCTCGACAGGTAGGAGAGGGCTTCCTTGCTATTGAGCTGGCTGTCCTCAATCTCTACCCACACGCCGTCGACGTGGCCTATCGCGTCGTTCAATCCCTTGATAGAGTCGATGAAGTTGCCGTTTACCTGGTGCATGGTGCCGAAGAGGTAGCTTTGCCGCTCCAGGGAGCCGCCGCTCACCCGCCACAGCAACTGCGCGCTTGCCGATAGCACGACGAGCAGCACGAATGCGAGTGTGATGATTGCTTTTTTCTGCATGATTGATGGCGTTATTTTTCACAAAAATAGTGAAATTCACCCCAAATTCATCATAATTGGTGATAAAAAAACGCAGAAATACCAAAATGTTGTGATTGCCGGCGCCTGCACTTGGCGCTACCTTTGCAATGTGACAAGAGAAATATCAGTAAATGTGAATATATATCAAAAAGTGAATTAGTTATTAGTTGAAAGATTCAACAAAAATTACGTAGCCACTTCTAGTAGTAAACTGAAAAATAACGCTCGCGCGCTGCCGATGTGAATCGTCGCCTCGAGCGTTTTTTTTCTTTTTGTTTCTTCCCAGCAAGTTTCGGCCTCACTCGATGGGGTAGGGATAGGTAATGTGCCACAGGAAAAGGGCGTTGCCGGGCATCGACTGGCCGGCCACGCAGCGGTCTTTCATCTCGATGATGCGGTCGAAGTCGTCGACACCGAGCTTGTGCAGCCCCACGTCGACCAGGGTGCCCACGATGGCGCGCACCATGTTGCGCAGGAAGCGGTCGGCCGTGATGGTGAACACCCAGCGGCCGTCGTCAGCATCGCCCAGGGGTGTCCACTGGGCGTGGGTGACAAGGCAGTTGTTGGTCTTCACGTCGGTGTGCAGCTTGCTGAACGAGGTGAAGTCGCGGTAGTGCAGCAGGTGGCTCGCGGCCTCATTCATCAGCTCAAAATCGAGCTGGTGATGGCACTCCCAGCTGTACTGGGTGAGAAAGGGGCTCTTGCTAGTGTGCAAGAAGTACTTATAGGTGCGGCTGGTGGCGTCGAAGCGGGCGTGGGCGTCGCTTGCCACGGGAAATATCTTGTAGATGGCGATGCTGCGGCCCAGCAGGCCGTTGAGGCTGTGTGCCAGCCGGTCGCAGTGGGCAATGGGCTGCTCGCAGTCGAAGTGGGCTATCATCATGGCGGCGTTCACGCCGGTATCGGTGCGGCCGGCGCCAGTGACGCTCACCGGGGCGCGCAGCACAATGGCCATGGCTCGCTCTATGGCTTCTTGCACGCTCGCGTCGTGGGGCTGCACTTGCCACCCGTGATAGGGGGCTCCGTCGTAGGCCAGTCTTATGAAATAGCGCATGGTGAAGTGTCGGGATGCGAAATGGGTGAGGTCAATCTTTGTCGAGATAGGTGTAGCCATATAGGCCCGAGCGGTAATTGCGCACAAACTCGTTGCCCTCGTCGCTGGTGATCTTGCCGGCACGTATCGACTCGGTCACCCAAGTCTCCACGTTGCGCACCAGCTGCTTGGGGCTGAACTCAACATATTCCAGCACCTCGGCCACCGTCTCGCCATCGATCATCTGGTCGATGTCGTAGTGGTCCTTATACACATTGATGTGCACGGCATTGGTGTCGCCAAAGAGGTTGTGCATGTCGCCCAGTATCTCCTGATAGGCGCCCACGAGAAACACGCCCAGGTAGTAGTGCTCGCCCTGCTTGAGCGAGTGCACGGGCAGGGC
The DNA here is from genome assembly GCA_900314215.1 of uncultured Prevotellaceae bacterium. Taxonomy (GTDB): domain Bacteria; phylum Bacteroidota; class Bacteroidia; order Bacteroidales; family Muribaculaceae; genus Sodaliphilus. The sequence goes on from OMUK01000110.1 coordinate 19,697, forward strand.
GTGGGTGATGCCGGTGGGCGAGGTGAAATTGGCTATCTTGCCGTCGCTGTCGCAGGTGATGTCCTGCATGGTGGCCATGCGGTCGGGGCGCTCGTTGAGCCTCGAGAGCGGCACCACGGGAAACACCTGGTCGATGGCCCAGCTGTCGGGCAGCGACTGGAACAGCGAGAAGTTGCAGAAGTATTTCTCGGGCAGCATCTTGGCCACGCTGCGCAGCTCCTCGGGGGCGTGGCGCAGGTCCTGCGTGATGAGGTTCACCTCGCGGGCTATCGACCAGAAGAGTTTCTCGACCAGGGCGCGGGTGCGCAGGTCGAGCAGCCCCAGGCTGAAGCGGTCGAGCGCCTCCTCGCGTATCTGCAGGGCGTCGTGCCAGTCCTCAAGCAGGCGGGCCTTGTTGATCTTGTCCCATATCTCGTAGAGGTCTTTCACCAGGTCGTTGTCGTCGTCGTTGATCTTGTCGGTCTCATCGTCCCATTGCGGCAGGCCGGCGGTCTCGAGCACCTCGACCACGAGCACCGAGTGGTGGGCAGTGAGGCTGCGTCCGCTCTCGCTGATGATGTTGGGATGCTTCAGGCCGTGCTTGTCGCACACGTCGACAAAGGTGTAGACAGCATCGTTCACATATTCCTGTATCGAGTAGTTCATCGAGTGCCCGGTGGCGCTGTTGTGACTGCCGTCGTAGTCCACGCCCAAGCCGCCGCCTATGTCGACAAAGTCGATGTTGAAGCCCATCGCCGAGAGCTGCACATAGAATTGCGAGGCCTCGCGCAGGGCATTCTTGATGCGGCGTATCTTGGTCACCTGGCTGCCTATGTGGAAGTGGATGAGCTTGAGGCTGCTCATGATGCCGCGCTCCTTCATGAAGTCGAGCGCCTCGAAGAGCTCGCTTGTGTTCAACCCAAACTTGCTGCGGTCGCCGCCGCTCTCCTCCCACTTGCCGCTGCCGCTGCTCGAGAGCTTGATGCGTATGCCCAGGTTGGGCACAATGTTGAGCTGCTGGGCCACATCGGCAATGATGTGCAGCTCGTTGAGCTTCTCCACCACCAGAAAGATGCGGCGGCCCATCTTCTGGGCCAGCAGGGCCAGCTCGATATACTCGCGGTCCTTGTAGCCGTTGCATATGATGAGCGAGTTGTCGTTCACGTCGGCCATGTTGATGGCCAGCACGGCATGCAGCTCGGGCTTGGAGCCGGCTTCCAGACCTATCTTGAATTTCTTGCCATGGCTCACGATCTCCTCCACCACCGGGCGCATCTGGTTCACCTTGATGGGGTATATCACAAAGTTCTCGCCCTTGTAGTTGTACTCCTTGGCGGCCTTCTTGAAGCACCGCGATATCTTCTCGATGCGGTTGTCGAGTATGTCGGGAAATCGCAACAGTATGGGCGCTGTGATGTTGCGCGAGTGCAGGGTGTCCATCACGTCGACCAGGTCGACGGGCACACAGTCTTTTTTGGGCGTAACGGTCATGTGGCCCTCCTCGTTGATCGAGAAGTAGTCGTTGCCCCAACCGTTGATGTTGTAAAGCTCGGCGCTGTCGTCGATGCGCCACTTGTTGATGCTTGCTGTCATGCTGCAAAGGTAGCAAAAACTAATCACATTTCCCTGCCATTTTCCCTGCCATTGTGTCTTTTAGCCGATTTTTTGCTTGTAGCCCCCGTGCCGCCAGCATTTTTTTTGCTACCTTTGTGCAAAAAGATGTTTTATTCGTTTCAATCACAATTTTTTTAATCCATTCTACATCTTATGATTTCCCGCATTGCTCTTTTACTTCTAGCCGCTATGGCCGCCTTTTCGACACTTGCCGCCAACTTCCTTCAGGTCAACGATATCCTGTATTCCAGCGACACCGATGCCTATGCCCGAGAGCGGTGCAAGCTCGATGTGTATTATCCAACCGACACCCTTGCCGCCTTGCCGGTGGTCGTGTGGTTTCATGGCGGCGGGCTCGTCTCGGGTAGCAAGCAGGTGCCCGATGAACTGAAAAACAGCGATATCGTGGTAGTCGCTGTCAACTACCGGCTGCTTCCAAAGGCTGCCCTCGACGACGTGATCGACGATGCCGCCGCTGCCGTGGCATGGACAATGCGCAATATTGAGCGCTATGGCGGAGATAGGCACAAGATTGTGGTGAGCGGGCATTCGGCTGGCGGCTATCTCACCTCGATGGTGGGCCTCGACAAGAAATACCTGGCCAAGTATGGCCTCGACCCCGATTCGCTTGCAGCCCTCATGCCCCTGAGCGGCCAGGTTATCACTCATTTCAATCGTCGCAAAGCCTTGGGCATGAGTGAGCTTCAGCCGCTTATCGACGAGTCGGCTCCGCTCTACCATGTGCGCCCCGATGGCCCTCCCTATGTGATCGTGACTGGCGACCGCGACTTGGAGCTATATGGCCGCTATGAGGAAAATGCCTACATGTGGCGCATGATGAAGCTCGTGGGGCATCGCGATGTTTCGATTTTCGAACTTGGCGGGCTCAACCACGTCGAGATGCTCTCACCCGCCCTTATCGTCGTGAAAAAGCAGATGAAGCGCCTGAAGCTGCTGTGAAGTTGTGTGTGTGCGTTTTTTTTTTAATGATTTGTGTGCCAGTTTATTATACTCTATGCCACGAAAATTTTTCTCATATCTTTTGCCACGATAAAAAAAAGTCTTACCTTTGCACTCGGAAAGCTGCACGGCCAGCTCCCTCAGACTCCCCCAGGTCTTAACCGAAGCAAGGGTATGAGGTTGTAGCGGCGCGATGTAGCTTTCTTTTTTTTATTTTCCCCGCATTCTCTCTATACTATGCCGTTCCAAGCGGGGATAATGTGCACATTATCAACGATGTGCCGTTGCTGGCGGCCACAAGGGCCGCATCCTGCCAATCTCGCGTAACAGCCACGCCGCGGGCGGCCATTGCATGCACCCATCAATGCGCAATTTTGGGGGGCGCTACGTCATGGTCAGGTGCCGCCTGCTTGCTCGATTAGTATCCACAATTCCGCCATTGGTCTATTTCATTTTTGTTTTTCAGGGGTTTGTTCTACGTTTGCAATGCGTAAAGCAAGTATGGAAATTGAAGACTAAAAATTGAATGGTTATGAAAAAGATGATTCTTATCATGCTGGTAGCCGCCATGGCGGCAGGCATGCAGGCTCAAGTGAATGTGAACAGTGTGGTCAAGGCTGCCCAGACGGCCAGCAAGGTCTCCAAGGCAGCAAGCACGGCAAGCAGTGTGGCTTCGGCCCTGGGCTTGGGCCAAAACAGCCAAAGCGCTACCTCGGTGATCGAGGGTGTGGCCAAGCAGGCCGTGGATTCGCAGGCCAAGCAGGCTGCTCAGTCGGCAGTGAAGTCGACTGCCGAGTCGGCCGTTGAGTCGCTGGTCGAGGGCAGCAGCAGCAACTCGGTGGGCCAGGCTGTGAAGGCCGTGAAGAAAGCCAAGAAGGTGGCCAAGACCGCCAAGGCAGTGAAAGCGCTCACTGGCAGTGGCAGCAGCAATTCGTCGGCAACGAGCGTTGTCTCCAGCGTGCTGGGCGACGCTGCTACCGACACGGTGAAAAGCGCAGCCAAGAGTGCGGTGAAGAAAGCCGCCGAGAGTGCTGCCCAGGATGCAGTGAAAAGCGCTCTGCACTTGCAATAATCAATCGATTATCTCGCTCTTATATTTATAAATCTTGACATCGGTGGCTCTCCCTGCCTGGGAACGGCCGCCGGTGTTTTTTTTATTTCTTAGCCGCACTGGCGGTCTCCACCAGTGTCTCGCACAATGCGCGCTGCATGGCGCGGGCGTCGAGCACCGACATTTGGGTGTTGAGCATCACAAAGGCCAGGTCGTGCCCGTCGTTGCCCTTGCAATAGCCGGCAATGGAGCTGATGCCGTAGGGGTGCGACAGGGTGCCCGTCTTGCCGTGTATCTTGCCGCGCAACTTGTCGCTGCCATATCCCTTTCCAGCCAGGGTGCCGTCGATGCCCGATATCGAGAGTCCCTGGAGCAGCGACTTGTAGATGTCCTTGTGCTGGTAGCCATACTTGAGTATCGTGACCAGTGCCAGGGGCGAGAGGTGGTTGTAGGTGCACAGGCCGCAGCCGTCGTGTATCACCAGAGCCGTGTCGGTGAGGCCCAAGTCGCGTTTCATGAAGTCACGCAGGTATTGCACGCCGGCGGCCGCCGGCGCCACGTTGGGATTGGCGCGGTGCCCTATGGTGTAGAGCAGACCGGTGGCCTGGGTGTTGGAGCTGTGCTTGAGCATGTGGTCGATGACCAGTTGCACACTGGTGAGGTAGCGGTAGCGGTACACCGAGCCGCGCGGCACCTTGCCGAGCACCACCTGGTCGTCGGCAAAATGGTAGCCGGCGCTGTTGAAATGCGCGGCCACTGCTTTTTTCACCTTGTCGACCCCCTTGTAGAGCAGGCCGTAGCGCGACAGCCTCAAGTCCCAGGGGAACCAGTGCACTTCGGCCCGCACCGTCTCGGTGAGCAGCAGGTCGAGCACGAGGCGGCCTTTCACGTGGTTGATGCCTTGCTTCTTGAGGGCGTCGGTGTAGAGGTGCAGACTGTCGGGCTGCAACAGCGGGTCGAGGTCGGCCTTGAAGATGATGTCGCCCACCAGCGTGTCGCCCACCAGCGTGCCGTGGGTGTAGAGCGAGTTGGTGTAGTGGTAGCCTGTGCCCAGCAGATGCAGGCCTGCCACTGTGGTGAGCAACTTGGTGCACGATGCCACGGGCAGCGACTGCTTCTCGTTGAGCGCATACACTGGCTTGTCGGCCGTGAGGTCGTAGACGTAGATGCCCAGCTTCCCCTCTACTCGCGGCTTGGCGGCAAAGGCTGCTAGGCGGCTCTGCAGCGCGGTGTCGACGGGCAGCGTGTTGGGCTTGGCTGCTTGCACCCCGGCCTTCTCCTTGCTGCAACTGGCGAGCACGGCGGCGATGAGCATGACAATAAGTAGTCGATATGTCGTTGTTCTCATAACTTGTTGATTTCCTTTTTACCTGAAAAATTTGGGCCAAAGCTAGCAAAAATCTCGCTAATATCACCCCTCGGCGCCTGCAATAATTGCAAAAGCCATTGTTTCCTCTTGCCTTGAGGCGCAATAAAAGCGTGCTGCCGATGGGGGCGGCACGCTCTCACTGTATTGCGGGTGTGATGCGCCTATTCAGCTTGGGCGGCGTTGCCGCTGGGGGCTATGTCGAGCTTCACGAGCCAGTAGGCCTCGACGCTGTCGGTGGCGGCCACGTGGTTGAGCGTGACGGTGACAAGCGTCTTGTGATCGTCGTATTTTGCAGCCGTTGCGCCACCGGCATTCTCCTTTGCGGCAAACTTCTTATACTTGCTTGTCAATATGCCGTTGAGCTGGTTGTAGAATGCCTGGGCGCTCTTCCCTTTGTCGGGGTAGGCCGACTCGGGGTAGGCCGACTCGCAAGAGATGCCCGTCACCACATCTTTGGCAAATTGCAAGTGGGCGGTGGCAAACGACACGGTGTCGGCAAAGGGCACCGGCCCGGTCACCTCGCAGCTCACTCCTGGCGTGGCGTCGAAGTCGACTTGGCCCTTGTCGAGCGAGTCGATGGCTGCGCTCTTAGAGAGGCCCAGCTGCACGCCCAGCACGCTTGCATCGATGCTGGTGGCCTCGGTTTTGTTCTCCTGTTTCTCGTTGTTGCTGCTGTTGTTGCAGCTGCTCACGCCGGCTGCCAGCAGAATAAGGACTAAAATCAAATAGTATTTCTTCATTTTCTTTCAATATGATATGCTTTGCACAAAGATAATCATTTTTTTTCGAGCGTGACAACTTTTGGCAGCCCGAGAGGCATGAAAAGCGCTCGCAACTGCCCAAAATGCCACTATATGCCGCCCCGCGCTTTAACTATCGATAATGAATCGCCCCCAAAATGCGATTTTATTTTAACATTTAAGTTTAAAATTAACTTAACATCGTGGCTCGTCGATAAAAATGGCCTATTCATATATTTTATTTGCACAGCACTTTTTTATGCTATTACTTTGCTGGCAGAAAAAGCAAAAAGAGTAAATAGTTTTTTTCTCATACACACATATTGGTTTATTTGTTTTAGTTTATACATTTTTGAATTTTAAGTCTACACAACGTGAACCACACTTAAAACGAATTCAGGCCGGGGGGGCAATTCCCCTGGCCTTTTTCATTGCTCGATTTTCTGCAAGTGGCCACCACGCTGTTGACGACCACAAGGGTCGCGCCCTGCCAATCACTCGTTTTTTACCTGATTGCCGCTAAAAATCAATTTGGCGGTTAACAATTAATTTTTAAATTAACTTAATTGCGTGGCTCGTCGATAAAATCGGGCGATTCATATATTTTATTTGCACAGCAACGGGGGTTGCTGTTACTTTGCTGGCAGAAAAAGGAAAATGGAGTAAATAGTTTTTTCTCATACACACATTATGGTTTATTTGTTTTAGTTCTACATTTTAAATCTACACAACGTGAACGACACTTAAAAACGAATTTAGGCCGGAGGGCAATCGCCCGCCGGCCTTTTCCGTAGTATAGCCTGTGGTGGTGGGCGTTTAGATGCCCAGGAGGTCGCGGTAGATGTCGAGGGCCACTTTCATGTCGTCGTCGGCTATGGTGTTGCCCACCTTCACATCGCCGCATGCCGAGAGCAGACTGCAGTTGATCTCGCCGTGCTGGCTCTTCTTGTCGTGGTGCATGAGGTCGAGCAACTCATCGTAGTCGTCGCAGGTGATGTAGAAGGCACCGTAGTTGTCGCTCACAAAGCGGGCCAGCTGGTGCAGGTCGCTGGCGGCAAACCCCAGCTGCATGTGCGACAGCACCATCTCGGCCACCAGGCCCCAAGCCACGGCGTAGCCATGGGGCACGGGCTTGCCGCGGCGCAGCGCCAGGCTCTCGAAGGCGTGGCCCACGGTGTGGCCCAGGTTGAGGGCGCGGCGCAGGCCGTGCTCGTGAGGGTCGGCTCGCACGATTTTCTCCTTGATGAGGACCGAGGTCTTGAGCAGGTCGAGCAGCCGGTCGTAGTCGACGGCGGTGAAGTCGAACTGGAGCAGGCGCTCGTAGTCGTCGTGGCCGCTGAGCATGCCGTGCTTGAGCATCTCGGCATAGCCCGACTTGAGTTCGCGCTCGGGCAGCGTCGTGAAGAAGCGGGTAGAGATGATCACGTCGATGGCCTCTTGGAAGCAGCCCACCTCGTTTTTCAGCCCGTTGAAGTTGATGCCCGTTTTGCCGCCCACGGCGGCGTCGACGGCGGTCAGCAGGGTAGTGGGGCAGTTGATGAAGGGGATGCCGCGCTTGTAGGTGGCAGCGGCAAAGCCGCCCAGGTCGGTCACCACGCCGCCGCCCAGGTTCACCACAAGCGAACTGCGGGTGGCGCCCATCTGCTCCAGGCTGGTCCACACGCTGGCGAGGGTGTCGAGGTTCTTGTTGACGTCGCCGGCCCCTATGGTGATCACGTGGGCCTTTTCCAGGGCACTGCTGTGCAGGGTGGGCAGCACCAGGCGGGCGGTGTTGTCGTCGACAATCACGGCAATACAATTAAAACTCTTGGCAGCAAGCACGTTGTCAAGAGTTCCTTCGATGTCGTTGCTAAATACTATGTTTTGAGCCATGATGGCAAAAACTGATTATGCTATATGGATTTTATCTAAAATCGTGAGAGTCTGCCGAGTTGGCGGGCCGGCACAAGGCCGGTTCCCGCAATTCGGCTGTGTAGCACGTGCGCTTCACAAGCGAGAGCCTCAGGCCTTGGCAGCCTTGAAGGCCTCGAGCAGCGTGGGCAGAGCGGCAGCCAGGGCGGCCATGTCGGCATACACGATGTCGGCGCCGGCCTTGTAGAGTTCCTTCTCGGGGATGGGACCCGTGGTCACACCTATGGTGAAGCTGCCCGACGCGTGGCCCGACTGCACGCCCAGCGGAGCGTTCTCGATCACGATGCACTCGTTGGGCTTGGCGCCAGCCTTGAGCTGCCCCTTCATGTAGGGCTCGGGACTTGGCTTGCCACGCCGGGTGTCCTCGGCGGTCACGCGCTCGGGAGCGAAGAGTCCCTCATAGTCCTTGTCGATGCGCTCGAGCACCGATGGCTCGCGGCTGCCGGTGACCAGCACATTCTTGATGCCAGCCTCCTTGAGCGTGGTGAGCACCTGGGTGGCGCCAGGCATCATGGCGGGCTCGCCCAGCTCCTTGAAGTAGCGGCCTTTCACCTTGTAGAGCTCCCAGGCCTCGTCGTCGGTGATGTTTTTGCCCAGGCGCTTAAACAGGAGTTTGATGATTTCGGCGCCGGTCATGCCCTCATAGAGGTAGAACTCATCGCGGGTGCACTTCACGCCGTTTTTCTTCATGAGTTTCACCCAGGCACGGGTGTGATTCTTCATCGAGTCGTAGAGTACGCCGTCGCAGTCAACGAGGGCCACCTTGATGTCGGCCTGCTTGTTGCCTGTGAACTTGAGATAGTTGGCGATTGCATTTTGTTCAGTCATAATTGCTTAGAAATGTAGATGAGATGTATTTTTTTTATAGATGTTTCCTTCTTGTTTCACTTCCCGCTCGCTGAGCCAGGCGGGTCACCTTGCCGTGACGTGGAAGCAAGCTTGCTTGCTCTCAAATATCGCGTAGCACTTGCCGCGGGCGCGAAAGTCGTAGATGATCTCGGCCAGAATATTCTTGAGGCTCTCTTGGTCGATCACGTAGCTTGGATCTATGCAGTCAAACTTGGAGTAGCTGATGTCGAACGTTGTGCCATAGCGGTGGCACGACTGCGACGAGGCATTCTGGTTGTGCTTCTGCAAGTTGGCCACCGAGTAGTCGGTGCGCAGCATGCTGTTCACCCTCAGGCGGTAGTCCTTGCCGCCGCGGGCCACGATGGTGTCGTGAAAGGCGGTGGCTATCTGGTTGAGCAGCTGGGCTGCCTTGGGCACGAGATAGGGCATGCCGTCGCGCATGGTGGCCACATAGTAGTACTTGCAAGTGCTCACCTTCACGATGGGCCGCTTCATGTTGAAAGCCGAGCGCAGGTCGACCACGGGGTCGATGCCTATGGCTTGCGCGGCCTGCAGCTGCAGGCTGTTGCTGTCGTTGAAGATGTCCTTGAGGCGGCCTGCCACGATATTGCTCTTCATCTTGTGCTCCTCGCCGCCGCGTGGCAGCTTGGGAGCCGCCAGCACGCTGTCGGGCAGGGGCGTCTCGTCGCTTATCACATAGCTCACCTTCTCATCGTCGCTGTCGCCGCAGGTGGGCAGCATCGCGACGGCGGCTAGCAGTAGCATTGCAAGCAGTAGTTTACGCATGACTTCCTTCTATCTATTGCATTGTGCGGTTGATTGTCTTTCTTCACAGTGTTTATTTTCCCACGGTCTGCACATAGAGCACTTGCTCTTTCTCGCCCAGCTTCATCACCTTGGCCAGACCGGCACGGTCGCAGCCATAGCGCAGCACGGTCTTGAGGCCGGCCTGGGCGCAATACAGGTAGATATCTTGCGAGGCGGCACCGGCGGCGTAGTTCATAAACTCGGCCTTGTCGGTCTTGTTGCCGTCGCCCACAATCACGATATTGATGGGGGCGGTCACGGCAAACTCTTGCATGCCAGCCAGCTTGCGGTAGTCGCCGGTGGCTACGGTGGTCAGGGTGTTGGCCTGCGCGTCATATTTGCTAATCTCGGTAGCGGTCACCACATAGAATTCCAGCTCCTGGCGGTTCATCGCCGTGGCAATGGTGCGCTTGCCGTCGTGGGTCACACCCCAAGCGGCCCACAGCATGTTGCTCAGGTCCTGCTTCGACACGGTCGCACGTGGATCGATGTCGCGCTGGCTCTTGCGGGCCTTGATGGCCTCCATGAGGGGCATGCCGCCCGTGGTCTGCGGGCTGGGTAGTGTTTCGGCGTCGGCTGTCGCGGTGCAACTCGATGCCAGCAGCAATGCGGCTGCGAGGAGTGTCTTGTAGATTTTCATAACTTGATGTGTTGTCGTTTTTGTTTTACAAATATACGACTTTCACGTCGATATTCCCACCATATTAAACTATTTTAAGGAAAAGTGATTGCAATTTGCCCCACATCTGTAGTGGTTGCCTCACATCGTGGGCGCTGGGCCGCGATAGAAACGCAGTGCATTCACCCCCGGCGCAGCCTTGCCGCGTGTCAATCCTGGCACCTCAGCCCCTGTGGCTTAGTGCTTTAAGTGCATTTTTGACTTGTGCCGCATGCCTCGCAAGGGGGCGTGTAACGAAGCAATCGCCACGGCTCTTTCATTTAAAACAAAAAAAAGGCCATAGCGCCCCCTGCCCGCTCCGAGGGGAGCAGGCGGATGTGGTGTAGCCTGTGTGTAAGTCCTTTAGATGTGAGTCATAATTCAAAAATTTGTCATTTCTGCGCCATGAAGCGCTTTAAATTGGCAAAGCTCA
>OMUK01000017.1 GCA_900314215.1 uncultured Prevotellaceae bacterium
GTGCTCGGGGAGTCGCGGCAATTGCGTAATGCGACCTTGCGCGGTTATCTTGTGCACACAATCTTGCGTGCCGAGCCGTCGGCATATCTCACGATGTAGATGCCTCCTGGCTGCATGTGGCTCACCTGCACTCCGCTCAAGGTGTAGATGCCAGTCACCTTGCTGCCGTTGGCGCTGGCCTTGGTCTCGGGCACTGCGGTGGGCATGGTGTCGTAGGACACTACCGGGGCGATGGCCATCGACACGGGGTCGTCGGTGTTGGGCAGCCATCGGTAGGTGCCCAGCGACTTGCCGCTCTCGTCCTGGTCCTCGAGTTCGTGCCAAGCGGTGCACTTGCCGCCCACAGGCCGGCGCAGGCAGAAGGTGGCAATGTCGTCGGTCGTGCCGCTCGTCTCACTGGTGGCATTGGGGAAGGGACCAATGACCACAAAGAACTTCTGTCCCTTGCCCAGACTCACGGGCTGTGGCAGCTTGAACATGGTGGCCAGGTAGTCGTCGTCGGAATATTGTATCTCGCTTGCTTTCACACTGGTAGTGGCCAGCTCCTGGCCGGGATTGCCGTCGTTGCCCACGGTGTAGATGCTGAGCATGATGAGCGAGTCGGGCGACACGGTGGTGTTGGAAGCGAAGTACACTGCCACGCTGTCGATAGTGGCATCGGCCAGCGGTGCCTTGTATTGCTCGGCAAAGCGGCGCATGCCCAGCCAGTTGGTGCCGGCGTAGTTGCCATACCAGCCCAGGGCTATCTTGGCCAGGTTGCTGTTTTCCTCGGTCGAGATGTTCCACACATATTGTGCGCCGCCAGCTTGTATGGCATAGGCCAGCATGTCGTTGCTCTGCCCAGCGGCGTTCTTGGCCGTAAGGCCCACGCTGAAGCGTCCCCTGTCGAGGTAGGTCACCGTGGGATTCTGCTCGGTGCTCGAGGTGACGTCGGTGTTCTGGAACACCCACTTCCACTCGGTGGGATTGCCCGTCGAGAGGTCGCGGAAGGTGACGGGCACATTCACAGGGATGAAGACGCCCACAAATGGCGACTCATAGCCCTCCTCGGGCAGCCCGATGATGGCTGTGGGTGCCTTTTGCGACACCACCACATAGGCCTTGCGCGTGACGGTGCTGCTCTCGGTGCCCCGCATGGCGGTGAGCGTGACGTCGTAGCTGCCGCTGTGGGCATAGGTGGCCGTCACCATCTTATGGCTCGAGACTGCCGGTGTGGCGCCGTCGAGCGTCCATTGCAGGCTGTCGGGATAGCCCAGCGACGCGTCGATAAAGGTGACGCTGTCGCCCTCAAAGATGTGTATGGCCTCGGTCGAGGCGTTGTCGAGCACCTTGAGCGCAAAGTTGTCGAGCGCAAGATCCTCGCCGCCAAAGTTGTAGTTGAACTGGAATTTCACCTTTTGCCCCTCAAACTGCTTCAGGCTGAATGCGAACTGGTTCCATGTGGGGCCGGTGTAGCTGTTCTCCTGTGCCCAGTCGAAGGCGTTGAGCAACTGGGTGGTGTCGCCCGTGGCGGTGTTCACAACGTTGAACTGCCATGACCCGTAGATGAGAAACACTGCCGAGAAGCGGGCATAGAAGGAGACCTCGCTGCCTGGCTCTACAGTGAACTCGGGCGAGGTGAGCGCGGTGGTGCCGCTGCCGTCGTTGTAGCCCACGGCTATCGACGACTTGTCGCTCGGGTCGATGCTCGAGAAGTTGTTGTTGGCCAGTTTCCAGCCCTTGCCCACGGTCCATTGCTTCAGGCTGTCGGCATTGTCGAAGTTCTGCGCATAGCGGGTGATATAGGACTTGGAGGTGACAAAGTCGGCCTTGAGCGGTGTGTTGATGGTGAACTGGTATTTCAGCACCTCGCTGTTCACGTTGTAGCCGCGCGTCATCACATAGAGGGTGCAGCTCTTGTCGAGGGTGAACTTGGCCTCTTTGCCCTCGATGATCGTGCTCTTGGTGTAGTCGCTTTCAAATTCCTCTTGCGACTTGGCTGTGGTAGAGTACCAAATGGTGACACTGCGCTCGTCGGTGCTGGTGATGGTGACCACGATCGAGTCGTTGAATGTGCCGCCTGCCGGGCTCACTTGCGGCGTGGCAAGGGGCGGATTGGGCACCACGGTCACCTTCATGGTGGCCACTCCGGGCAGATAGGTGTCGTTGCCGGCAAAGCGGGCGGTGATGGTTACTGTCTTCATCTCGGTCACATAGGAGGAGTAGAGCATGCCCATTTCATCGACCGAGCACACTTGCCAGTCGCTGCTGGTGTAGGTCACTGGCTCCACCTTGTGGGGGTTGATCAAGTCGGCATAGCCGTCTTTGCCGCTCAGCAGCGACAGGCTGTCGACATAGAAGTGCAGCTCGGGCGACTTGCGTATCACGTAGCGGGCCTGGACAATGTCGCTGTAGTCGGTGCCATTGTAGGCCACGGCCTTGAGCGTGGTGGTGGTGTCGACGGCGATGGGGGCGCTGTAGAGCTGGCGCGTGCCGTTGTCGACGCGGGGGTTGGAGTTGTCGGTGGTGTAGTACACGCTCAGCCCCTGGGCTGCCGTGATGGTCACTTGCTGGATAGAGTCGTAGGTGCCGGCTGCCGGGCTGAAGACGGGCGACTGCACAGCCGAGGCCGTAGCCTCGTAGTCGATTTCAATTTTCTTGATATACAGGGTGCCCTTGGCGTCGGAGGTGGGGTCGATGCTGATCTCGATTTTGCCCTCGGCGGCGTCGGCCTCGCTGGCGCTTTTAAACTCATAGTCGGCCAGCGTGTTGCTCATGGCGGCCTTGTTCTCGCCGCCACACAGGTAGCTCACGCCATTCACAGTCACGCTCACGCTGGCCTTGTTGTCGGCTTTGTTGGTGCGCGTTTGCACCCTCACTGCTTTTACTTTGCCGGCCAGCGACTCGGTCCACAGCGAGGTGTGGGTCGACGGCTCAAGGCTGGTGCCTATGGTCTGTCCGGCCTTGGCAGTGTAGGCATACTTGTAGGTGCCTTTAGAGGCGATGCTCCACGTGAGGGTGTTGAGCTCGGTGGTGTAGACATCTTTCACTTCATAATTGGTTCCGAAGTTGTAGAATCCTTGCGAGGTGGCGTCGGAATGGCTTTTGTTCCACTCAAACGACCACGTCTTAACTTCGGCGCTCATCAATTGGGGCAAAGCCGCCATGATGAGGGATAACAGGAATAATAGACTTTTTTTCATGTGTGGTAGGTGTTATAAATAAAGGGGAATAGTTAAAAAAGTGTCACAAGATAAGCAAAAATATGCAAGTGTGCAAGTTTTTATATCCTATTTATGCTATTTTGCCCATCACGCATGCCCCGGTTGCAATAGGTGTGATATCATGGCAGCCGCCTCCTGCAACAACGGCGCGGGGAGCTTCGCCTAGGCGAGCCCCCCGTGTTGTAGTTTCAATCTATTTTTTTCGTTGCGCGATGCGCTACTTGCTGGTGAGGATGATATTGACGAGCGAGGTGACGTCGCTCACGTCGATATTGGTGTCGGCATTGATGTCGCACAGCATGGTGTCGTAGCTCGAGGTGCCCAGTATGGTGTTGATCAGGGCAGTGGCGTCGCTCACGTTCACCAGGCCGTCGCCGTTGATGTCGCCCAGCAGGAAGTCGTCGTTGTTGCCTTTCTCATAATTGATGGTGATGTCGTCGACATAGCTGTAGCTGGTGCTGCTGCCGCTGAAGAGCGACACCTTGATGAGCGCAGGGCTGGTGGTGCCTATCTGGAACTCGCCTGTGCCGGTCGACTGGGAGTTGACGCGCAGATAGGTGGAGCCCGAGAAGGTGTTGGCGCTGGTCCAGGTGGTGCCGCCGTTGGTCGAGTAGTAGCAGCGCACCACAGCAGCGTTGCTGGTGGGGTTGTAGACGTTGAAGGTCACGGTGCTTATGGGATAGGCGATGGCGTCGGTCATGTGCACGTCGCCGCCACGCAGCAGGCCGGCTGCCTGCGCACCGGTGCACCAGCCCGAGTCGGGAGTGGCCACGATGGCCTTGGTGAAGTCCCATTTCGAGAATATGCCTTGCACGCCGGTGGTGTCGCCGGTAGTGACGGGCATGGTCTCAAAGGTCTCGGTATAGGTCGAGATGGGGTCGCGCACCGCGTTGAAGCTCATGTAGCGCGACTGGTTCATGATGTTTCGGAGCGTCCACTCGGTCTTGAGGCCCGTCCAGGAGCTTATGGTGGGCTTGCTCGAGGCGTTGACCAGCGAGTCGACGCCGCCAGTGCCGGGGAAGGGGTCCCACGCGCCGTCGACGGCAACGGTATAGTTGCGGTTGTTGCTTGTCACGATGGTGTCGTGCTGGGCGGCGCGAATGAGCTCAAAGTAGTTGTGCGACGGGTTGTTGTTGACGCGGTTGCTGGTCCAGGCCGTCTCGCTGGTAGAGTCGACGCGCCACACGAGCAGGCCGTAGCCGGGCAGGGCGGCATCCCAGCGGGTGGGCTGGCGATTCTCGATGAGGAAATACTCACCGCTCACTTGCGAATTGATGCGGTAGCCGGCATTGGACTCTTGCAGGGGGTATACACGTCGAGCGCCGCGGCTGTCGACCACTTGCGGTGTGGTCCAGCCCAGTGCCCAGCGCTCATAGAGGTTGTAGCCTGCCGGCGTGCGGCTCTCGTTGTTGTAGGAGCCGGCTGCCATGAGGTCCCACGAGCCAGGGTGCGAGCTGTAGCCATTGGTGGCGTAGTCCACGTCGTAGTGGTCGTCGAGCCCCAGCACGTGGCTGAACTCGTGGCATATGGTGCCTATGCCATCGAGCTGCTTGTCGCGC
The DNA here is from genome assembly GCA_900314215.1 of uncultured Prevotellaceae bacterium. Classification (GTDB taxonomy): domain Bacteria; phylum Bacteroidota; class Bacteroidia; order Bacteroidales; family Muribaculaceae; genus Sodaliphilus. The sequence continues at coordinate 4,763 of OMUK01000017.1, forward strand.
TCGAGGCCGTAGAGCTCGGTGGAGCAGGCATAGCGGCCAAAGCTCACGCCGTCGAGCTTCAAGCTTGTGAAGGAGCTGGCGTGGGGCCACAGGTAGCTGCTGTTGTTGCCCGCGTGGCTGCCGCCGCCGGCCACGATGAAGAATACCATGTCGACCACGCCGTCGCCATTGGTGTCATACTTGCTGTAGTCGACCAGGCTGTCGGCCTGGCGCAGGGCGGCGGTGAAGAGGGTGCGGGCGTTGTTGGCCTGCTGTGGGTAGCTCTGCGAGTAGTCCACGTTCACGGGGCCCACCACGTCGAAGTAGGGGGCGAAGTTGCCATTGGAGTTCTCGTTGAAGTAGTCGTGCACGCTGCCGGTGCACGACACCCAATTGTTGTGTATGGTGTCTTGGTAGCCAGTGTAGCCCTCGCCGTTGATCATGCTGTTGAATTGCGACTGTGGGTCGCTGGAGAGGAAGGTGCGGTTGTTGAAGTTCACCAGTATCACCAGGCCGTGAAACTTGCTGATGTCCCACGTGGTGAGCCGCTTGCGGGCGGCCTTCTTGCTCGTGGCGGCGGCGATGTCGGCCTGCTCGGGCAGGGCCATCTTGCCCACGCTTTGCAGAAATGCCTGGTCGCTGGCGCTGCGGGCCGTCGCGTCGTGGGCCACCAGGGTGGTGGGCACGATCTCGTTGTTGACCACTTGGGCATACACCACGCGGCCCTGCTCGTCCCAGGTCACGGTGTAGCCGTCGGCAGTGGTGGCAAAGTTGAAATACTCATCTCCATGCATGGTCACTGTCACTGTCGTGCCGTCGGGTTGCGTGATGAGCTGCGGGTAGGGCAGGGCAGGAATTGCCTGCATTGCAAGGGCGGCCATCAGCAACAGCGCCAAGGTAAATATCTTCTTCATGCTGAAAAAAAAGTGTATATAAGATTTTATAATAGTCGATTACAAATGTAGCGACTTTTGCTGTCCTCTCCAAATTTTTTCACGCGATTTACCTCCCAATTCCGGTGGCCCGGCATGGCGCGCGCGGCGTGAGCGGGGGCTTAAAAAAAAGAAAAAGCCAAGCAAAACCGGGTTGCCTGGCTTGATATCATTTTGATTGACTTGAGCAATAGTCCTTGCAGCGAGTGCGACTAGGTGCTGAAAGTCAACGGCCTATGTGTGTGGGTGTGAGCTTGTGCTCACGAGGGGGTGGCCGGTTTTGCTTAGTTGTTGTTTTGTGCCTCGGCGTCGGTCACGCCAGCGAGCTCGGGGTCGATGAGGATGCGGCCGCAATACTCGCACACGATGATCTTCTTGTGCATCTTGATTTCCATCTGGCGCTGGGCAGGGATGCGGTTGAAGCAGCCGCCGCAAGCGTTGCGTTGCACATAGACCACTCCCAGACCGTTGCGGGCATTCTTGCGGATGCGCTTGAAGGCGGTGAGCAGGCGCTGGTCGTCAAACTTGCTCTCGAGTTTCTTGGCCTTCTCGCGCAGCTTCTCCTCTTGGTCCTTGGTCTCCGACACAATCTCGTCGAGTTCGTTTTTCTTCTCGGCGAGCACGTGCTCGGCGTCCTCGAGTTGGGCTTGGCTGTCGTTGGCCTCAACGCCTATGGCATCGATTTGCTTGTTGGCCTCGTTGATTTTCTTGTCGGCAAGCTCGATGTTGAGGTGCTGATACTCAATCTCCTTCGACAGGTAGTCATACTCGCGGTTGTTGCGCACGTTGTCCTGGTCCTTGGTGTATTTGTCGATCATGGCTGCAGCCTGGTCGATGGTTGCGTGTTGCTGCTTGATGCCAGCTTGGAGCTCGGCCACCTGGTCGTCGCAGTTCTTCAAGCGGGTCTGCAGGCCGGCGATCTCGTCCTCGAGGTCGCGCACCTCCAGGGGAAGCTCGCCACGCAACGTCTTGATGCGGTCAACTTCAGAGAGGATTTTTTGGAGTTGATAGAGCGTGGTCAGGCGCTCTTCTACAGTCAGTTCTTTTTCTTTAGATGTAGCCATAAAACTTACAAATATTTTACTTGATTTCTTTCATTGCTTGCAAAAGCAACTGCAAAGTTAGGCATTTTTTGCCGAATTATGTCATAAAAAATCTCTTTTGTGTAATGTTCGCTCTCATAATGCCCGATATCGGCCAGAATGATGCGGCTCTCGTTGCCCATAAACTCGTGATACTTCATGTCGCCAGTGATGTAGACGTCGGCATGGCGGGCCATGGCGAGGCCTATAAACTCGGCTCCGGCGCCGCCGCACATGGCAACTCGGCTCACGTGCTTGCCGGCGGTGTCGCCGCTGTAGCGCACGGCCTCGACCTCAAATGTGGATTTCACGCGCTCGAGAAATGCCAGTGCGTCCTCGGCAGGCTCGATGTCGCCAATCACGCCCAGGCCGCTGCTTTTGTCGGCATTGTTGAGCGCGATGATGTCGAAGGCCGGCTCCTCATAGGGGTGGGCCTTGAGCATGGCGGCCACCACCTTGCCCATCACAGCCTTGTGCACGAGCACCTCGACGCGGGTCTCGGGCTCGGTGTGCAGCTCGCCCACCTCGCCGCAAGTGGGGTTGGCACCCTCAAGGGCGCGGTAGTGCCCGTCGCCGGCCATGCTGTAGCTGCACGAGTCGTAGTTGCCCAGGCGGCCGGCCCCGGCCTGGCACATGGCTTGCGTCACTTGGGCGGCCTGCGCATTGGGCACAAAGACCACGAGCTTGCGCAGCGAGCCCTCTTGCGGGCTCAGTATCTCCACATTTTTCAGCCCCAGCTTCTCGGCCATCTTGTAGTTCACGCCGCCGCGGGCGCTGTCCATGTTGGTGTGGGCGCAATATATGGTGATGTCGTGCTTGATGGCGCGGGCAATGATGCGCTCGATATAGTTGCGGCCGGCAATCTTCTTGATGGCGTGGAAGATGAGCGGGTGGTGCGAGATGATCATGTTGCAGCCGCGCTCGATGGCCTCGTCGACGATGGGCTCGCGTACGTCGGTGCACAGCAGCACGCCGGTCACTTCCTGGTTGGGGTCGCCCACCTGCATGCCGGCGTTGTCATAGCTTTCTTGCAGATAGAGTGGAGCATAGGCCTCGATGGCGCTGGTGATTTCTTTTACTTTCATAGCTTGCTGGTTTTTGATTTTGAAAAACAACCCGCAAGGTAGCTGTGTGCCTTGCGGGTAATTATAAAGTGTGAGAATGAAAATGTCGTGTTGTCGACGAGAGGCACATTGCGCTCGAGCTATTTAGTAGCTGTGCACGGTGTGCTTCTCATAGGCGGGTATGTCCTTGAGCTTGATCTCAAACACGAGCGTGCTGCCGGCCTTGATGGTGTTGTAGTCGGTAGAGCCGTAGCCCTGGCTGTAGGGCACCACCACGCGGCAACTGTCGCCCACGTGCATGCTGGTGAGGGCGATGGCCCAGCCCATGATCACGCCCGAGTTGATCTTCAAGCGGAAGATGCTGTCGGCCGGCGAGGAGCTGGTGTAGGACGAGTCGACTGCTGTGCCGTCGTAGAGCGAGAGGTGATACTTCACGTCGACTGTCGATGTGAACAGCGGCACCAGGTTGCCGGCGGTGAGGGCGGTGTCGTTGTACCAGTGCATGAGCACTTGGGCCGTGGTGTCCCAGGGCGCCGTCACCAGCTTGTAGAAGTCGGTGCCGTCGGGGTTCTTGAGATTGGCCTGGGCCAGGTAGTACTCGGTGTTGGCACGCAGGTAGTCGCTGTCGATGTTGTCGTTGCTGTTGGAATTCAGGCACGACGACATGAAACCCATCACCAGAAACCCTATCATCAATATGATTGGAAATCTCTTCATGCTTTGAAATTTAGTGGTTGAATTGAGGGGGCTTGTTGCGTGTTACACCAGCTTGCGTAGCAGGGCATTCATGTCGCAGGCCTCGCTTATGATGGCGGGCAGGCGGTCGATGGCCACGCGCTCTTGTGCCATGGTGTCGCGGTCGCGCAGGGTCACGGTGTTGTCCTCAAGCGTCTGTCCGTCGACGGTGATGCAATAGGGGGTGCCTATGGCGTCGTGGCGGCGGTAGCGCTTGCCCACCGAGTCCTTCTCGTCGTAGCTGCAGTTGAAGTCGAAGCGCAGCACGTCCATGATTTCCTGTGCCTTCTCGGGCAGCCCGTCTTTCTTCACCAGGGGCAGCACGGCGCATTTCACTGGAGCCAGCTGCTTGGGCAGGTGCAGCACCACGCGGGTGTCGCCGTTGTCGAGCTTCTGCTCGTCGTAGCTCGAGCACAGCACCGAGAGGAACATGCGGTCGACGCCTATCGAGGTCTCGATGTCGTAGGGCGTGTAGCTCTTGCCCAGCTCGGGGTCGAAGTATTGTATCTTCTTGCCCGAGAATTTCTCGTGCTGCGACAGGTCAAAGTCGGTGCGGCTGTGTATGCCTTCCACCTCCTTGAAGCCGAAGGGCATGAGAAACTCGATGTCGGTGGCGGCGTTGGCATAGTGGGCCAGTTTCTCGTGGTCGTGGAAACGGTACTTCTCGTTGCCCATGCCCAGGGCCTGGTGCCACTTGAGGCGGGTCTTTTTCCAGTATTCAAACCACTCCATCTCCTCGCCCGGGCGCACAAAGAATTGCATCTCCATCTGCTCAAACTCGCGCATGCGGAAGATGAACTGGCGAGCCACTATCTCGTTGCGGAAGGCCTTGCCTATCTGCGCGATACCGAAGGGGATGCGCATGCGGCCGGTCTTCTGCACATTCAGGAAGTTCACAAAGATGCCTTGGGCGGTCTCGGGGCGTAGATAGATGTCCATCTGCGAGTCGCCCGTGCTGCCCATCTGGGTCTTAAACATGAGGTTGAACTGGCGCACGTCGGTCCAGTTCTTGGTGCCCGAGATGGGGTCGACGATGCCCTCGTCGATGATGATTTGCTTGAGCTCCTTCAGGTCGTTGGCGTTCATGGCCACCTCGTAGCGCTTGTGCAGGGCGTCGCGCTTCTGGGTGTGCTCGAGCACGCGGGGGTTGGTCTTGCGGTAGAGCTCCTCGTCGAAGCTGTCGCCGAAGCGCTTCTTGGCCTTGGCCACCTCCTTGTTGATCTTGTCGTCGTATTTTGCGATTTCGTCTTCAATGAGCACGTCGGCGCGGTAGCGCTTCTTGGAGTCGCGGTTGTCGATGAGCGGGTCGTTGAAAGCGTCGACGTGGCCGCTGGCCTTCCATATGGTGGGGTGCATGAAAATGGCCGAGTCGATGCCCACAATGTTCTCATGCAGGCGGGTCATAGCCTCCCACCAGTAGCGCTTGATGTTGTTTTTCATCTCTACGCCGTTCTGGCCGTAGTCATACACAGCTCCCAGTCCGTCGTAGATTTCGCTTGAGGGGAAAACGAAACCATACTCCTTGGCGTGTGCCACAATTTTCTTGAAAACGTCTTCTTGTTTTGTCATAATTTTTCTAAAAATTTTGTTCTGTTGCCGGCCAGGGTGACCGGGCTAAATTCAAATATTGATTGACAAAGTTACAGCAATTTGCCCACATGGCAAAATCGAGGCTACCAATTTAGGCAACAACTTGATTATTTTCACTTTTTTAATAAACAAAGGCGGCCTGCAACAGTTGCGTGCAGGCCGCCTTGATGGTAGAGTGTGCGTGTGTGAGTGTGGCGCTCGAGGCGCGCGCGTTTTACTTCACCACAACCTTGGTGGCACGGCTGGTGCCGTTGCTGTAGAGGTCGCGCTTGATGTAGACGCCCGAGCCAGCGGGACGCTCGGTGCCGTAGTTCACGCCGTTGATGCCTATGTACTCACTCTTCACGATGGCAGCATTGCTGTTCACGTCGTTCACACCTGTGGGCTTGGTCACCGTGAAGGTGTAGGTCTTGGTGTGCTGTCCGTAGGTCTTGGTGAGCCAAGCCTCGCCCTCAGCAGTGGTGTAGACCGTGTTGCCGTCGATATAGAGATTGCTGCTGCACGTCCACGTGGTGGAGTCGGGCGTGCCTATGGTCATGCTCAGTGTCACATTGTCGGGCGTGTCGCCATCGGCAATCACGGGCACTGCGGCATACCAGCCAGCGAGCTCGTTGTAGTTGGTCACAAGCGTGGGATACATGCCGGGCTTGGTAGCCCAGGCATCGCTAGGCGATGTTGCCACCAGCTGGCGGGTTGATAGTGCGCTCACTTGCCAGGTGGCAGCCTGGCCGGTGGCTGCTGCGGCCTTCACCGTGGGATTCACGTCGCTGTCGTAGTAGCAGTTGCTTGCCACCATGCCTGCGGTGTCGCGCATAATGATGTTGCCAGCATTCACGTTGCCGGGCACCACAATCTTGCCGGCGTTGTAGCTGTTGGCAATCGACAGGAGCTCGCCGTCGTCGTTGGCGCCGAAGCCCGAGCCCACGATGCCGCCCACGTTCTGGTTGGCCGTGAGTGTACCCATGTTGTAGCAGTCTTTCAAGGTGGCGCGGCCGTAGCCGAACACGCCGCCCACAAAGCCGAATCGGCTCGACGGTGAGGTGTAGGTCGACGTCACATCACCCAAGTTGTAGCAACGCTCCATCACACCGGTGCCAATGCCGGCAAAGCCGCCATTGCCGTAGCCCGACGACTCCACATTGCCGCCGTTCCAGCAGTTGGTGGCCGTGCCCGAGAGGCTCGATGCAAAGCCTGCTGCATAGCTGTCGCTGCCCAGCACATTGCCCGTGTTGTAGCAGCTGTCGAGCGTTACATAGTCGTCGACATCGCAGGCAAAGCCCGAGGCATACTTGATGGCAATCACATCGCCGGTGTTGTAGCAGCGGCTCACGCGCGTTGTGGCGCCCTCGCCTCCGTCGATGCTCACGAGGAAGCCGGCGCATGAGTTGCCCGAACCGGTGATATTGCCTGTGTTGTAGCAGTCGATGAGCTGTGCGCCTGCCAAGAGCTGGCCAGCCACACCTGCAACGCTCCTGGTGCCCTCGATGTCAACATCGTTGTGGCAACCTATCATCACCATGGACCCAGCATTCTTGGCCATGCCAGCCAGGATGCCGGCGGTGGGATAGGACGTGCCAGTGAGCGTGCCCTGGTTGCTGCAATTCACGATCGAGTCGTTGTCCGTTGCATAGGCCACGACACCTGCCACATAGGCAGCGCCCTTCACTTGGCCATAGTTCACGCAGTTGCTCACGTTGCCAGCGCTCGAAGCCACGATGCCGCCCGTGTAATTCTTGTTGCCGGTCACTGTGCCGTGATTTTCGCAGTTGTCGATGAGGCCGCCATTCTTCTGGTCGCACACGATGCCGCCGGCATAGGTGCCATTGTTGGTCACCGAGCCATAGTTCTTGCAGTCGATGATGCGGCTGCCCCGATAGGCCATGTTGGCAATGCCAGCTGCATGACCGCTCTTGTAGCTCAGCACATCGGCCTTGTTCACGCAGTTCTTGACGGTGCCCCACAGTTGGCCTGCGAAGCTTGCAGTGTAATCGTAGCCGGAGAACTTGCCGCTGCCTATGGTGAGGTCGTGGATGTTGCCGTTGCTGCCCACGTACTTGAACAGGGCCACATCGCTCACGACGCCGGTCTCATAGTCGGCAGTGACGTTGCTGAAGGTCTTGCCGTTGCCGTCGAAGTCGGCATTGAACCGCACAGGAGCTTCCGACACGGGAGTGTAGTCGACGCCTGCGAAGTCGATGTCGTTCATCACCTTGAAGTAACGGTTGTTGAAGGCAAATTTCTCCTCGTTGGTCAAGCGGGCCAGCTTCTGCATGTCGGCCACGGTCTTGATTTGGTAAGGATTGTCGCTCGTGCCCTTGCCCTCAAAGAGGTTGGGCATGGCGCGCAGGGCAATCACCTTGGTGTAGCCACTCAGGGTGGCTGTGAGGGTGTCGCGTGCACTGGTGGTGTCGTTGGGTATCGTCACGTTGAGTGCCTGGCCGGCGATGGTGAAGTCGCGGTTCTTGGCCAGTGTCCACACCAGGCTGTCGGCCTTGTAGAGCGTGGCGGCGCCCGTCATGTCGTCGACGTTGTCGCTGGCGGCGAGTGTTACCACCATCTTGCGTTGAGCCTTGGCGCGCGCTTCATCCTTAAATTGCTTGCGCACAGGATACTGGCCTGCCACATAGTCGTAGTCGTCGGTCGAGAGGCCAGCGAGTGCCTTGCCACTGGTGAGCACGGCAGTGCTCAAGCCGGTCACGCCCTTGCTGGGAGCGCCACCCACGGCGCCTATGTAGCCCAGTTGTGCGTCGTAGTAGTTGTCGCTTGGTGCGCAATAGCTCTCGTTGAAGGCTTGTGCGCCCACAGCGCCATTGTCGCTCTCGTCGTTGCCGCACACGATGATGCCGTAGTTCAGATTGCCGCGCAACTCGTTGGTCTTGGTAGTGGGCATGTTGTAGTAGATGCCGCTCACATAGTTTTGACCCTTCACGGTACCTGTGTTCACGTTGCCCGAGACGACGACATCGCCGTCGGCCGAGGCAAAGTTGTTGCACGAGATGCCCGATGCATAGTTGAAGCCGGTCTTCTTAAACAGGGAGTCGACCATCTCGACGGCGATGGTGCCGTCGTTCTGGCAGTTTATTACCTTGCCCTTGTTGTAGGCTACGATACCTGCTGCGCTGCTGCTGCCGCTCGTGATGTTGCCGGCATTGTAGCAGTCGATGATGCTTGCTCCGGGCTGCTGATAGCCCACGATGCCAGCTGCATAGGTGCTCATGGCGGTCACGTTGGCATAGTTGCGGCAGTTTTGCACAGTGCCGTAGCTCATGCCTGCAAATGGAGCAATCGCACTCCAGCCATAGAACTTGCAGTCGGCACCCATGTTCAGGTTCTTGAGCACGCCGTTGCTGCCCAGGTAGCGCACAAAGCCGCCATAGGATAATGAGCCCGCTGCTGTGGGCTTGCCCGTCGTGGCGTTGTGGCCCACGCTGTCGATGCGCATCTTGTAGATGGTGTAGCCCTGTCCGTCATACTCGCCGTCGAAGGTGTGCTTGCTGTTGTTGTCGCCTATGCCCGTGAAATCGGTGGCATAGTTCAAGTCGATATCATTGGTCTGCACAAAGTAGTCGCCCATGAAGTTCTGGGCATACTCGCTCACGCACTGCGAGAGGGCTACCAGGTCGTCGTGATTGGTAATCTTGTAGGGATCGTCCTTGGTGCCGCTGCCTGCAAAGGCTGCCGGATTCACCGTCTCGATGGTCACTATCTTGCTCAGGGTGGCAAACTTGTCGTTGCTGGCCACGAGCATCTCGGTGCCGTTCACGTGCTTCAAGGTCACTTGTTTGCCGCTTATCGAGAGGCCGTTGGTCTCGGTTGCCAGCTGGCCATCGCTGTTGATGGCTTTCCACACCACGCTATTGGTGGTCGACACGGTGAAGTTGTATTTCACCTTCTTGCTGGTCTCGTTGTTGGCCAGCTTCAAGGGTGCTGCGCTCAGTTTAGCTGCCAGGGTGCCGTCCATGCCCTTGAGGCGAGGATAGAGCCCGCTGGTGTAAACCCAGTTGTCGGTCGAGAGCCCCTCGAGTGCGGTCTTGGAGGTCATGCTAGCTGTGAGCATGGCATGAGCCGGCAGGTTGTCGACATTGAGGGCTGCGGTGTAGCCGTTGATTTGCACGTCGTAGTAGCAGTTGAAGAAGGTGGCTGTGTCGAGGTCAACCTTTCCTGTGTAGTCCTTGCAAGAGCCGTAGAGGCCCTGAGTCGAGGTCATGGTGGCGTTGAGCACCTGGCCCGAGTTGTAGCAGTTGTAGAAGTGCGACTTCCAGTTGCCTAGGCTTGAAGGAGCCCCAACGTCGCCCACGAGGCCGCCCACTTTCTCGCTGGCCTTAGTGTCTACCACGATGTTGGAGTTGTAGCAGTTGGTCATTTCCACTTGCGAGGTCATGCCCACAACACCGCCGGCTGCGCCTGGACCGAACGAGTAGCTCGACTTGAGCGGGGCGATGGTTGTGATGGCGCCAGCGTTGTAGCAGCGGTCAATTGTGTCGTTGATGGCGCTGCCCAGCACACCGCCGGCATAGCCATAGCCAATCTTGTCGTTGAGCGCGCCGGCAAAGTAGCTCTCATTGAGCGTGCCGGCCACAAGACCGCCAATGATGCCGCCCACGCCGCGATAGAGCGTGTTAGACAGACCGGTAATCTCCACGGTGGCGGTTGAGTTGCAAGCCGTCACGCTTGAATTCTGTGCATAGCCCAAGACGCCTCCTGTAGAGCCGTAGCCAGCCACGTAGCCCTGGCTCGAGCATTGGCTCATGGAGCCCTTTGTCAGGAAGCCAGCCACAAGGCCGCTATGCGACCCGTAGGACTTCACATAGCCGTGAGTCACGTTCAGGCCGGTGAGTGTGCCGGCACTGTAGCCCACGATGCAGGCGGCATAGTCGCCGCGGGAGGTGATGCTCACGCTGTCGGCAGTGAGATTCTTGATCACGCTGCCTGTGCCTGCATTGCCTATGATGCCCGAGTAGGGCGCAACGCCTTGCACAAAGCTCACGTTCTTGATGGTGTGGCTGTCGCCATCGAAGCTGCCTTCAAAGGGCTTGCCACTATACATGCCCACAGGGCGCCACTTGCTCGTGCTGCCAGCCATGTTGATATCGGCCCCAAGTTTCACATATTTGTCCTTGTAGCTGGTGCCCAAGTTCACACTCTCGGCAAATGCCTCGAGCTGGGTCGGGGTGGTGATGGTGTAGGGACTAGCCTCGGTGCCGTCGCCGCTCCAGTCGAGTGTCTTGGCAGCGGGGTAGGTGATGATGCCGCTGCTGGCAAAATTGAACACGGTGCTGCGATACACGCGTGCAAGTATGTTTGACGAGAAGATGCCTATGCTCCAGTTGCCCACACTGATCGACTGGTCGCTGCCAGTGCCAGAGATATACTCGTCGCCGAGCATATACTTGGCATTGTCGATGTCGGCTGCATAGGCCATGAAGTTGCCATAGAGCGCATTGGTGAACAGCACTTGCGGGGCGATGCTCACGCTCTTGTCGGCGTTGAGCATCACGTTCACGGCATTGCCTGTGTTGGCAAAGTTCATGATTGCTGCCTCGTTGTCGGCCGTCTGATAGATGTAGACGGGATAGCTGGCCGTGCTGTCGACCTCGGCAGTCCCGCTCTTGGGCAACGTGGTCACGATTGTGGCCGTGGCCGTGGCGTTGCTGGGATAGAAGTCGCTCTGGCTGTAGGCTGCAAAGGCATTGCCTGCATACTGGCCGCTCACGACAAAGAGGCCCCAGCCGTCGATGCTGATGTTGCCCTTGTCGTCGACCTGGCCATTTATTGTGACCGAGGGACGCTTGTCATACATGTGATTGGCGTAGTCGACCTTGCAGAACCAGATGGGCCCATAGGTGTCATGGTTGTAAACCAGTTGCGGGTGCAGGGTCACTGTGCCCGTGGCAGCGTTGTAGCTGCCGCCGATGGTGTCGGGGAAACCGCCCAGGTTGAAAATCTGAACCGAGTCGGTGCCCACGCGGGCAATGCGGCGCATGCCGCCTGCGACCTTGTTGGTTGCTCCGCTGTAGTCAAACTCGGCGTAATAGGCGCGGCTGGGCAGGGTTGCGACCTTGCCAGCCACTTTGGCTCGACGGGCTCTGGACGAGCCGACGCTGGCTTGTGTCCAACGCCCGTCGAGCAGTTTGGGCTCGGCCTGCATGGGCACTTGCGTCAGCTTCACATCCTTGGCCCCAGTTTGCTTCTCGGCGTCGGGCAGCACGGCAGTGGCGTCGTGGGTGGTCGTGTTGCCGCCCAAGATGCCTGCCACTTGCTCGACAGCTGCATTTTGCGCCGTTGCCAGCACTGGCAGCAACGTGCACAAAATCATTGCGATAAGTAACTTTCTTGTCATGATGTTTTTTAGTTTATATTAATATTGAGTGTCGTGATTGATCGTGTTGCACGATGATAATTCATTATAATAGGACACAAACAATTAGACCCACAAATTTAATGTTTTTTGTCAATTTTCCTCACTCTTCATCATCAATTTATAGAAAATCGCTTGTTTTTTAATATTCTTTTACAGTTTTTCCATTCAATGGGTCGAGTTGAGCAAAAAGCAAGGGGGCTGCGCTCTGACCCGAGCACAGCCCCCTGTGGATTTATGGCTTAACGGCCGCGACGGCTAGTGGTTGTCGTCGAAGTGGCGCTTGATGGCTGTAGCCACGATGGGATAGTCGGTGGTGATGAAGTCGATATTCATCTTCGACATCTCAGCCATTTGGCTTCGCGTGTTGATGGTCCATGCGTTGCAGGTCATGCCCAGTTCGTGGGCGCGGGTCACCCAGGTGGGATTGGCCGTGAACTTTGCAGCACTGTAGTCGAGTCCCATGATGCCCTTGGCGTAGAGACTGTCGGGGGCCAGGTCGCCATTCAGGTAGGAAACCTTGGCTTGCGGGTCAAGCTTGGCAACCTCGGCGCAGGCGTTGAGGCTGAACGAGATGTACTCTACCTTGTCTTGCACACCTGCCCTCTTTACTGCTGCCACGGCCGAGTCGGCTGCCTCAACGGTGCGGGCATCGGTGCTGTGCTTCTTGATCTCGATGATGAGCTTGGTAGCGCTGCTGCTGCTCTTGAGCATGTCGAGGAAGTCGTTCAGCTGTGGCACCTTCTCGCCATTGCTCAGCGTGAGGTCCTTCACCTGGTCGTAGGTCGAGGTTTGGATGGTCACGTTGTTGAGCTTGGCGTCGTGGTTGATCATCAAGTGATTGTCGGTAGTGAGCCACACGTCGGTCTCGCTGCCATACACGCCCAAGTTCTGTGCGTTGAGCAGCGACTGGCGCGAGTTTTGGCTGGTGCCCAGCCAGAAACCGCGGTGTGCTATCACCTTGCTGCCTGCAGGGGTAGAGTCAACTACCTCGAGGCGCGTGCCGCCCAGCACCTGGGTGCTGTCGCCGCGGCTCAGGGTCATCAAGTAGCTGCCAGTCACGGTGCCGGCAGGTATTTTCACCGTCACGCCAGCGGGCTCGATGAGGGTGACTGCCGAGGTGAACGAGGTGCCGCCCTCGGTGGTCGAGGTGAAGGCGATTTTGTCGCCAGCCTTGAAGTTGTTGCCATATATGCTGTAGGTGCCGCCCACCTTCACAGGCAGCCCCGACATGTAGTCGATGTCGGTCACCAGGGGAGTCGACTCCTGGGCAGCATCTTGCAGCTTCTTCACGTCACGCCACAGCGAGGTCACCTGGTCTTGTGTGAGCACGTCGTTGTAGACGCGGGCGGTCACCACTTCCCACTTGGCGCCGGCCTGGGCCGCATTGGCGCCGTTGGGGTCGCCGCCTATGCCAAACCAGCGCGAGCCTGCCGTGGGGAAGCGCAGGTTGCCCTTGGCGGCAACTGTGTTTTTGAGTTCGCCGTTCACATAGACGTAGGCCTTGCCTGCAGCCTTGTCCCACACGCCCACCACGTGGTAGAACACCTTGGGTTGCGGCACGACGCCGCTGGTGCACCATATCCACTTGCTCTTGGAGGTGGTGTTGACGTTGGGCAGGAAGGTGATTTCATTCTTGCGGCTGCCCGAAATGGTGGAGATGAGGAAGCCCGTGCCGCCGCTCTGGTGGCTCGAGAACCACTTGGCCTCGGCATTAGGAATGGTGCCGTCGTAGTCGGTCATAAACACGGTCTCGAGCGTGTGACCGTCGGAGAGGCCGTTCTTGAAAGCGGTGTTGTTGTCGTAGTCGATCTTGTAGTAGTCGGGCACGGTGCTTGCAGCCCACGGGTTGTTGTAGCGTGCCGTGTAGCGCTTGTAGGTCTCGTCCCAAGCGATGGTGTTGTTGCCCACAGCCTCCACAGTGTTGGCCATGGGTGAGATGTCGGTTGCGCTGCCGTCGGGGTTGAACACCACATCGAGCAGGTCGGCCACCGGGCGGTCGTCGGCAAACTTGATGCTGTCGACATAGCTCAGGGCAGCGGTGTAGAGCTGCACGTGGGTGGTGTCGTAGATTGAGATTTGCGTCTTGTTGTTTTCAAGAGCCACGCTGTCGACGTGCTCGGCATAGTCCTTAAACACGATGGAGTCCTGGTGATACACATAGATGCACTCCTCGGCGTGGCCGGCTACTGCCGTGGCGGCCACGATTACGGCTGCAGCGAGCAGCCCTTTGATTGCACTGTTTTTCTTCATGGTCTTCATCGTTTAATGATTTTCTTGGTAACTACAGTGGCGCCCGTTTTCACTTGCACGATATAGATGCCTGTGTTCAGGTCGTCGAGCGAGATGGAGGCTACCGGGCCGTTGGGCTTCACGCTCTTCACCACAGTGCCCAGGGTGGAGTAGATTCTCACCATGGCAATGTCGGCTTGGCTTGTGGCGGTAACCATGTTGCCGCGGCAGGTGATTGCCGTGGTTGCGGTGGCTACGCTGTGCACGCCGGTCATCTGCTGGCCGTGCAACAGGAAGTAGTCGAAGTCGGAGAGGGGCACGCTTTGCGTCTGGCCATTCAGGTTCTCAACCATCATGGCGCCGCCAGCAAAGGTAATCTTGGCAGCATCGATGCTCGCCAGCTGCTTGCCTTGCCCCGAGTACACATAGATGTCGCGCGCCGTGGCTGCCATCGAAGCCAGAAGTACACACAACAATGTTAAGTAAATTTTTCGCATAAAATTAAGATTTTAAATTAGTTCTTGGTTCCAAACCTCTACAAAAATACTCCTTTTTGCTCACATCCCAAACTTTTACAGTCGAAATTAATAGGATTGTCACATCAAAGTTTTCCACAAGAAGCACAATGCCCGCAACCTTTCTCTACTCCAGTGGGCGTGCATCTCATGTGGAAACCGTTGAGGTCGCCTTCACTTCAGGCCGAGAGCATGGAGCACACGATCAAGCACGACGTCGAGCCACGGCTCGGTGTAGGGCACTGGGCCGTAAAAAAGCCCAATAAGCACCTCATCTTTACCTGCCAAACACACTAATCCACCCATAGTACGCAATCAGTAGCCAGACAATATTCGTCACGATACACAAGGCCACTTTTTGCCACTTCGAGTAAGCGACAAAAGCATTGACCACCCCTTCATGATGCCGTTTCATGACGGGTATAATTTTGGGATAGAACCACAATGAAACAAACGCCACAAGAAAAATATAAATTTTGAAAATATAACTGGGCAAAACAAAAAACAATGAGACTATTCGCATGAGACTGAGAAGCACAGCTATCAAAAGTGTAGTGAGTATCAACGCAATATCCCCATTAGCCGCTTCAGCATCATATTCCCTGACAACATATTTTACCGTCAAGTATAGACCGTAATATAATAGATACAACAGTTTCTTCATTATCAACAATCATAAACGTTCTAATGTGCATTCTTTTTCTCTGTTTCATAAACAAGTCATAAAGGCATCAAAAACATGTGTATGAATCCAAAATACTGCAACAAGCAACTAAAAAGTGTCACCAAGCTGCATAGCACAATGTTTTGCCGCTTCGAGTAGGATGAGAACTTCTTGACAATTCTTTTATGATGCATCCTCAAGATGGGTTGAATTGCCATAAAAAAATAAGAACTTATCACCATAACAGAAAATAAGAAAAAGTTGCTCATAGACCAAAAGGGCCAACCAAAGCATATGGACAGAATCTGCCTGACACCAAAAATGACACTAATGAGATCAAACGTCAAGTTGCCACTAATCTGGATTATTGGCATCTTGTCTCCAAAAGTCACCCACGAAAACCACAAGTAGTATCCATAGTAAAACCCATCAAGCAGTCTTTTCATACCTGTTTTAGTAATAAACTCTTATGCCTAATCTATCCATCTCGCGCAAATACTCTCTCATGGGAGTGAAATCATGTGTAATGGCACACTGGAAACAACTTGCGGTTGTGTAGCTCATAGGCTTCATGAGTGTTGGTTTTAGGGTGAATGAAACGTTTTTACGGAGCACGATGCCCTGCGCGGATAAAGATAGTCATAAATTTTCACTTCGGCAAGCGTCGCGCGATTTTTTTTGCCATTGTAATCAATATTGTCCTAAATAAAATTCAGGGGATGGGCAAAGGTGCAGAATAACAATACCCTGCAAGAAACGGGATGAGA
>OMUK01000035.1 GCA_900314215.1 uncultured Prevotellaceae bacterium
ACCTGCTCCCATACTACTACAAAAAATCTCGCGAGTAATCCCGCGAGATTTTTTTTGCGCATCAGCAAGACGGCTCATTTCGGATGGTTACGCCCGCTCTACATTCTGCCAGGACTGCCACCAGGGCCGCACCCTGCAAGTGGCATTCAGCGCCAGTGCACAATTTGGGGTGAGGCGACGCCAAAGTCAGGAAATCAAGGATGCGTTGCTATTGTTGTGGACTTTGCTGTGAAGTGCTGCGTGAAAAAGTAGGGATTGATAGGTGTTGTGTCAGGATTTATTTGTAAATTTGTAACTTGGTTAAATGGGAATTGGTTATGACAGAGACTCCAAAAATGAGCCCTCAAGAAGAGGACAAGATGATTGACGATGCCTATCAAAATCTGTTAAACGGCTACCTATCAAGCAATCATCGCAAGAAAGTTGAAATCATAGAGAAGGCATTCCGCTTTGCGCGGGAGGCCCACAAGGGCATACGCCGCCGGTCGGGAGAGCCCTATATCATGCACCCCATTGCCGTGGCCACGATCGTGAGCCAGGAGATAGGCCTGGGGTCGACGTCGATATGCGCCGCCCTGCTCCACGACGTGGTGGAGGACACCGACTACACCATCGACGACATCGAGGCGCAATTTGGCAAGAAGATCGCGCAGATTGTGGAGGGCTTGACCAAGATATCGGGCGGCATCTTCGGCGTGCACGCCTCGGCGCAGGCCGAGAACTTCAGAAAGCTGCTGCTCACGATGAGCAGCGACATACGCGTGATACTCATCAAGATGGCCGACCGCCTGCACAACATGCGCACCTTGGCCTCGATGCCGCCCAACAAGCAGTACAAGATAGCCGGCGAGACACTCTACATCTACGCCCCGCTGGCCCACCGCCTGGGCCTCTTCGCCATCAAGACCGAGCTCGAGGACCTGAGCTTCAAGTATGAGCACCCCGAGGCCTACAAGGCCATAAGCGACCAGATCGCTAAGAATGCTCCGCACAACGAGGAGGTGTTTGCTCGTTTCTCGGCCCCCATCAGGGAGCGCCTCGACAAGATGGGCCTCAAGTATGAGTTCAAGGCCCGCGTCAAGAGCCGCTACTCGATATGGAAGAAGATGGAGACCAAGCACATTCCCTTCAGCGAGGTCTACGATTTCTACGCCGCCCGCATCGTGTTTGAGTGCCCCAACGAGGCCGACGAGAAGCGCATATGCTGGAACATATACAGCGAGATCACCGACCTCTACCGCCTGCACCCCGACCGCACCCGCGACTGGATAAGCACCCCCAAGGCCAACGGCTACCGCGCCCTGCACATCACCGTGATGGGACCCGACGGCAACTGGGTGGAGGTGCAAATACGCAGCCGCCGCATGGACGACATCGCCGAGCGAGGCTTTGCCGCCCACTGGAAATACAAGATAGGCGAGGGCGAGGAGGAAAGCGAGCTGCGCGCCTGGCTGCAGACCATCGAGGACATCTTGAAAAATCCCGAGCCCAATGCCGTCGACTTCCTCGACACCATCAAGCTCAACCTCTTTGCCCGCGAGATTGTGGTGTTCACCCCCAAGGGCGAGCTCATCACCCTGCCCAACGACTCAACGGTGCTCGACCTGGCATTCACCCTGCACACCGAGATAGGCACCCACTGCATTGCCGGTAAAATCAACCACAAGCTCGTGCCGCTGTCCTACAAGTTGCAGAGCGGCGACCAGGTGGAGGTGCTCACCAGCAAGAGCCAGCAACCCAGCCCCGAGTGGGAGAAATACCTGGTCACTGCCAAGGGCAAGACCCGCCTGCGTGCCGCCCTGCGCCACAACCGCCGCAAGGTGATCGACAAGGGCGAGGCCCTGTTCAGGGGCTTCCTCGACGAGCACAACGTGCCCTTCACCAACGAGACGCTCACCCGCATCGTGAGCAGCGAGCGCGTGGCCAACAAGGACGAGCTCTACTACATGATAGGCAATAACGAGATCGCACTCTCGCCACAGATAATCAAGGCCATACGCCCCGCCAACCACAGCATTCTCAACCGCCTCATCCGCCCCTTCGGCAACCGCTCCAAGCAGGGGGCCGCTGCCGCACACGACACCGAGTCGGTAGCACAGCCTGGCAAAATCGACTTCAAGAAGGTGTATGAGCTCAAGACCGTCGACGGCAAGTCCAACTACAAGCTGGCGCCCTGCTGCCACCCCATACCCGGCGACGACGTGCTGGGCTTTGTGAACGAGAACAACGAGGTGGTGGTGCACAAGATGGACTGCGAGACCGCCAACAGGCTCAAGGCCAGCTTCGGCCCCAGAATTGTGCAGTGCAAGTGGGAGACCAAGAGCGCCACCTTCATGGCCACGATAAGCATCGAGGGCATCGACCGCATGGGCATCTTGCAGGAAATCATCTACTTGATCTCGACCAACATGGCCATCAACATACGCCGGCTCGACATCAGTGCCGACGAGGGCGTGTTTCACTGCGAGCTCGACGTGCTCATCGAGGACACCGAGGTCGTGACCAACCTGTGCAAGCGGTTGAAGAAAGTGAAAGGAGTGAGCTCGGCCTCACGCATCAGTTAACGTAAAAATTCACCGACTCATGGAAAAAACAAAGCGCAACAATCTTCTCATCATAGCCATGCTGGTGGTGGCCACGGGACTCATCACGTTTTTCTTGCCGAGCAAGAATTTCAGGAGCCTCAGTTACCAGCAGGGCAAGCCATGGTCCTACCCCATGCTCAAGGCCCCATTCGACATCCCCATCGAGTATGACTCACTGACCAAGCACCACATCATCGACAGCATCAATGCCAACTTTGTGAAGATATACCGCACCGACTACAAGCTGGTGAACAAGCAACTCACCGCCTTGAGCAAGGCCCTGAATGCGCAAGGCGTCGACCCTGCCCAGCGCCAAGCTATCGTGGCAAGCGTCAACACCCTCTACGACAACGGCATTGTCGACTACGACACCTACGACGCCATCGCCCACAACCGCATGCCCCAGGTGCGCATACTCACCAACAAGGTGGCCGACTTTGTCTCGACCGACAAGATGGTATCGGTGCGACAGGCCTACGCCGAACTCGACACCATGCTGCCCGGGCCGGCCTACCGCGCCACCCTCTCGGCAGTGTCGATAGCCAACTACCTGCAGCCCAACGTGCTCTACGACTCGGTCGAGACCAAGAAGCTGCTCGACGACGCCTATCAGAAGGCACTCGCCCCACGTGGCGTGGTGCAGACGGGTGAGAGCATCATCTTCCCGGGCAATGTGGTGACGCCGCAGAAATACATGGTGCTGCAGACCTATGAGCGCATGATGCGCGAGCGGGAAATGCACCCCAACGGCATCAACTACAGCGTGCTGGGCCAGCTGCTCTTTGTCGCAATCATGATGATCGTGTTCTACATCTACATCAAGCTCATGCGGCCGCGCACCTTCGACAACCTGCGCAAGATGGTGTTTCTCATCTCATTCTCCACCGTGTTTATCGTGATGGTAGAGATCATCGTTGCGTTTCGCCCGTCGTATATGCCCATCATCCCCTTTGCCCTGGTGCCCATCATCATAGCCACCTTCACCGACACCCGCACCGCCTTCTTCATCAACATGGTGGTGGTGATGCTGTGCTCGCTCGTGGCCGACAACCAGGCCGAGTTTATCGTGATGCAATTCCTGGCGGGCAACATTGCCATTGTCTCGATCAAGGAGCTCTCGCGCCGGTCGCAGCTGGCGCGCTGCGCTGCCTATATCTTCCTGGTCTACAGCCTGTGCTTCATCTCATTCCAAGTGCTGCGCGAGGGCAACATGATGAGCGTCTTCACCGACAACAATTGGCACCCCTTCCTCAAGTATGCCATCAACTGCGTGGTGCTCTCATTTGCCTATATCCTCATCTTCCTCATCGAGAAGATATTTGGCTTCACCTCGACGGTGACCCTGGTGGAGCTCTCCGACATCAACACGCCAGTGCTGCGTGAGCTCTCAGAGGCCTGCCCGGGCACCTTCCAGCACTCGCTGCAAGTAGCCAACCTGGCAGCCGAGGCCGCCCACGAGATAGGCGCCAATCCACAGCTTGCCCGTGCCGGAGCCTTGTATCACGACATAGGCAAAATCGACAATCCTGCTTTCTTCACCGAGAACCAGAATGGCGTGAACCCTCACGACAGCCTCACCCCCGACCAGAGCGCGCGCATCGTGATCAACCACGTGACCGACGGCGTGAAGCGTGCCGACAAGGCCAAGCTGCCACAAGTGATCAAGGACTTCATCCTGCAGCACCACGGCAAGGGCCGCACCCGCTACTTCTACACGATGGCCTGCAAGGCCCATCCTGGCGAGGAGGTGGATCCGGCTCCCTACACCTACCCCGGGCCCAACCCGCGCACCAAGGAGGCCGCCATCTTGATGATGGCCGACGCCTGCGAGGCAGCCGCCCGCTCGCTCAAGAACCCCAGTGAGAAAGACATCGCCAACATGGTGAACAACATCATCGACGGACAGATGCGCGACGGTCTCTTCAACGACTCGCCCATAAGCTTCAACGACATAGGCGTGATCAAGGCCACCCTCACCGAGCGCCTGCGCACCTTCTTCCACCTGCGCGTGGCCTACCCCGACGATATCAAGCCCGTGGTGAAGGCCGACGAGGAGAGCGACGACGAAGACCTGCAGCTGTCTTGATTTTTAACAATTGTGCTAACTAAATTTAATGGCAACAATAAAGCCCACCGATAGGTGTTGATAATAATGATGTTACTATCTACGATACTCCTTGTGCTGGCAATCATCGCGCTCGTGGCAGCCGTGGTGCTGCTCGTGAAGCCCTGGTGGGTGGCCGCAGTGCCTGCTGTGGCAGCGTTGTTGCTCCTGATATGGGGCAAATACATCACCTACATGCCCACGTGGAAAGTGGCGCTGTGGGTGGGTGCCGCCATCGTGGCGGTGGGCCTGCGCTACCTCTCGCCCAAGGGCGAGCCCGACGGCCGCAACACCGGCAACGTCTATATAGGCCTCTCGGCTCTGGCCGGCGCCCTGCTGGGCATGGTACTGAGCCCCGATTTCATCTTGATAGGCACCATCTTGGGCGCCTTCATAGGCATGATGGCCTATAGCCGCACCCCGCAGGGCGGCTGGGTGAAGCATGGCCTGGTGCAGTACTTCTGCAACAAGTGCCTGCCTGCCATTGTGGCCGCAGCCCTGGTGGGCACCAGCATCGAGGGCATCATTTTTTATTTTGAAACTGTAAACAACTATTTATAATGCGCAAATTATTCAACTACACACTCATCGCCGTGCTCATCGCGCTGTTCACAATGCCCGCTTGGGCCGAGCGCAAAGTCGAGCTCAAGCCCGTAGACTTCGACCGGGTGAAAAAAGTGAGCCAGGACCCCAAGTCGCGCTACTACTTCCCGCGGCTCGAGAAGCTGTATCGCAGCAACACCGACACCACGATGAATCTCGAGGACTTCCGCAACCTCTACTACGGCTACATGTTTCAGGAGGACTACAACCCCTATCGCGAGTCGCAGTATAGCAACAAGGTAGAGGAACTCTACTACAAGAAGCCCCACTCGCGCGCCGAGTGCGACAGCATCGAGAAATATGCCCGCCTCTCGCTCGACGACAACATCTTCGACTTCGACCAGATGCAATTCTACATCTTCATCCTCAAGGAGAAGAAGAAATATGCCAGCGCGGCCGTGCGCAGCAACAAGCTGGAGCGCCTCATCGCCGCCATCATCTCGACGGGCAAGGGCACCAAGGACGAGCCCTGGGTGGTGATATGCCCCGCCCATGAGTACAACATCGTGAACTTCCTGGGCTATGTGGCCACCAATCACGAGGAGGTGGACGGCAAGCTCGACTACATCACCGTAGAGCCCAAGGAGGGCAGCAAGGTGAAAGGCTTCTACTTCGACGTGAGCCACATGCTGCAAGAGGCAAAGAGAAAAGGATATGACGAATAGCTGAGAGAAATACTGAAACTATGACACTGCTTGAAAAAGTACAGAATTTAAAGATAACCGACTACAACTACCCACTGCCCGACGAGCGCATCGCCAAGCACCCGCTGCAAGCGCGCGAGCAGTGCAAGTTGCTGAAATACACACCCGCCGAGGGCATTAGCGAGCACCGCTTCTACGAGGTGCCGGCACTCTTGCCCCAGGGCACGATGCTCATCTACAACAACACCCGCGTGATCAACGCCCGCCTGCGCTTCCACAAGGACACGGGCTCCACCATCGAGATATTCTGCCTCGAGCCGGTGGCACCGCGCGACTATGAGCAGATATTCCAGACCACCGGCACATGCACCTGGCTGTGCCTGGTGGGCAACAGCAAGCGCTGGAAACAAGGCGAACTCACCCAGACTGTCGACATCGACGGCCAGCAGGTGACCCTCACCGCCACCCGTGGTTCACGCCGCGGCAACTCGTGGGAAATCATCTTCTCGTGGGACGACGACAGAGAGGTCACCTTTGCCACACTGCTCGACGCCATAGGCGAGATACCCATCCCGCCCTACCTGAACCGCAAGACCGAGAAGAGCGACCTCACCGACTACCAGACGGTGTATAGCCACATCGACGGCAGCGTGGCAGCGCCCACCGCCGGGCTGCACTTCACCAGCCAGGTGCTGGCCGAGTGCGACCGGCGCGGCATCAAGCGCCGCGAGCTCACCCTGCACGTGGGCGCCGGCACCTTCCAGCCCGTGAAAAGTGAGAACATAGGCGGGCACGAGATGCACTACGAGTTTATCTCGGTCGAGCGCAGCCTGCTCGTCGACCTCATCAATGCCACCGGCCCGGTGGTGGCTGTGGGCACCACCAGCGTGCGCACCCTCGAGAGCCTCTACTATGTGGGCCAGGTGCTTGAAACCTGTCCCGATGCCGACGAGGAGCAACTCACCGTGACGCAGTGGATGCCCTACGACACGCCTTGCGAGATTAGCACCAAGCGGGCGCTCCAAAACATCGTCGACTATCTCGACCGCCATCACGCCCACTGCTACATGGGCAGCACGCAGCTCATGATTGCCCCAGGCTTCAACTACCGCATCGTGGAGGGCATGATCACCAATTTCCACCAGCCACAAAGCACGCTGCTGCTGCTTGTGTCGGCCTTTGTGGGCAACGACCAGTGGCGCCCCATCTACGACTACGCCCTGGCCCACGACTTCCGCTTCCTGAGCTATGGCGACGCCTGCCTCTTCTTAAAATGACGATTGCAATATGAGAAAACTGCTATATATCCTGCTTATCGCCATTCTCGCCCCGGGTATCGTGGCGTGCAAGAAGACCTCGCCCCACAGCGCCCAGGCCAAGACGCGCGGCTTGAAGTGCGCCTATGAGCTGCTCAAGATTCCCGCCACCGACACCCTCGCGCTCGAGCGCAGCCTCATCAACGCCAGCGCCGAGCGCAGCAAGTACTTGCTCGACAACGACACAATTGCCGCCCACGACTTTGACCGGGCCTATAAGAAAGCCGTGCAACGGGGCAACCCGCAGCTGGCAAAAGAGATCTTTGACTGATGATGAGAACGCTGGTTGCCTGCATATTGATTGTGATTGCCGCCGCGATGGCCTCGTGCCACCATGCCGACGCCGGCTCGCAGCAACTGGGCAACCAGGCAGCGCGCGACTTTGCCGCAGCGTGGGGCGATGACGAGCGGCATGCCTATGTGGCCGACAGCACCTTTCAGGCGGCAGCCTCGCTGGCTCCCGATGTGCAGGACTACCTGGCAGCGTTTCTCGACGCGGTGCAGAAGGGCCAAAGCAACGACACCGTGACCATTGCCGCCCAGTTGCTGGCCATGCCGCCCGAGCGCTTGGTCAATGCCACCGCCACGCCCATCGTGAAGGGCCTGCAAGACGGCTCGCTCACGGGCGAGCAAGCCCGCCGCCGCGTGGCGCTCATCGTGCATGTGGCCACGCTGCTCAAGGCCACCAACCAGCTTGACGACTGGCTGCGGGGGCTGAACGACGCCGCAAGCGTGCTCAGCATCGACGACCAGCGACAGCTGGCCGAGTTTAACAATAGCTACAAACAATAAAGAAATTACTATTATACATTCTATTATGCTTAGTTTCAATGAATATCGCAATATGGTGAATGACGCGATTCTCGCCATTCCCTATCCTAAGGAACCCGAAAATCTGTATGAGCCCATACGCTACACAATGGGCATGGGCGGCAAGCGCATACGCCCAGTACTCGTGCTCATGGCATGCGAGGCCATGGGCGGCAACGTGAAGGATGCTCTGGCACCGGCTGTGGGCCTGGAGCTGTTTCACAACTTCACCTTGCTGCACGACGACGTGATGGACAATGCCGACGTGCGCCGCGGCATGCCCACCGTGCACCGCCGCTGGGGCGACAACGTAGCCATCTTGAGCGGCGACACCATGCTCACCATGGCAAGCCAGCACATGAGCAAGGTGGCACCCGACAAACTGCCGGCCGTGACCGAGCTCTTCAACAAGACCGCCATCGAGGTCTACGAGGGCCAGCAATACGACATGGACTATGAGAAGCTGGCCAACGTGAGCGTGGCCGAATACATGGAGATGATACGCCTCAAGACCAGCGTGCTGCTGGGTTGCGCCTGCAAGCTGGGCGCCATCATCGCCGGGGCCAATGAGACCGATGCCGACAACCTCTACACCATGGGGCTGAACCTGGGGCTCGCCTTCCAGCTGAAAGACGACGTGCTCGACGTGTGGGGCGACGAGGCCACCTTCGGCAAGGAAATAGGCGGCGACATCATGAACAGCAAGAAGACCTACCTGCTGGTCAACGCCCTCGCCAAGGCCGACGACGACCAGCTCACCGAGCTGCGCCGCTGGCTCAACGACGAGTTTGCCATGAAGCAGGAGAAGGTGAGCGCAGTCACCGCCATCTATGAGTCGATGGGCCTTAAGGAGCAAGCCGAGCAGGAAATCAAGCACTATAGCAAACTGGCTCTCGAGGCACTCGACATGGTGAACCTGCCCAGCGAGGCCAAGACGCTGTTCACCCAGTTTATCAACGACTTGGTGGGCCGCGACAAGTAATGATCGACAGCCACACCCACATCTACGGCGAGGAGTTTGACGCCGACCGCGACGCCGTGGTGAGCCGTGCCCAGCAGGCTGGCGTGAGCCATGTGATACTGCCCAACGAGAACCTGGCGAGCCTCGACCGCATCGAGGCCATGCACAAGCGCTGGCCCGGCTATGTGTCGATGACCATAGGCCTGCATCCCGAGGAGATAGGGCCCGGCTATGAGACCGAGCTCCAGGCCATGCACGAGCGGCTCGTGGCTGGCGGCGGCCGCTATGTGGCAGTGGGCGAGATTGGCATCGACCTGTATTGGGACGCCACCCACCGCGACGAGCAGATGGCGGCCCTCGACACCCAACTGCACTGGTGCAAAGAGGCCCACATCCCATTTATCATCCATTGCCGCAAGGGGCTCGACGAGTGCCTCGCGGTGATGGACAACTTCGGCGAGACGTTGCCTCGAGGCGTGTTTCACAGCTTCACAGGCACTGCTGCCGATGTGGAGGCTGTGCGCCGCCGGGGCGACTTCTACTTTGGCGTGAACGGCATCGTCACCTTCAAGCGCAGCGACGTGCCTGCACTGCTGCCCGTGATAGGGCTCGACCGCATCCTGCTCGAGACCGACTCGCCCTATCTGGCCCCGGTGCCACGCCGCGGCACGCGCAACGAGAGCAGCAACATTCCCATCATTGCCCAGTGCATCGCCCAGCACCTGGGGGTGACCCTCGACGAGGTGAGCCGCGTGACCGACGCCGGTGTGCGCGACTTGTTTTTCAAGCAATAAGATTATTCAATTCAGAACACAATATATACACACACACACAACATGGTAAAAGTAAATGATATCGTGCGTTTCCTCAACGATGTGGGAGGCGGCAAAGTGACCCGCGTGGAGGGCAACACAGCATATGTGGAGGACGAGGACGGCTTTGAGCGCCCCGTGCTCACCCACGACGTGGTGGTCGTGGACCAGGCCAAGTCGAAGCCCAGCGCCTATGAGCGCCCCTTGCAGGTGAAAAGCAAACTGGTGGAGCCCGACGTGCCTGCAGCCAAGGCCAGGGCCGACGTGCCCGCCCAGCCCGTGGTCGAGACCGAGGAAGGCGACACCCTCAACGTTGTGCTCGCCTTTGAGCCCAAGGAAATCAAGCACATCAACACCACCACCTTCTATAGCGTGCTGGTCAACGACAGCAACTATTTCCTCGACGTGGCCTATATGGCCCGCGCCAATGCCGACGACACCTGGACCACGCGCTACACCGGCCAGGTAGAGCCCAACATGCAGGTCGACCTGGAGGAATTTGGCTACAACGACCTCAACGACCTGGAGCAGGTGGCCATCCAGTATATCGCCTATAAGAAGGACAAGCCCTTCAAGCTCAAGAATCCTGCCCTGGTGCAACTGCGTGTCGACACCACCAAGTTCTACAAGTTGCACAGCTTCCACAGCACCGAGTACTTCGACGACCCCGTGATACAACTCGACGTCACCCGCAACGACCTGCCGGCCCGCCAGCTGCGCATCGACAGCAGCGCCCTGGAGCGTGCCATGCGCCAGAAGCGCAGTGCCGACAGCCGCCCGCAGGCCCGCAAGGTGCAGCACCATGAGAAGAAGAAAGACGACATCATCGTGCAAGACCTGCACATCGCCGCGCTGCTCGACAACCTGAACGGGCTGAGCAACAGCGACATACTCAATTACCAGCTCGACAAGTTCCGCAAGGTGATGCGCGCCAATGAGCACAAGCTGGGGCAGAAAATCGTGTTTATCCACGGCAAGGGCGAGGGCGTGCTGCGCCACGCTATTCTCGACGAACTCAAGCGCAAGTGGCCACGCTGCACGGCGCAAGACGCCAGCTTCCAGGAGTACGGCTTCGGTGCCACCCAAGTCACCATTCACCAGTAAAGGAGAGAGGCACATCATGATATTTTATTTCACTGGCACAGGCAATAGCGGGCACGTGGCGCGGGAGCTCGCGGCCAGGCTCAACGACGACCACCTGGTTGAGATGGCCGGGGCACTGCTCGACGACAACTCGCGCCACGAGGTGGCGCCGGGCGAGCGCGTGGGCTTCGTCTTTCCCACCTACTCATGGGGCGTGCCCCCTGTGGTGGCCCGTTTTTTGGCCACACTCGAGCTGAGTGGCTACGAGCCCAGCCAGAATTTTCTCTACATGGTCACCACTTGCGGCGACGACGTGGGGCGGCTGGTCGACATGTTTCGCCGCCAGGCGGCCGCCAGTGGCCTCACGATGCAGGCCGCCTATAGCGTGCAGATGCCCAACACCTATATCAACATGCGCGGCTTCGATGTCGACCCCGAGTTGCTGCGCAACGCCAAGCTCCACGCTGCCCAAGGCCGCATCGAGGAGGTGGCTCAGAACATTGCCGAGGGCCGTGTCGTGGTCGACGTGCGCGAGGGCGGCTGGGCGTGGCTCAAGACGCGGGTGGTATACCCCTGGTTTGTGCGCCACGCCATGAGCGACAAGAAGTTTCATGTGGAGCGCGACAAGTGCACCCATTGCGGAGCCTGCGTGGGCAACTGCCCCCTGCGCAACATCACGCTCAACGCCTCGCGTGAGCCCGAGTGGCACGGCAACTGCACCATGTGCGAGAGCTGCATACACCGCTGCCCGGCCCAGGCCATCCAGTATGGCCGCGCCACCCAGCACAAGGGCCGCTACCACTTCACCCACCCATAGGCACATCCGCTGGCCGCGCTACACTCTGCCGCACAGTTCCTTTTTTATGGCGTTTAATGTTTTCGCTACTGTTTTGCGCCCGCTTCACATTCTGTCCGCAACGGTCACCAGGGCCGCCCCTGCCAGTTGCACTCACCCATCAACCATTGCCCATATTTCTCTTTTTCATGCCGATCGGGACGAATACCACCCCACGGCTCTTTCATTTAAAACAAAAAAAAGGCCATAGCGCCCCCTACCCGCTCCG
>OMUK01000005.1 GCA_900314215.1 uncultured Prevotellaceae bacterium
GGACAACCGTGCTCTTCGGGCGTGGGACCGCCAATATTTCCTTTGGAATTGCCATGAATACATATAATTGTTTAATTGTTATAGACACTATACAAAGTGTACAAAATATTTACCTTTCACGTAAGAAATTAGGCAGCAAATTTCGATTTTCTTCTCTTTTGATGAAAAAATTGGATGCACTTGTCACGACCACACTGCGAAAGCAGCCTCTATTACGCCAATATCAGCGGAATAGGGGCTAAACCGTATAGGGTCTCAAATGGAGATTTCTTTAAGTAATGTAAAAGTGAGCTCGGCATCGCGATGAGTGCGCTCATTCACATGAGCAGTTGCTACTGAGCCGATGCCACACTTTCTTATCTCTTGCGGTTGCGCACGCTGCGGGTGGCGCCTCCACTCGACTTCACCGTGCGTGTCTTCACCTTGGTTGTCTTGGTGTTCTTAGGCTTCTTGGCCACGGTCGACTTGCTGCCGCCGCGCTTTGAGCTGCTGCGCTTCTTGGCCGACTTCACGACCGTCTCGTCTTGCTCGTCGGTCGTCGTCTGCTCTTCGTCGGCGGCCTCCTGGCCAGCCTTGGCTTGCTCAGCTTTCTCGCGGGCTTCCTTGGCTGCCATGAGCTCCTCGCGGTCGGGCACCCACAGGTTTTTGTTGAATTGCCGCAGGCGAGCCTCGATGCTGTCTTGGGCGTGGTGGTAGGTGCTGTCCTCGGGGAATTGTTGGCGCAGCGTGAGGTTGCGCAGGTTCTTCACCTTGTAGATTTCGCCAGTATACATGTTGAGCTTGAAGAAGTCGTCGAGGTTGTAGCGCAGCAAGTTGTTGTCGTCGTCGGTAAACACATATTGCTGGGCAATGTAGGGGCGTATGTCGTTCATCTTCACCCAGAACATGGGCCACTTCTGCATCACGCCATACTCGTCCTCGCGGTGCAGCACCGGGCACAGGGCCTCGACGCGCGACTTCATGGCGTTGCTGCGGGTGTCAAACTCCCACTTCTCGATGATGTAGTAGCTCAGCACCTCGCTGCCCGGTATGTCGGCATTCTCGATGCTGTAGCGGGGGTGCTTCTCGGTGCTGCCCTTGGCGGTGCTGTAGAGGATATGGAAGCGGTCGAGCAAGTTGCTCACCTTGTATTTATACTGGGGAGTGAACATCTCGCGGCCGTCGAGCCACTCATAGCAGTCGACATCGCCGTCGGCCACAAGGCGCATGATGATGAAGAACAGACTCTGCCCGTCCTCGTTGGGCTCCTCGGGATAGTAGAGGGCACCGTTCTTGCCCTTGGTGAGGTCGAGCTCGCGATACACGATCTTCATCCATTGCAGGTCGGCGTCGCTGGGCTCATTCACCTCGTAGAACGATTGCTGGCGGCCCGAAATCTGCGAGTTGGTTTTCTTCTTGTCGTTGTCGCCGGTTTTCTTCCTCACCACTTGGGCCTGTGCGGTCCCGGCAGCAAGAGCCAGAAGCAGAGCGACGGTAATCAATTTAAGAAACTTCATATATATCTTCAAAGTCAAAATTGTTGTCGATTGGTTAGTTCACTATCACCTCCATGGGCGAGATGTCGCGTGTCACGCCATCGGGGCCGGTAGCCTTCACGCGCGAGATGTAGAAGCGCTTGCCGTGCTTCATGTTGCGCATGGCGGCGCGCTGGCGGTCAGAGAAGTTGGCACCTGCCGAGCGTTCGCTCATGGCGTTGCCCATCTGGTCGAAGAGCACCATCTCAAAGCTCACCACGCGGTAGTCGATCTTGAGCAGGTCGTCGTCGATGGCGGCGTCAAGTCCGCGGGCTGCCAGCAGTGTGCCCTTGGCAAAGGGCTTGCCGCCCTTGTACTCCTGCACATTGCCTTGAGCGTCGGTCCAGGCGATAAACGGGGTGGGGTCGGGCAACTTGCGCACCCTGAAGGTGGCACTGCCCACATTGGTGCGGGTGCCGTCGATCTCGGCGGTCACGCTTATGGTGCACTCCTTGCCTATTGCGCTCGAGCGGGCCACCCAGTGGTCGCCGTTCTTCACCAGGCTGCCGTTGGTCATCGAGGCCTCGATTGATTGCTGGGGCACGCCCGACACGGCAATCGACACGGGGTTGTCGATGCCGGCATAGAACACATTCATCATCGTGGCCGAGATCGATGCCATGGGCTCGATCACGGTGTAGCTCGACTTGAACTCACGCTTGGTGACGGTGCCGTCGCGGCCTGTAACCTCGATCCAGCCTGAGTATTCAAATGTGCCCACCGAGCCGGTGCCCACCTCATAGAGGCCGCGGTTGTTGTTGAGCATGCTGCCGTTCACATACACCTTGGGCCGTTGCATGGTGTCGACTGCCGCCATCACGATTTGGGCCGAATACTTCTGGCCGCGCATCACGATGCGGGAGTTGGGCACCACAAAGGCCTCGATTGAGTTCACGCGCAACTCGCCGGTGTCGAGGCCGGTGAGCAGCTGGTTGAGCAGCACGCCTTGCGAGAAGCGTATGTCGTTTTGCAACTTCGAGAGCAGCGTCACGGCGGCTATCGAGGGCATGTTTTCAAACATGCTCACCTCCCAGCGCTTCTTGGTGCCGTCGGCCGTCTTCACGTCGCTGGTCGACAGGGCCTCCTCGATGCTCTTCTGCTTCTGGGGGTCGTCGAGCAGGCTCATCATGTAGTTGCGATACTTGTCGATGCGGGCGTGCAACTCGGCTCCCTTCTTGCCAGTGGGCGGGAGCATCACTTGTGCGGCCGCGTCGAGGTTGTCTTGCGCCACGATGTGCTCGGGGTTGGCCTTGGGGCCGTCGCACACGCGCACGATGGCCATCTTGAGTGAGTCGATGTAGTTGTAGAGGCTGTCGGTGACGTCGCACATGTGCCTTGCCTCGTAGAGCGGGTCCTTGTTGACCTTGGGGTACTTCTGGTACCAAGCCTCAAGGTCGCCCAGCAGGGCCTGGTTGCGTGCAGTGAGCGTGCGGTTCGACCGGTTCAGGCCTTGCTGCACCTGGTTGAAGCCGTTGAGCACGTCGCTCGACACGTTGAGGGCAAGCATGGCAGTGAGGACGATATACATCAAGTTTATCATCTTCTGGCGGGATGACATCTCCGCCATGCTTTGATTTTTATGTACTGCCATTTGTCTCTCTTTTACTAATCGTTATTGTCGTCGTTGTCAAGGTCTACGCCGGGCATCTGTCCGCCCATGGGGCGATACATGTTGACCGTCATGGCCTTGATCATCTTTTCATACACGCTGTTGAGTTGCTTCATGTAGCGAGCCATCTTCTCGGTCTCGTCGCAGTAGTGAGCGCTCTCGGCGGCCGACTTCTCGTACATGTCGCGTATGTCCTTCAGGCCGCGGTTCACACGGTCGATCGAGTCGAGTTGCGAGCTCACGCCCTTGAGTTGTATCTCATATATGGTGTTGAGGCCGGCGATGTTGTGGCTCAGGTTTTGCATTTGCTCCACATAGCCCGTAGAGCTCTGCTTGATGCCCTCGCTGTTGTCGGTGATGGCCTTGTAGCTCTCGAGCAGGGTCTCCGACACCTGGTTGAGGGCGGTAGTGGTCTCGTTGAGCTTTTTCATTTGCTCCGAGATGCCAGCCATCTGCTCCAGGTAGCGGCCGGTGGCCTCGGTGAGGTCGGCCATCTTGGCAATCTGCTCGGTGGCGGCGTTCATGCGCTCGATGCTCTCGCTGAGCGAGGTGGTCTCCTCCTCGGTGAGCTGCAGGCCTTGGGGCAGGCCCACTGCGGCCTTGGCTTGCGAGCCTTGCTCCTGGGCAGCCGCGTTGCCGCCTATCACGATGCCGTTGCCGCCCGTGAAGTCGGGACGGTCCTCGGGGTTGCCGCTCTCGAGCACGGGAAACACTTGCTCCCAGTGGTATTGCTTCTCGGGACGGTCAAATGCGGTGAGGATAAACATGAGCACCTCGGTGCCCATGCCTATGGTGAGCAGCTCGTTGCCGCCTTGCAAGTGCAGAATCTTGAAGAGTGCACCCCAAATCACGACAGCGGCGCCTATACTATATGCAAAGTTGAAGAAGCGCTGGCCCGAGTCGCCCGAGAGGAAACGCTCCACAACGTTTCGATATTTCTTGATTTTACCCATTGTTGCTCGTTTTTATTTATGTGCTATGAGATATGTGTTAGAATCGGTTGTTTTATTGTTTTTTGCGCTTGGCCTTGGTGTAGCCCACCTTGGAGCGCACGCAGCGGAAGCCTATGTAGGAACGTTGCTCGTTCTCGTATTCCCACATGCGTATGTCGGAGCGTATGTTGTGGGCCACGTCCTTCCACGAGCCGCCGCGCACGATTTTGCGCGACATCTTGTAGGGATCCTCCTTAGCCACATTGTAGCGGTACTCGGGGTTGAGGTCGTTGGTCATCTTGTCGATGCTCTCGGTGTAGGCCGTCGAGGTCCACTCGCTCACGTTGCCGGCCATGTCGTAGAGCCCGAAGTCGTTGGGCTGGTAGGTGCCCACGGGCGAGGAGATGATGCTGCCGTCTCTCACGTAGTTGCCCTCCTGCGGCTTGAAGTTGGCATAGAAGCAGCCCTCGTCTTCGCTCAGCGGCATGTCGCCCTCCCAGGGATACTTGTTCTTGTTGACGCCTGCGCGGGCGGCATATTCCCACTCGGCCTCGGTGGGCAGGCGGTAGGGCTCGATGTAGACGCCCTCCTTGCCCAGCGACTTGCGCAGGAACTCGGTGCGCCAGTTGCAGAAGGCGTTGGCCTGGTCCCAGCTCACGCCCACCACGGGGTAGTTGTTGTAGTTGCCGTTGGCAAAGTACATGCGCACGTATGGCTCGTTGTAGGAGTTCTCAAAGTCGTTGACCCAGCAGGTGGTGTCGGGGAAAATGTTCACGATATAGGTGTTGACAAAGTCATACTGGCTCGAGAGCTGGCGCGTGATCGTCTGGCGCACGATCTTGCCGTCGTCGTCGATATAGGCCGTGTCCTTGCTTATCATGGGATTCTCGGTGGGCACTGCGTGGTCGGTGTTATAGTCGCGACGGGTGGGGTCGAGGCGGTTTTTGCGCTTCACGGCCTCGGTCATGTTATACACCTCGTAGCGGTAGTTCATCTGCGTGGGATCGAGCTCCTTGTTGCCCGTGATGGGATTGGTGCGATACACGCTCTCGATGGCGCGCTCCTCGTCCTCGCTGGGGTTCTTCCAGGGTATGTTGCGGCTCCAGTCGAGGTGGGGCTTCACGGGGTTGCCCTCCTTGTCCTCCTCGATTTTGAAGTCCTCGTTGCCGCCGTAGGCCGGGTCGGCCAGGCGCTCACGAATGATGGAGTCGCGCACCCAGTAGAGGAACTGCTTATACTTGGAGTTGGTGATTTCGGTCTCGTCCATCCAGAAGGCGTCGACGCTCACGCCGCGGGCTACCGAGTCGATGCCCCACAGCGAGTCGCGCTGGGCGGGACCCTCTTTCATTGAGCCACAGTCGACCAGCACCATGCCATAGGGGGTGGGCTCGCTGAAGGTGGTGGCGCTCACTCCCGTAACTTCGCCTCCTTGTGTGTTGAGGCTGCGTCGGCCCGAGAAGCACGATGTCATGACTGGCGCCATGAGCACTGCGGTCAAGATGTAAATCAATAGCTTTTTCATATTTTACATTATACGAATACTCTTATGTTTGTTTTTGTTCTTGTCTCCTAAATCCAGTTTCACGTTGTAGTTCAAGAACACCTCGTGGCTGCCGGTGGTGGCTTTGCTCATGGCCGAGGTGGGGTAGTCGTAGGAGTAGCCAAGGAAGAAATTCTTGAAGTTGGCGCCCACCATGATGCTCACGGCATCCTTGTAGCGATAGCCCACGCCACCCGAGATGAACTTGTTGTAGCGAGCCCTGAGCGTGACCTCGCCTTGAAACACCTTGGTGTTGGTCTTGGCCATGATTGAGGGCTGTAATTCAAATAACGTGTTTTTAATCGGAATATTGCCGCCAGCCATAAAATAATAGGTGCGGCCCTGCTGGAACTCGTAGATGTCTTCCTCGTTGCCCTCGCTCTTGAGCTCGACACTGGGCTGGGTGATGTGGGTGACCGAGGCGCCCACCCACCAGTGCTTGTGCTCGTAGTAGATGCCGGCGTTCATGTCAAGGGCGTTGCCCGACACGTCGGTCTTGGGTATGGCGTCGTCGTTGGCATCGTGGGCGTCGTCGCCGGTGGGCATGATGATCTTGCTGCCCTTGAAGGTCTCGTTGACGAGGCCCACTTGCAGGCCCACGCTCAGCGTGCCCTTGAAGAGCTTCTGCTTATAGGCGATTTGCGCGCCGGCATTCAGCCCCGTGTATAGGCCCATGCTTTGCTGCTGTATCACCACGCCGGTGGCCATGCGCTTCTTGAGCAGCTTGAAGGGCATGTCGCCCAGTGCCACAAACGACAAGGGGGCGTGCTTGATGCCCACCCACTGGGCGCGGCTGCCTGCCACGATGTGGATGTAGTCGGTGTTGCCAATTGCCGAGGGGTTGTAGTAGCCGGGCACAGCCCAGTATTGGGTATACTGTGCGTCGACTTGCGCTTGCGCGGCAAGAGGCAGCAGGGCTGCAAGCAATATGGCTAAGATTGATTTTATACCTGTCTTAAGCATGATCTCACACACGTCACTACACATCATTCAAAGTAGAAGGTCACGACCACCATGTTGTCTTTAATTTTGTCGACGCTCTGGGTGAAGCGCAGCATTTCCTCGTTGTCTTGCAGGTCGGGCCTGTCTTTCTTGAGCATATTCTTGAGGCCGAAGCAGAATTTCACCTCGGGGCACAGCTTGAAGAATGGGAGATAGAAGTCGCATCCCATGCCCACGGTGAGCATCACGTCGCTGTTTTTGAGTTGCAGCTGGTCGGGGCGGTCCTTGCTCACGTCCATCACGCCCATCACGCCGCCCGTGAAGTAGGGGCGGTAGTTGTGGTAGCGCAGCGACGAGAACTTGAGCTCGACGGGAAACACCACATAGGTCGACTTGATGTTTTGGCTCTGCCGGTAGTGCGTCTGGTCGGCAATGTTGGGGTCGCCCAGGGCGTTGGCATATTTCACCACCTTGTTGCCAAAGTACATGCCTGGCGAGAAGCGCAGGTTGAAGTGCGTGCCCAGGCGGTAGTCGGCCAGCACGTTGACGCTGAAGCCCGGCGAGTGGTTGGGCACGTCGGCATACCACTGCTCACCGTCGGGCGTGGTGTAGCCGTTGTTGGTGATGAAGAGGTCCTGGAAATTCATGCCCACCGAGAAGCCGAAGTGTATCTTCTTCATGTCGGCATACTGGCGGTTGAGCACCTTGTCGTTGTCCTGAGCCATGGCGGCTATGGCCACCACGAGCAGCATCAATAGCGCAATATGTCTTGAAAATTTGAATTCCATCTCAACCATTATAACGCATTTTTAATTGCATTATTGCCACGCGGGGCTTTTTTTCAATTCCAGCCTGCGCGTTGCAGGCGGCGCTTGAGGGGCTGGGTGAAGAAGCGGTGCATCAGCCATCCCAGCAGCACAAATATGGGCAGGTGGGCCCAGGGATAGAAGGTGTAGGCCCCACTCCATCCCAGGTAGCCGAGCATGGGGGCTCCCAGGTAGTTGTAGAGCAGGCCGGCGGTGTACTGCATGAGATACATCTCGAGCGCGAAGTTGCCCAGCCACAGCAGCAGCCTGCAGCCGAGTACGCGCCCCACCACGCCCTCGTGGCCTGCCGCGAGGGTGGCCACCACGATGCACAGGCACACGGGCAGGTACCACATGGCCATGTCGTCGTATTTCGACATCACTGCGCTGGGGTGGCAGTAGTCGACGGCAAAGAGGCCTAGCAGCAAGGCCAGCGCCACAGCCTCGCACAGCGAGGCTCGCCAGCCCTGGAGCGAGTGCCCCCGCTTGAGCAGCGCGTTGCACACGTGCCACAGCACAATGCCCAGGGCAAACTCATAGAGTCTCATGAGCGGGCACACGTGCAGGTAGAGGATTGCGCCGTGGTTGCTCACTGGGTCGAGCATGACGAGCATGGCCACAATCACCGCGCACAGCACGGCCATCACCGCCACTTGCCAGCGCAGGCGCAGCGCGCCCAGGCATCGTCCCAGCCAGGGATAGAGCATGTAGCACACCAGCAGGTCGCCCAGAAACCAGGTGACGCCGTTGAAGGAGTAGAAGTAGCTCTTGATGGGGATGAAGGCCTGCACAAGCAGCGCGTTGAAGGGCAGGGCGCGCCAGTTCACATCGGGCACATTGAAGATGAAAATCAGCCCGATCACCACCAGCAACGCTAGCCAGTGCACGGGGTAGATGCTGAGCAAGCGCTTGCGCATCATGCGCCGCTGGTCGCTGGCTGTGACGTGGCTGGCAGGGTGATGCATGGCCATGAAGAAGCCGCTCATCACAAAGAGGGCCACCATGCCGCTCGAGGTGGGCTGCTCAAAGAGCCGCACATGGCTGTGAAACAGGGCCACAGCCATCACGATGAGCGCTCTCCAGCCCATGAGGGGCTTCACCATCATGCGTTGCGATGTAGAGGCGGGTTGCTCAGTCATATATCGAGGTGTAGTTGTTTTGCTTGGTAGAGATGCCGCGCAGGCGGTAGAAGAAGTTCACCACGGGACGCCAGGCCTTGAACAGCGGCACGCTGGCCACCAGCCGCGGTGCCTGCAAGGAGGCTGTGCTCTTGCGGTAGAGCACGATGTCGAGCACCCACGATGCGATGAGGAGCACGGCGGCAATCGCGAGGGTGAACCCATTGGCGCAATCCATCACAATGGCTGCCACCAGGCACAAGAGCCGCAAGTAGTTGAGGGTGGAGTAGAAGCCTTGCATGAGAAAGGGGGTGCGGGTCGACACCAGCCGCGAGGTGAAGTCGCGGCGCAGCTTGAGCCGGTTGTGGGCGTGGGCCACGTCGTCGTAGTAGGTCTGCACCTGGCTCTCGGGGCACAACTCGAGGCGCGTGTTGCCGCCATGGGCAATCTCGCTCACGTAGACGTCGTCGTCGCCCCAGCGCAGATCGAGGCTCTTGGAGAAGCCGTTGTTGTCGAAGAAGAGGCGGCGCCTGTAGGCCAGGTTGTCGCTCACGCCGCGGTAGGGCACGCCCTCGATGGCGCTGAGCACCCACTGGCGGGCAGTGACGGTGGTGTCGTAGATGCGGTAGTACCGGCCCGGCTTGGTGTCGCGGCTGTAGTGGTAGTGCGAGTAGCCCAGCACCACGTCGATGCCTGGCACGAAGTTGCGCATCAGCAGCCGCAGCCACTGGTTGCTCATCACGCGGCAATTGGCGTTGGTGGTGACGATAATCTCTCCCTTGGCGGCCTTGATGCCTATCATCAGGCTCAGCTTCTTGCGCGAGAGCGAGCGAGTCTCGGCCGGGGAGAACGACAGGTGCAGGTGGCTGTTGCCGGGCATCATGTCGCTCACGATGTTGCGGCTGTTGTCGTAGGAGCCGT
Source organism: uncultured Prevotellaceae bacterium (assembly GCA_900314215.1). GTDB lineage: Bacteria > Bacteroidota > Bacteroidia > Bacteroidales > Muribaculaceae > Sodaliphilus. The sequence goes on from OMUK01000005.1 coordinate 9,383, forward strand.
CGTCGACCACAATCACCTCATAGTTTGGATAGTCCTGCTCGAGCATGAGCGGCAGGAATTGCTCCAGGCTGTCGGCGTCGTTGTGGGCGTAGACGATGACCGACACGCTGGGCAATTGCTCCTCGTCGAGGTAGTCGCGCCCAGTCTCCTCTTGCTCGACAAAGCGCCGCATGCGCCGCGCCTGCGACCAGTGCCACAGTGCGCCCACGACGGTGAGCAAGAGTGCTGCTCCCAGCAAAATGTATATGTAGACAGGAACTATTACCGAAAAATACATGTTGCTAACTTTTTCAATTCACGGTGCAAAATTACACACATTTGCCCGAAAAACATCAATTTTGCCCCCGCAATTCTCAAAGTTCTGTCTCGATGTGATTCCATAGGTTATCTATTATTGCCGATTTGGCAGGCTGAGTTGAGGCGGCAGCGGCCTCCTGGGCCACGGGTAAAACTTTTTGTGCTTTGCTTTTTTTAGCCTACCTTTGCACAACTTTAGGCATAGGGCATGAAGATGATGTATTTTATATGGTCGCTCATTGAGCGCTTTGGGGCCAATTTTATCTCATTGGCCGATAACATCATACTCACCTATCTGCTTGCCCCTGAGGACTTCGGCCTGGTGTCGATGCTGGCGGTATTCACGGGTTTGATATTTGTGTTTGTCGATTGCGGGCTGAGCGACGGCTTGCTCATGCGCGGCAATCCCACCGACCGCGACTTCAACACCGTGTTTTATTTTAATGTGGCCGTGGGCACTGCAATCGCGATATTGTATTGCAGCATTTCGCCGCTGGTGGCGCGATTTCTGGGCCGCCCCGAGCTGCAGCCGCTCATGGTGGCTTTCGGCCTGGGCGCCATCTTGAGCGGCCTGAGCATCGCGCAAGCCACCCGATTGCGCTCGCAGCTGCAATTCAGGCGCATTGCCATCATCAACATCATGTCGATATCGCTGGCCCTCGTCACCGCCATCGTCATGGCCGAGTGCGGCCTGCGCTACTGGGCGCTGGTGGAGTTGCAAGTGGGCTTCTCGGGCTTCTACCTCTTGCAGCTCATTCTCTTCTCCAAGTGGCACTTGCGCTGGGAGTTTGACGTGGAGAGTTTCAAGCACCTGTGGAAGTTTGGCGTGAACCTGCTCTTCTCTACCATTGTGAACCAAGTGTCGCAAAATATTTTCACGCTCATCCTGGGCAAGTATTACAATCCCGCCCGCGCCGGCTACATGGGTCAGGCCCAGAAGTTGCAGCAGACGCCCACCAACTCGATAGAGATGGCCATAAGCAGCACCAGCTTTGTCCTCATCTCCAAGTACAGCACCGTGCAGGAGAAGTGCGCTGCCATATTGCGTATGTTTGGAGTGATGACCTTTGTCAACTCCCTCTTTATGGCTGCTTTCCTCTCGTTGAGCTACCCGATTATCGATGTCATCTTCTCCGACAAGTGGCTGCCTGTGGTGCCCTACTTCTGCTGGATGCTCGCTTGGGGGCCTGGTGTACCCGGTGGGCAACTTCATGAGCATCATTTTCAAGATTTACGACAAGACCGCGGTGATACGCAATGGGATGATTATCGAGAAAACGAGCGTTGTGGTGCTGGCGTTTGCGCTCTATCCGCTGGGCGTGTATGCAATGATTGGGGCCGCCATAGCGCTCTCTATGCTCTCGCTCACCCTCTACGTGTGCTTCGCGAGCCGCCTCATGAGCATCGGCAAGATGCGGTTTGTGAGCACCTAAGTGCGCAATCTGGGCATAGCCGCCATCATAGGCGGCGCGGCCTATCTGGTCACGTGCCTGCCGGGCATCAACACGCTCGTGGCGCTCGTGCTTGGGGGCATCGTCTATGTGGCCGTGGCAGTCGTGTGCACCAGGCGCTTGCGGCCCGACTACTACGACTATGCTGTGGCGCGCGTCAAGAAGATAGCGCACCATGGCGGCTAAATTGGGAGGCATACTCACAATAATGGTTTTGTTTATACGTTATATTATAAATAGCGATTGCTAAAACAACGAAAAAATATTTACATTCAGTCATGACTAAAAATATACTCCTTTCCTTGCTTGCCGTGCTGGCATTGTGCTCATGCACAACATCGAAAGAAAATGCAACAGCTTTGAACTATTTCACCAATTTGGGCCAGGAAGGCACCCTGCCCGACGCAGGCAACGACTACCTGATACGTGTGCAACCCGACGACGAGCTCATCATCAATGTCACCTCGGCAGTGCCCGAGGCCACGGCCATGTACAACGTGCCCAGTTCCAACCCGGCCACGCGAGGCACTACCGAGGTGCAAGGCAACTCGCGGCTCATCACCTATGTGGTCGACCATGAGGGCAACATCAACTTTCCTGTGCTGGGCGTGCT
>OMUK01000065.1 GCA_900314215.1 uncultured Prevotellaceae bacterium
CGGTGCTCGAGATTGTGAAAGAGGGCGTGAAACCTGTGGTCGACGCCCTGGCCGAATATGAGGAAATCAACCGCAAGTTTGGCGAGCCCGAGTACTATGAGAACGAGGACAAGATGAATGAGCTCTTCGCCCGCCAGGCCGAGGTGCAGGACATCATCGACTCGACCGACGCCTGGAACCTCGAGACCCGCCTGGAGCGTGCCATGCAGGCCCTGCGCCTGCCGCCGGCCGACCAGAAGGCAGCCCACCTCTCGGGCGGTGAGCGCCGCCGCGTGGCCCTGTGCCGCCTGCTGCTGCAGAAGCCCGACGTGCTCCTGCTCGACGAGCCCACCAACCACCTCGACGCCGAGTCGATCGACTGGCTCGAGCAGCACCTCAACCAGTATGAGGGCACCGTGATTGCCGTGACCCACGACCGCTACTTCCTCGACGACGTGGCTGGCTGGATACTCGAGCTCGACCGCGGCGAGGGCATCCCCTGGAAGGGCAACTACTCGTCGTGGCTCGACCAGAAGTCGCGCCGCCTGGCCCAGGAGGAAAAGACCGCCAGCAAGCGCCGCAAGACGCTCGAGCGCGAGCTCGAGTGGGTGCGCATGGCTCCCAAGGCCCGCCAGGCCAAGGGCAAGGCCCGCCTCAACTCCTACGACCGCCTGCTCAACGAGGACCAGAAGGAAAAGGAGCAGAAACTCGAAATCTTCATCCCCAACGGTCCGCGCCTGGGCAACAAGGTGATCGAGGCCCGCCACATCGCCAAGCGATATGGCGACAAGGTGCTCTACCGCGACCTCAACTTCTCGCTGCCGCCGGCCGGCATCATCGGCGTGATTGGTCCCAACGGCGTGGGCAAGACCACCCTGTTCCGCCTCATCATGGGCCTCGACACGCCCGACGAGGGCACCTTCGAGGTGGGCGAGACGGTGAAACTGGCCTACGTCGACCAGCAGCACAAGGACATCGATCCCAACAAGACGGTGTATCAAGTCATCAGCCAGGGCAACGAACTCATGCGCCTGGGCGGCCGCGACGTCAATGCCCGCGCCTACCTGAGCCGCTTCAACTTCTCGGGCGCCGACCAAGAGAAGAAATGCGGCGTGCTCTCGGGCGGCGAGCGCAACCGCTTGCAGCTGGCCCTGGCGCTCAAGCAAGAGGGCAACGTGCTCCTGCTCGATGAGCCCACCAACGATATCGACGTCAACACCCTGCGCGCCCTTGAGGAAGGCCTCGAGGAGTTTGCCGGCTGTGCCGTGGTCATCAGTCACGACCGCTGGTTCCTCGACCGCATCTGCACCCACATTCTCTCCTTTGAGGGCAATGGCGAAGTCTTCTTCTTCGAGGGCAGCTACAGCGACTACGAGGTGAACAAAGCCAAGCGCTTGGGCATAGAGGAGCCCAAGCGCATTCGTTATCGCAAGTTTGATGCCGATTAATCTGTTCTGTTGCTCAAAGCGCTAGGCTGCCGGGCCTAGTTGTGGAGCGTGGCGACGACATACTCGCTGCGGGTGCCGATGCGGAATTTTCCGCCCCATATTCCCAGTCCAGAGCTCACGTAGTAGCGGGTGTTGCCACGCTGGTAGGGCCCGAAGCCGTCCTCGTAGATGGCGTCGACTATCCATGAGATAGGCCACACCTGGCCGTAGTGGGTGTGGCCGGCAAACTCGAGGTCGACGCCGCAACGTTCGGCTTCCTCCAGGTGGTAAGGCTGGTGGTCCATCTCGATGATATACTTGCTGCGGTCGATACCTGCCATCACCTGTTGCAGAGTATGTCGGCCCACATTGGTGCGGTCGTCGCGGCCCACGATGGCCACGTCGCCTAGGTAGGCCACACTGTCTTGCAGCAGCGTGATGCCGGCTTGCTGGCAGAACTCGCGGTCGGGCCGCAGCCCCGTGTAGTAGTTGTGGTTGCCATAGATGGCATAGACGGGCATCTTGAGCGCGCGGAATTCCTCGGCCATCTTCTCCTGAGCCACGGGGCGAATGCTGCCGTCGATGAGGTCGCCGGCTATGAGCACAGCGTCGGGCTTCTCCCGGGCAATGAGCTGCAGCCAGCGGTGCAAGTGGGCACGGCGGTTGTGGTAGCCCAGATGCACGTCGCTTATCATCACTAGCCGCATGGGCCGGTCGAGGTGCTTGGTGGTGGTGAGGTCGAGAGGCACGCGCACCTTGTGATTGTAGTGCACATAGCCATAGGTGAAGATGCCGGTCATGAGCACCGCCACAGTGATGGAGCCCGCCCAACTGGCGTGCATGAAGCTCTTGGGCACCAGGTGCACCAGTCCGCCCAAGTCGAGCAGCAAGTAGAGCATCACCAGGTAGAGCAATATCATGATCCACGACGTGCCCACCTCGTAGATGCAGGTGGCCAAGCCCATGGGCACGCGATCGTTGATGCCCGAGAACGACAGGAAAATGGCGAGAAAAGCCAGCGTGATGAGCGTCACCACCGCAATGCGTAGCGGCAGCAAGGCTGGCAGCATGCGCCACAAGTGCCAGCTGATGTAGACCTGCCCGGCAATGGGCAGTAGCAGGAAAAGTAAGCCTAAATATTTCATCGGTAGTGTGTTGTCTGCCTTAAAAAAACGTGTGAATAAAGTAGAGCCCTATCGGTCGCCGCCCGAGCCGTGCAGCGTGCCGCGGTGCTGGCGTGCCTCGATTTTCATGAGATTGAACTTTGCCACCTGGTCGAGCGTGAAGCCCAGTTCGCGGGCCATGGCCGAGAGATACCACAGCACGTCGCCCATCTCCAGGATGAGGTCGCTCACGGTGTCGGGGCCAAACTCGCCGCCATGGTCGCGCAGGTCCTTCTTGATCTTGTCGGCCACTTCGCCGGCCTCGCCTGTCAGGCCCAGTCCCAGGTAAGCGATGCTATTCTCTTTGGGGTAAATGGCGGTCTTGGCTGCGGCCGCCTGGTAGTCGTTGAATGTCATGGTGCAAAGGTACTGATTTTTTTGCTGTGTAGCAATCGTTTCGCCCTCTGCTGAATTGCCCCGTTTCACTTTGCATAAAGTTATGACTGTCAATAGCTGAATACAAGTGTGATTCCTTTGCCCAACAAGTGGAAAATCACTACCTTTGCAGTCCCAAAAACAGCTTTAATTTTTAGAATATGGCGACAATCAAAAATGTGGTATTTGACTTTGGCGGCGTGATTGCGTTGATGGATTTTAACCGTGCGCGCAGCCGCTTCCTAGAGCTCGGTGTGAAGAATATCGACGACTATCTCGACGTGGCCACGCAGAAGGACTTCTTCGGCCAACTCGAGGACGGCACCATCACTGCCGAGCAGTTTCGCGAGAAACTGAGCAAGGTGGTGGGCCGCGAGTTCACCCTCGAGCAGTGCGAATATGCCTGGAAGGGCTTCATCGTCGACGTGCCTGAGCGCAACCTGCAAGGCCTGCGCGACTTGCGGGCACAAGGCTACAGCCTGGCGCTGCTGTCAAACACCAACCCCTTCATAGGCGGCATGATGATGCGCGACCCAAACTTCGACGGCAAGGGACACTCGCTCATCAGCTACTTCGACGGCGCCTTCTTGAGCTTTGAGCGCCGCCTGATGAAGCCCGATGCCCGCATCTTCCAGCTCATGCTCGACGAGATGCACTACAATCCACAGGAGACCCTCTTTGTCGACGACTCGCAGGGCAACTGCACCGCCGCCCAGGCGCTGGGCATCCACACCTTCTGCCCGCTCAACGGGGAGAATTGGCCCGAGACCATCAAAAAATATTTGTAGAAAAAATGAATTTTTCAGTTTTTTTCTTGTGAAATTCCCTTTTGTTTCAAATAAAAGTTGTACTTTTGTGGAAGTTTACTATTAATATTTAATACTAATTTTTTATTCCTACTACAATGGCATACGTAATTGATGATAACTGTGTAGCATGTGGAACTTGCCAGTCGGTTTGCCCGACAGGCGCTATCAGCGAAGGCGACAAGTACTCGATCGATCCTGATGTTTGCATCAGCTGCGGTTCTTGCGCCGAGGCTTGCCCCAACGAGGCTATCCACGAGGGCTGATTTTTCCTTTCCACAAGGCAATTTAGCAACACAAAATTTTAAAGTCGTGTCATCCCACCGGGGTGGCACGATTTCTGTTTTTGGACTTCGTCGCATTGGCGAAATCGCCGCCAAGGTAAAACCGACTTGTAGGGGCCGGTCTTGTGCCGGCCCACGACGATGTTGTATCCTATTTTGTTGATTATTAAGAGGATGGGACCGCGCATGTGGGCCGACACAAGATCGGCCCCTACAGGTTACATTGTGGAAGTCAATGTTAATAACAATCGATATTATTTCCTGCAGATGGACGGCTACCAGAGCCGCACCCTGCTGGTTGCATTCCTTTGCAGGGCTTTGCTATGGGGTGTGGGCGCGGGCTATGAGTTGCCGTTGAGGATGAGGTTGATGAGGGTAGTGACGTCGCTCACGTTGATCACGCCGTTGCTGTCGAGGTCGCCCACGGCGATGTCGACTGTCGAGGTGCCCAGGATGCCGTTGATGAGGGTGGTGGCATCGGTCACATTCACCACGCCGTCGCCGTTGATGTCGCCCGTGACGGGTGTGCTGCCATATGCCCACTTCACGGTGATTTTAGGGCCATAGGCCTTCACGTCGCCAAATGTGGTTGCGCCCCACTGGTTGGTCTTGGTCTCAACCGTGGCCAGTTTCTTGATTAAGACAGTTGCGGCTACTTCATGTCTTCAAGAATGGTGAGGGTCTTGATGGGGGTGCCGCCATAGTCGTTGCCAGCCTCGAAGGTGCCAAAGTAGCGGTAGAGGCCGGGAGCGAGCTTGGCGCCGGCTGTGCTGGTCAAGTTCCAAGTGTAGGGGAATGAGCAATTCTCCTTCTTGAAGACGAGGCGGCCGCTGGCATCGGTCACCTTGAGTGTCATCACAGGCGTGGCGGCGGTCTTGCTGTCGAGGGCGAAGGTGACCTGGCCGTGGGCCATCTTCTCGCTGGCGGTGATTGTTGCCTGGCCGGCCTGACCCACGGTGAATGAGATCGTGCGCGAAGTCTTGTTGCCCGACACATCGCTCAGCTCAAAAGTGAGGGTGTGAGGCCCGCTCTCGAGGTTGCTCATGGGGAAGGCGATGCTCATGCGCTTGCCATCGTTGGTGAGCGTGGCATAATCCTTCACCAGCAGGTAGGAAGCCTTGCCACCGTCGAGCTTCAAGTTCATGGCATTTCCCATGCCCGACCGTTGCATGTTGATTGCCATGTTGTCGGTCGCATTGATATAGAGGGTCGAGTTGCTGGGCACCAGTGCGCTCTCGGCGGCGAGGGCAGGGTCGTTGAAATACATGTCGGTAATCACGGGCGCTTGGTCATCGCGGACGACTTGTGCTGAGTCGTATGAGTAGATGTAGAGCTTCTTGTAGTTGCCGTTCACCATCTCGTCGCTATTGTCGCGGTGGGCATAGAAGCTAAGCATGCCCGTCTTGGTCGTGGAGCATTCCACGTTGCGGGGAACGGTGATGCTTGCCGTCATCACGCCATTCACCACGCGGCCTTTCACCTGGGTGAGCAGGGTGCGGGGGTAGTACACATTGCGTGTGGTCTTCACGCTGTTGAAGGTCTGGGTGGCTTGCATATAGAGGGCCTCGGTGTCGTAGAGCGAGACGTAGGCGTCGCCGTTGAAGCCCGTGTCGACCGTCTTGAGGTCGCTCTTCATCACCTGGGCCTCGATGGTGAATGTGCGCAGTGGCCACACTGCCTTGGCGGTGTTCTCGTTCATTGCCCCGCCGTCTAGTTTCGTTATCTTGACGTAGGGTTTCGGGTAGTTCATCTTCAGGGCAGGGTCGCCGAGCAAGAGGAACGACATCTTGTTGAGGTTGTAGGACGAGGTGTGGCCCGATGGGTTCTTGCATGCCATGTAGGCGTCGCCTATGCGGGCAAATTTCCCCGTCTTGTTATAAGTGAACAAGGCAGTGATAAAGGCGCGGTTGAGCGCGTCGTTGTCGCTGGCATTCACCGTGCGTGCCGAGGTGAGCATGGTGATCACGCCGCCGTCGGCCTTGTGAAACATGATTTCGCCCACGCCGCGCGTCTCGCTGTCGTAGCGGGCAATGTCGCAGCATGCCGTCGACATGACGGGCAGGTGCTCGTTGACGCAGTCGGCGGCGTCGGTCTTGGTCCACAGGTGGCTTGAGCGGCCGAACGACACGGGGCCGGCGTGGCCCACATAGGTTGCAAAATATTGGCCCGTGTTAAACATCTCGGTGATTTTGCGTTTTGCCTCTACAGCAGTGTGGGTGATATCGTCTTGTCCGGGCTCGGCCAGTTCGGTGCCAAAGGGATACATCGACACATAGGAGCGGTCGACGTTGAAGCCCACGCCCAGGTCGTCGTTGATGAGCTGCACCGTGCCCTCGGCCTGGAACACGTGCAGGGTGTTCTCGCTAAACTTGATGTCGTCGGCCCAGAACATGGCATTGTCGCGCCACGGGCCGTAGTCGGGATTTTCCACATAGTTCACGAGCTTGTCGACGTCGCTGGTGGCCTCGGCCACATCGGCGGCGGTGATGCGTCCCACGCCCAGGCGCAGCACGCAGGTGGTCAAGTTCTTGCCCGAGTTGTCGTCGAGGTAGCCATAGAAGTCGTCGCACACATAGGTGTAGCTCTTGTCGTTGCTGTTGTCGCTCTCATAGGTGATGAGCTTGTAGGGCTTCTTGGAAACCAGGCCGCGGTTGTCGTAGGAGCCACATCCCAGCAGCAGCAGGTATTTCAGTTTGCTTGGGTTGCGGTCGTAGAGCATCTTGTTCATCAGCCTGATGGCCATGGCATCGGGGGTGCCGCTTGAGAACTCGTTGAACACCTTGTCCTGGTCGACGACGAGCACATCCATGCCATCGTGCCGCTTGTGCATGGCGGCGATGCGTTGTGCCTGCTGCAGAAATGGCTTGATGGTGACAATCACCATGTCGGGGGTAGCCTCGCCATGCAGGTTCTGGTTCTCCACATTTTCCCAGCCCGAGATTTGCATGAGGGTGCTTTGCGGGTTGAAGGCGATGAATTGCGCACTGCGCTGACCCACGCCCGGGGTGAAGCCGTGCACAGTGGAGCCGTCGGCGAGTGTGTAGGTGGTGTAGTCATATTTCACCGGGGCTGCGGGGTTGTCGATATTCCACACCACCAGGTTGCCGCCGGCCACGTCTTGCAGCTCGATGCGGTCGGTGTCGCTCAGGTCGGCAAATCCCATGCGCACCTGGCTCTGGCCAGTGGGCAGGGCATTGTTGTGATAGTAGGTAAGGATGAGGTAGTCGAGGTTGGCGTTGGTCACCGAGCCTGTGGTGTAGATGCCCACCTGGGCTTTGCCACTCTCGCTCCACGACCTGGGCGTGACCGTGCCCGTGGTGGTGCCTGTGTTGTAATAGATCGAGGTCGACGACGACGAGTAGATGCGGTTGCTCGACGACGAGTAGCTCACGGTGTCGACACTGCCGCCCATGGTGAGATAGGTGTGGATGTTGGCTTGCACCGACACCTTGGCGCCCACGCTGGTATAAGCCATGATGGGGGTGCCGCTCAGTAAGCCGGGCAGTGTGAAGTCAAATGTGTAGTCGCCCGAGGCCAGGTCCTCGCCCAGCAAGGTCTTGCCCGACGTGCTGGGACTGGTAAGGTCTTGCTCGTGTATGTAGTAGTCGAGGCTGCTCGCGCGCGCTGTCGTGCCCATGGTGCTGCTTGTGGTGGCAGTGGGCACTGCGGTCTCGCTGGTGCTTTCCTCGGTCAGGAAGTAATAGCCCTGGGTGGAGTAGGGGTTGACCGTGCGAGTGTAGTGCGGCATCTTGGTGCGAGGGTCGGCGATATCGGTGGTCACAGGTCCCTGAGCATAGAAGCATATCTTGCTGTTGTAGCGCGACACGGGCACCTGGGTCAGGTCGTCGGTGGCAGTGCCGTCGAGCACCTCGCTCAGCACGTTGCCGCCCTTGCCATATACTCTCACGTTTTGAGGCGACGAGAAGCCCATCTGCGCAAGCTCGTCGTAGGTGAGCTGATACACGCCCGACTCGGGGATGGCGATTTTCACCCATTTGCCCGATGCCAATTTAGATGTGGTAGCATATTTCGACGCGTCAAAGGCACTCGCTGTCAGGGCCGTTGTGCAAGCCAGCAGCACGAGGCCCATGGCTCTCAATATCGCAGGTTTTTGCATCATATTGTATTTTACTTTATAGCGTTTACACATTTTGTCAATTTAATATAACGCATTTTTGGCTCTATTATTGTGGCTGCAAGGGCTTAATTGGCTCGTGCCGGCCCTGTGAAAAATCAAAACCCGCAGGGGAGTGGCCCTGCGGGTTCGGCGTATGAATTATGGCGTCGTGGTGCTGAAAAATCGCCTACTTGCTGCGCTTGTAGTCGCCCACCACGATGAGGTCGTGTATTGCGGTGCCGCCGTAGTCGTTGCCAGCCTCATAGGTGCCAAAGCACTTGTACAGGCCCGGAGCCACGCGCTTGCCGTCGGTTCCCTTCAGGTCCCAAGTGTAGGGGAATGAGCTCACTTGCTTGCTCCACACCAGGTGACCTGTGGCGTCGGTCACTTTCAGGGTCATGGTGGGGCTTTGAGTGGTGGTGCTCTCGAGGTTGAAGGTGGCCTTGTCGACGGCTGGAGTCTCGTCGATGCTTATGGCAGCCTGGCTTGCCTGGCCCACCACAAAGTTGATGGTGCGGCTTGCGTGGTTGCCTGCGAGGTCATAGACGGTGTAGGTGAGCGAGTGGCGGCCGCTGGCAATTGAGTTGAGCGGGAAGGCCACATCTACCTGCTTGCCATTGTCGCTCACGGTTGCGTAGCTCTTCACGCTGGGATAGGCAGTGCCATTGTCGAGAATGAGCGTCATCGTCTGTCCCACCGAGGTGGCGGAGATGTTGATGGCCTTGTCGTCGGTGGCATTGATATAGAGCGTGGAGTTGGAGGTCACCATGTTGCCCTCGGCGCTCGAGGTCTCGTCGTTGAAATACATCGTGTTGATGGCCGGGGCCACGTCGTCGGTGGCGACGATTGTCGAGTCGCTGTTGTCAATCACCACGCCGGCGTAGTCGCCGTTCACCATCTCGGTTGTGTTGTCCTGGTGGGCATACACCTTGATTAAGCCCAGACGTGGAGTGACGGTGCTGTCGGTGTCGGTGCTCGTGGTCACGTCGTCGGCAATGAGCGGCACGGTGAGTGTGGCGGTAAACGTGCCGTTCACCACGCGGCCCTTCACTTGGGCAAGCACGGTGCGGGGGTAGTAGATCACGCGCTGCACCGTCTTGCGGTTGACGCGCGACGAGATGGTGTCGTACACCTCCTCGCTGTCGTAGAGGGTGGCATAGGCGTCGCCGTTGAAGTTGGTGTTGACGGCGCTATTGTCGGTATTCATCACCTGGGCGGTGATGGTGAGCGATTGCAGGGGAGTGATCGTCACCCTTGTGCTGTCGCCAGTCACGTCGTTGCCGCCCACCTTGGTGATTTTGAAGTGAGGCTTGGGATAGTTGATTTTCATGGCCGGGTCGCCCAGGAGAAGGAACGACATCTTGTTGTAGTCGCTCGTGGTGCCAAACGACCGCTTCGAGGCCTTGTAGGCATCGCCCAGGCGTGGCATGGTGCCTGTGGCGCTATAGGTGAACATGCCCTTCACAAAGGCCTGGTTGAGGGCGTCGTTGCCGTAGGCATAGACGTCGCGTGCCGAGGTGAGCATTGCGATGGCGCCGCCACCTTGCTGGTGAAACATCGACTCGGCTATGCCGCGGGTGTTGCTGTCGTAGCGGGCCACGTTGCAGCATGCAGTGGTCATGATGGGCAGGTGGGGGTAGAGGTTGCTCGACACGTCGCTCAAGTACCACAGCCTTGCATAGCGCGAGAAGTTGGTGGTGCCGGCATGGCCCACATAGGTGGCAAAGTACTGGCCGCTCTCAAGCATCTCGATGATGTGCTTCTTGGCACCCACGCTGCTCAGCATGCGATTGTCGAGCGAGGCCGAAGGCTCGGCCAGCAATGTGCCGCGGTAGAACATCGACACATAGCCCTTGTCGAGAAACATGCCCGTTGCCAGGTCGTCCTTCATGAGGTTGACGATACCCTCGGTCTGGAAGGGGTGCAGGCCGTCGTCGATGTCGGTGGCGTCGCTCCAGAACGAGGCATTGTTGCGCCACACGCCATAGTCGGGGTTCACCACATAGTTCACGAGCTTGTCGACGTCGGCCTTGGCCTCGGCTACTGTGGCCGATGGAATGCGGCCCACGCCTATGCTCAGCAGGTCGCTCGAGAGGTTTTGGCCCGAGTCGTCGGCAAGCATGCCAAAGAAGTCGTCGCTCACATAGGAGTAGTTTTCGTCGTTGCTGCAATCGGTCTCGTAGGTGATCAAGCGGTTGGGCTTGTCGACCGAGAGCCCGCGGTTGTCAAATGAGCCGCAGCCCAGCATGAGCAAGTATTTGAACTTGCTGGCGTCGCGGTCGTAGAACATCTTGTTCATCAGCCTGATGGCCATGGCATCGGGAGTGCCGCTCGAGAACTCGTTGTACACTTGCTCCTGGTCGACTACGAGCACTTGCAGGCCGTCCTCGTTGTAGTGCATGTCGGCAATGCGCTTGGCCTGGTCGATAAAGGCCTTGTTGGTCACGATCACCATGTCGGGGGTAGCCTCGCCGTGCAGGTTCTGATTGGCCACCGGTTGCCAGCCCGAGATTTGCATGAGCGTGTCGAGTGGATTGAAGGCGATGTATTGCATGTAGTTGTAGTCCTTGCCAGGGGTGAAGCCGTAGCTGGTGACGGTGTCGCCCGCGGCATTGGTGGTGGCGACGGCGCTGTAGTCGTAGCGCACGGGCTGAGCGGCGTTGTCGACGTTCCACACCACCATGTTGCCGCCGGCATTATCGTTGAGCACGATCAAGTCGTTGCTGGTGGCCAGGTTGATGCCCATGCGCAACTGCCCGTGCGAGCCGTTGGCCAGGTCGTTGTTGTGCTGGTAGGTGAGGATGAAGTAGTCGAGATAGGCGCTGGTCACGGTGCCGTTGGGCGAGTACACGTCGACCTTGATGTGGCCGTCTTCGCTGTTCTCTTGCGGGGTGACGGCGGCATAGGGAGCAGCGCTGTTGTATTTCACAAAGCTCGACGAGGGTGCGTAGATCTTGGCCGACGACAAGGTGTAGCTCAACGTGTCGGTGTGGTTGCTCTCAAGCAGGAAGGCGCGGGCATAGCTCGATGCCGTGGTGGTGGCTGCCAGGCAGGTGTTGACCACGATTGGCGTGCTCGGGGTGAGGCCAGGCAAGTGGTAGGCAAATGTGCCGCTGTCGCCCACGAGGGTTTCACCCAGCAGGTCCTTGCCCGACATGCTGGGCGAGGTGAGCTCTTTCTCGTGCAGGTAGTAGTCGAGGCTGGTGGCACGCTTCACCGTGCCAGTGGTGCCGCTCTGGCTTGCGCTGGCCACAGTGGGCTCGTCGCCGCTTTCCTCGGTCAGGAAGTAGTAGCCGCAGGTCGAGTAGGCGTTGTTCACGCGCGTGAAGTGCGGCGTGCTCGTCTTCGACCCGGTCATCGACATGGCCACAGGGCCCTTGGCGTAGAAGCATATTTTGTTGTTGTAGCGCGACACGGGCACCTTCACCAGGTCGTCGTCGGCATTGCCGCTCAGGGTCTCGCTCAGCATGTATCCGCCCGAGCCGTAGACGCGCACGTTGAGCGGCGATGAGAATCCCATCTCGCTCAACTGGTCGTAGGTGAGCTCGTAGACGCCCGATTGCGGTATGGCGATTTTCACCCATTTGCCCTGCGCCAGTTTCGACGTGGTGGCATATTGTGATGCACTGAATGCCCCTGCAGGCATGGCTATCGCGCAGCACAGCTGCAGCAGGATAGCATATTTCATCAAGCCAATTTTTAGCATGTTGTGTATATTGTGTTTTTTTTATTATCTAATTCTTATCTTGAGCGAGTCGTTGCCGCCTATGGTCGCCGTCAAGTTTTCCCCTATTGCGAGCGGACGTGATTGCAAGTCGTTGATGCTCACGATGATGTCGCCCATCTTGAGCGTGAAGTGCCGGCTCAGGAGCTCGATGAGGTGGTCGCAGTCGATCTTCATCTCGCCGGTCGAGGCCCTGCCGGCTGCTGTGCCGTCGATGGCCACCTGCACCTCGATGTCGCTTGGCAACTGTGCCACGGGCACGCAGCTGCCCAGCATCACTGCCCCGTCGAAGGCGGTGTAGCGGGCATCGCCCTGTGCCAGGCCCTCGCCCTGCGCCTCGGCCACCACGCAAGCCGCCAGGCTGTCGTAGTAGCGGTGGGCAAAGCGGCTGGCTATGCTCTTGCCCAGGCGATTCACCCGCAGCGCTATGGCGGGGTGCATCACAATGCGGGGGGCGAAGTCGGGCAGGAAAAATGGCTTGTTGCTCAGCAAGAGCGACGAGTCGGCCATGAGCTCGACCTTGACCGGGCCATCGCTATTGAAGTTTCCTGTGATGCCTATTACCTTCACCTTGCCGTAGAGCCTTATTTTTGTCGTGTTGCCGAGTTCTTCTCTTCCATGCGGTAGTACATGAGCGCCAGGTGAGAATAGATCGACGTGTTTTGTATCACAATGTCGCTGGGCGCCTTGATGCGATAGGGCGTGAAGTTCCATATGGCCTTCAAGCCGCTCTCGATGGCGGTGTTGGCCGCCTCTTGGGCACTCTCTACCGGAACGGCGAGCACCCCTATCGACACGTTGAGCTCCTGGCTGCGGCGGTGCAGCTCGCTCAAGTCGTAGACCGGGATGCCGCATATGCTTGTTCCCACCAAGTCGGGGTTGACGTCGAAGCCGGCCACAATGTTCAATCCGTATTGGGCCAAGCCCACGTCTTGCATCAGTGCGCCTCCCAGGCTGCCCACGCCTATCATGAAGGCGTTGTGCTTGCGCTTGAAGCCCAGGAAGTCGACCAGCTCGCGCACCAGCGAGTGCACCTCGTAGCCTATGCGCGTCTTCCCCTTGATGTTGAGAAACGACAGGTCCTTGGCTATCTGTGAGGCATCCACGTTGATCTCCTTGGATATTTGCGTCGACGACACATACTCGATGTGCTGGTTGTCGAGCATCCTCACATAAGCCAGATACCAGGGGAGCCTCCTGAGCGTGGGCTCGGGAAGCATGTCCTTTCCAATATTTCTTGTCTCACTCATTGTGCTGAGTATTCACTGAATATTCACTTATACTTGCTTGGCGTCTTTGCGCCAACAAATTGCAAAATTACAAAAATTCTTTCAACCGCCAAAATTCAGCTTTTTTACTGGGCCGTTACGGCAATGCGCTTGGCCTTGGTGGCTTCTTGCTGGCCGTCGGTCGACACGGTGGCCTTGTAGATGTAGATGCCGCGTGCCACGCGTGAGCCGCCCGTGTCGGTCAAGTCCCAAGTGATGGGCATCGAGGTGAACATGTTGCTGCGTCCGGTCTCGGTGTGGGTCCAGATGCGGCGGCCCAGCAGGTCGTAGATGTCGATGGTGACGGTGAGGGTGGCGTCGGGCCGGTTGTGGCGCACATAGAAGTTGGCCTCGACGCTGGCAGGGTTGGCGTCGCTATACACGTCGTAGATGTCGGGCTTCAAGCCGCTCACCACGTAGAATGAGATTGTTTTTTCCGATGAGTTGTTAAACACGTCCCAAGCCTTGAGCTTGAGGGTGTGGTTGCCATTTTCCAGGTTGCTCAGCTGGTAGCTTATGGTGCCGGCAGTGCCCTGGCCGTCGGCAGTGGCTGTGGGGGTGAAGTAGCTGGTCACGTCGTCGTAGGTGGTCTTGCCGTCGAGGGTGAGCGTGAGCGCGTGGCCTATGCCGCTGGTCGAGAGGTTGATGCCGTTCTCGTCGCTGAGCGAGGCGATCACCAGTGGCGACTCGTTCACCTCGTCGCCGTCGTTGAAGTTCTCTGAGTTCAAGCCCAGATAGGTGATGTCGGGGCCTATGGTGTCGGGCACCACGGTGTCGTCGTAGCCATAGATGTAGAAGTCGCTGTTGCTGCCCTGGGCCTCAACCGAGCCGCCATTGTAGGCGCTGCTGTTGAGCGCCGTGTTGTCGTAGGCATAGAGGTTGATGAGCGACGGGCTGTAGTTGTCGTAGGTGGCGAGTATCTCGCTGGGCACGGTGATTTTGAATGAGAACTTGCCGTTGCGCACGGTGTCGACCTTCACAGCCAGCTTGTTGGGGCGGTCGAGATAGGTGTATTCTATGCCGCTCTCGCCGTAGCCGTGGGTCACCACGCTTTGCTCGCTGTCGTAGAGGGTGGCTATCACGGGGCCGTTGAAGCTGGTGGCCTCGTTGCCGCTCGCGTCGGTCACGGTGCCGGTGAAGGTGAGCGTCTGGCGGGCCTGGAACACGGGCATGTGGCTTTCGCTCACTTCCTCGCCATTGATGGTAGCCACATTTATCTTATAGGTGGGCAGGGCAGGGCGCATGGCGGGGTCGCCCAGCAAGAAGTAGGGCAGGTTGTTGCGGTCGCCGCCCGTCGAGATGGTGCTGCGGTACTCGTTCTTGCCCAGGCGCAAGATGTCGCCCAGGCGCAGTGGCAGCCCGTGGGCATCCTTGGTAAAGGTGAAGTTGGCCACGTGGGCGTGCAGGCGGCCGTTTTGCTCCTCATATACCAGGCGCGGCGGGCACACGAGGGCTATCACGCCACCGCTGGAGTTCAAGAAGAGCTTCTCGCCGCCCGACTTGGCGTTGGCGTCGAAGCGTGCAAACTCGCAGGTGGCTGCGTAGAATATGGGCTGGTGATTGTAGTAGAAGCTGGTCGAGAGGTCGGTGGTGGTGACCATGCCCTCGCCGCCCAGCACGTTGGGGCTGCCGTGGCCGGTGTAGTTCCACCAGGCCACGCCCTCGTCGAGCAGGCGGTACATTTTCACGCGGGCGTCGGGGTAGGTGCGGCCGCCGCCCGAGCTCTGTGCTGTGAAGGCGTCGATATACACCTTGTTGTATACCATGTCCTCGCCGCCGTGGGCCCGCTCATTGTTGATTGTGGTCTCGGCTTGGCGCATGTGTATGCCGTTGTCCTCGTCGTCGGCCACGTCGAGCACATTGTTTTTCCAGGCTCCGTTGTCGGGGGTGGTTACATATTTCACGAGTTTGTCGACGGCGGTCTTAGCCTCGCTCACGCTCCTCACCGGGAAGCGGCCTACGGCAATGTCGAGGTCGTTGTTCTGGAAGGGCGTGCCCGAGTTGTCGGCAAGGATGGCCAGCGGGTCGTCGCTGGTGAACGACGAGGTCTCGTTGTCGCTCACTGGCGTCTGCCACGTGAGCAGCATGGGGTAGGCAATCGACTGCACCGAGCTGGTGATCTGGCGGTTGTCGTAGCTGCCGCCGCCCATGAGCAGCAGGTAGCCCAGCTTGTGGCCCTGGCTGTCGGTGCCGCGGTCGTAGAAGTGCTTGGCCAGCATGCGATAGGCCATGAAGTCGGGGGTGCCGCTCGAGAACTCGTTGAAGACCAGGTCCTGGTCGACCACCAGCACGCGCATCGAGTCGGTGCTCTCGTGCAGGGCGGCCACGCGCTGGGCCTGGGTGAGATACTCGGTGGGCGATATGATGATCATGTCGGGCGTGGGCTGGGCGTGCAGGTTCTGGTTGGCTACACTGCCCACCAGCGTGGGAGCGGGATAGGTGGCGCTCTCGTCGAAGGCCACATACTCGCGGTTGCCCGCCACTGCTGGCGAGAAGGCCAGGGTGCTGCCGCCCGTGAGCGTGGTGTTCATCTCGATGGGCTTGTGGGTGGTGGTCACGTCCCACACGTGGGTGCCCGTGCTGCAGCCGCTCACCTGGAACTGGTCGCTTGTTGCGCCGCTGCGCTGCCCCCAGGCTATGGTGCCGTTGGTCAGGGCCAGGTTGCGCTCATAGTTCACGGTGATGTAGTTGAGCCGTGCCAGGTAAAGGGTGTAGATGGGCGCGAAACTCAGCGAGTAGCTCAGGCTGTTGGTGCCGCTCAGCGTGAAGCTATTGGTGAAGGTGTTATATTTATAATGTTCGTGGGCGATGTCGCTCACGGTGTTGATGTTCAGGCTGTTGGCCGCCTTTGTGCCGTTGTATTGCGCTGTCACTACAGCGCCGGTGGTCACGCCGCCATTGGAATAGGTCTTGGCGGCAAAGTTGGTGAGCACATTCACCGTGCTGCCGTCTACGAGGCCGGTGAGCGTGAATTTAAACGCCTGCGTGGTGGTGTAGCGGAAGTCCTCGCCCAGCAGCTGGCGGCCAGTCTCGCCAGGGTTCACGAGCTCTTGCTCGTGATAGGCGCGCCCAGTCACGGTGGTTATCACCCGCCCGCTGCCCAGCGAGGCGGTCGACTTGGTGATGTCGACGTCGCTGTAGCGGCTGTCGTCGGTCACAAAGTAGTAGCCCGCAGTGGCATAGGGGTTCTGCTCCTGCACGTAGCCCACTGCGCCGCTCTGTGCGTTCCACTTGATGTTGCCCTGGCCGTAGAAGAGCAACTTGTCGCCGGTGCGCACCACAGGCACCTCGGGCAGGTCGTCGGGGATGTCGCTCGTGAGCTGCTCGCTCATGATGGCGCCGCCGAAGCCGAACACGTGCACCCGGCTCAGGTCGCTCATGCCCCAGCGGCGGGCGTCGCTGGCGGTAATCTGGTATATGCCATTGTCGGTGACCTTGATTTTTACCCATTGGCCCGAGGCCAATTTAGAGGAGTCGGCGCGCGTCCCCGCAGGAAACGCGCTCGCGCTCAGGGCGATGACTGCATAGAGCGCAATGAGGGCCATGGCCCTGACCGATATGGCGTGATGAAGTATGCTTCGATTCATAAGTTTTCCTTTCACTGCTTTGTGTTGTTGCAAAAAGTGTGACTCAGGCCGTTGCCGCCGCAAGGGGGCATGGCAGCGCTGGGCACTCCTTTATCTATAAATTAACGCTGGAAGCGGTGATTTATTGTGGCTTTTTTCTCTCTTGCTGGCAATATTGCCTCATGGCAATGTTGTGCGCAAGCCCCGTCGCTCAAATTTTGGGAAAAATCGATTGCGCAGTTAAGGAAAACACGCCCTCGGGGGGCTCATTTCATCACCTTTCGGGTGGTGGTGCCGTTGCCCGTGCGGGTCACCACCACGTTGAGGCCCTCGTGGGGCGTGAGGCTGGCTGTGCCCTGCAGGTTGTAGTAGACGCTGCTTCCGCCTTTTTCTGCCGAGGTGGGCAGCTCATCGATGCCAGTTGTGGAGCCCACCATGCTTTCTACCCAGGTGCGCAGGTCGGCATCGCTCATGCCGGTGAGTCGCCGGCCTTCTTTCCACTTGATGCCGGTGTAGGTCGAGGGCAACTCCTCGTTCACCTTGCTTATGCCCGAGGCCATCGAGGTGACAAAGGGTATCACCGTCTTGCCCTGGAATCCATATTGGTCGAGGAAGGTGAGGATGACTCGGGGCGACTTGCCGTACCATATCGGGCTGCCCAGAAACACGATGTCGTATTGCGCGGCATTGTCGAGCGTCGCCTTGATCGCCGGGCGCTGCTCGCCGCCGGTGTTGTACTGCTCCTTGTAGGCCCGTGTTGTGGAGTCGTAGTAGTTGCTGTTTTCACTGCCGTAGGCCACCTCGGGCACGATCTCATAGAGGTCGCCGCCCGTGATGTGTGCAATCTTCTCGGCATAGGCCCTGGTGTTGCCAGTGAATGAGAAATAAGCCACCAGTATCTTCTTGCCCGAGGTGGCCTGGGCCTGGGCGTTGCCCTGCGATGAGCAACACGTGAGCAGCATGGCTGCCAGTAAAATCATCATTTGTTTCATGTCGTCATTAATCATTTAGAATTTCGACGACAAAAGTAGCAACCTCCAGCTGGAGTCGCTTTGCTGTGCAGTTTTTTCTGCTTTGCCCAGCAGTCACTGTGCTGCCCGCGTTCAGTATATCACATGCCGGCTGTAGCTGAGCGTGCCCAAAATGCCCCAGCCATTGTCGATGTTGCTGAAGATGGCAATGGGAGTGGTGTAGATGTCGTCGGTCGAGATGCGGTAGAGCTGCATCGACTTCAAGAAGTAATACAAGTCCGGGCTTATCGACTGGAGCTCGACAATGGTGTAGGCAGGCTCCTCGGCCCGCTTGCGGCTGTTGACGGTGATGGTATAGGTCTTGCCGTTGAAGATGGCGTCGTCAAACACGTCGGAGAAATAAGCTTGCCACGACCCATAGCCCTTGGTGAGCTGCCGGTCGTTAAACACCGGGTCGGACGACGTGTAGACGTCGCACACCGAGTGTCGCTTACCTGTGATGGAGCTGTATTCTCCCACGCTTCTCACCCTCAAGCGGTAGAAATTTCTTGTCTCGGCCGGGTCGTGAAACGACAAAGTGATGGTGGTGACCGAGTCGGCTCCATAGATGTCGTAGCCATAGGCTTGCCTCACCCAATCGTGCTGCTCGGCGCTTGCAGCCTCGTCGTAGTAGGTGTAGTAGCTCATGTCGTCGATTTTGACAGGTGCCGTCACCGTACATTGCGATGAAACCTGGGCAAAGCCGCTGGCATCGACGTCGAGAGCCAGGTGGTCGCCGCTGTGTGCAATGTAGTCGCACTTGTAGCACAACGAGTCGGGCACATAGGTGAGCTTGTAGCTCTCGGTGCCATTCACGGTCAAGGTGGCATCGGCCTTCCTTATCACAAGGCTGTCGGCAAAATAGGTGGAGGCCTGCCGGCTGAAGTCGGAGTAATCGAGATAGTAGAAATTGGGCCCGTCGGCAATCGTGCGGCTTTGGGCTATATAGGCCTGAAATTGCTGGCCGTCGACCGCCAGGGCATAGACCGTGAGCTCACGGTTGGTTTTGGTGTCGAAAGGAATCGTCTCTTCGCAACCTGTGAGCACAAGCAGTGCTATCAATGATAAAAACAATTTACGCCTCATGACTCAAAATTTGTGTGTGACAATCAACGATGGCATGATGGGGAAGGGGCAAATACCCTTGAGAGCGATTTTGCTCTTCTCATAGCCCACATATACATTGTTGACGTTCTTGCGGTTATAAATGTTGTATACGCTTAGTCCTATTGAGGTTTCCCCCAGCCTGTGCTTCACCACAAAGTTGCCTGTCACATCAAGGTGATGAATGCAGGGCAGCTTGAAGCTGTTGCGCTTCTTGAAAGTGTAGAGCGGCACCGGAGTGCCGTAGATGTTGCCAAAGTAGGTCTCATACACTTCCTTGTCATTGCGGGCAAAAAAGTCGATCACTTCGGTCTCTCCATGTTTGGTCTCGCCCAGAAATTGCTTGATATCGTAGCCAAATATATAGGCATAGGGGATTGTGCCTCGTCGGCCCGACTGGTAGGTCCAGCTCACCGTGAGGTCGATGCGTGTTTTCCCCGACAAGGGGAATGATCGCATCGCAATGGCATTGAAGTTGTGGCGGCGGTCGG
Source organism: uncultured Prevotellaceae bacterium (assembly GCA_900314215.1). Lineage (GTDB taxonomy): Bacteria > Bacteroidota > Bacteroidia > Bacteroidales > Muribaculaceae > Sodaliphilus. Next base: position 19,315 of record OMUK01000065.1, read on the forward strand.
TGTTGGCATAGAATTCACGCCCTCCGTCGATTTCCTGCCCCGGGCGGTCAAACTTGCGTAACGCCTTCGACCAGGTGTAGGAAATCCAGCCCGTGACGGCACCCACGTTTTTCTCTAGCAGCAACTCCACGCCATAGGAGCGCCCTTTGCCGATGGCCACCATGTTGGCCCAGTTGTTCTCGCTCTGGGTGTAGCTGGCTGCGTTGCGGTACTCGAGCACATTGCTCATCGTCTTGTAGTAGCCCTCTACCGCAAGGCTCATGCCGAGTGGCAGGTTGCAGTTGAAGGCGATGCCGTAGAGATTGCTTTTCATCACCGGAATGTCGCGGTTGATGCTAACCCATATGTCGCTTGCCATCACCATGTTGCTGCTCACGAGGCGATGTGTGCCTTGCGTCATGCGCGAGTAGGACAGTTTGATGGCGGCTTTGTCGGTCACAAGATACCTCATGGCCACACGGGGCTCTAACTCAAAGCTCGACTTGCCCGTGACAAAATAGGACGAGGCGCGCAAGCCAAGGTTGACTTTAAACTTGTCGACGATGCCTAAGTCGTCCTCGACATACATGGCGGCATTCTTGATGTTCATCTTGCCGTTCACGGTGTAGTCAACGGTGTCGGTGCCAACGATGTACTCGGGCTCTGGCCGGGGTATCGGGTCGTTGTTTAATGAGCCGTTGTACTTCTTGGAGTAGGAAGCCTTGTAGATGCTGGTTTCTGGATCGAGCCTCTGCTTTGAGAGCCTGAAGCCTCCCCTCAGGTGATGCCGGCGGTTGGGCTTGTAGTCGGCGTCGACAGCGAGAGCCAGGTCGTCGATGCCGCTCTTGTAGGTCGTCGATGTGCTCTCGCTGTAATAGTAATACTCGCGGTAGCGGTCGTCGACCCGGTTGTCGAAGTGGTTGTCGTAGCCCAAGCGGTAGGAGTATTTGCTGTAACTCAAGTTGGTGTTGAGTTTAAACCGCTCGGTGAAATTGGCGGTCCAGTAGATGCTTGTCACGAGGTTCCACCAGTTGTTGGCCATCGCGCTGTTGCGGTTCTCCTTTTGCGAGGTTTGCTCTTGTTGAGGGGTGTAGGGGTCGTCGATTGTGCTATATTGCCGGTGGCTGCCGGTGGGCGCATTCTCATCCTTGTCTCTGCCATAATAGGCCACTGCCGAGAGCCGTTGCGTGGGGCTGAAAAGATGCACTATCTTGGCATTGAGGTCATAGTAGCGCATGTTCTCATAAGGCTGAAGCGCCTCTTTGTTGTCGTAGAAATGCTTCAATACCGGCTTGGCAATGAAGTCGAAGTAAGAGACCCGCGCAGCCAAGTTGATCGACGTGTGGTTGCGCCACAACGGCCCCTCTACTTGTGCCCGGCTCGACAACATGCCCACACTCAGCAATCCATGGTACTTCTCAAAGTCGCCCTCCTTGATGCCCACATCGATCACACTCGACAGCCGTGAGCCGTAGCGGGCAGGAAACGCGCCGCGGTAGAAGTTGATGTTTTGCACCACGTCGGGGTTGATGGCACTCACGAGCCCCTTGAGGTGCTCGGCATTGTATAGTGCCGAGCCGTCGAGGCTTATGTAGTTTTGGTCATAGTCTCCTCCTCGCACATAGATGCCCGCGGTGCCGTCGCCAGCCGATTGCACCCCTGGAAATTTTTGCAGCGATTTCAGCACATCGGGCTCGCCCAAAAACACAGGCACTGCCTGTATCTTGGCGTTGCTCACCGTCACAGCGCTCATTTGCGACGACGCTATACCGAAGTTGTTGCGCGCCCCATACACGACCACGTCCTTGAGATTCAAGCTGCGCTCGGCGTGCGACACCGTGTCGCCCCGCGAGGCAACGCCTGTTGTGTCGTGCTGGGCTGCTCCAGCCTGCAAGCCCATAATTGAAATGCAGGCTGCTAGCCATATCACTCGCTTTTCCATACTATGCGTATCATTGTCGTCATCGATCCGTAACCATCGGGATAGGCAATGAAGCCTGCTGCCTCCTTGTCGGTGACAATGCGCTTGAGCGTGTCGGTATAGTCTACAGCAACTGCTGTGTATTTGTCGGCAGGAAACCAAGTGCTTGAACAGGGTCGACTGCGATTGTCAAGACTTTGCCACTCAAGGAGCAAGGCCTGTGGCTGTTGAATTGAAACAAGGCGGTTTTGTCGGTCATCAACATGATGGGAAACCTATAGCTGCCTGAGTTTAAATCGTAGATGCCCGAAATGTGCTTGTCGTCGTAGATAAAGCCATAGTCCAGTTTCCAGTTGGTCTGGGTGAGCGCTTGCGACAGGAGCGCCGTGCTAAACGACGTGTTGGCTGCAACGAGTTTGCCGTTTTCAAGAAAAATCATGCCATCCCTGTCTTGCACGCGGGTCACAGTGTCTTTGCCTGGGTTGTCGGGCTCGTCGCTGTTGCTGCTGCCGCCGCAAGAAATAGTTGTTGCCGCCATGAGTGCAATAACCAATAATGTGAATAAGTTGCTTAAGTATTTCATCATGATGTAATTGTTTTTTGTTTTTTGCTTGTTTATGGGGTTGATGGCAACAACGTTTTCCATTCACTGCGTCAACTTGTCGCCATGAGCGGGAGCTCCGGCAGGGGGCTGATTGCTTGTGTGAGATGTGAAAATATGTTGTTTTTTTTTAAGATATCACAAAAATATAATAATTTTTTAAACGACACGACTTTAGCAGCCCTTTTTTTGAAATTTTTTTTGGAATTGCTGTTTGCGCATGGCAGGAGTATCGTGGGGTGGAAGAAAAATTTGGTCAATTCGTTGGAAAGTTGTAATTTTGCAGTCGATTTCCGAAAGGCTCGACTAAGTGGCACAGCGTCAACGTGATAGTGGCGAGTGCCCGCCGCACGGTGTAACTTTTTAAATTACAATTTATTAAATGTACGCAATTGTAGACATTCAGGGACAACAGTTCAAGGCCGAGCAAGGCAAAACGCTGTTTGTTCACTATCTCGGCGACGAGAAGAAGGCTGGCGATTCAGTGGAATTCGACAAGGTCCTGCTCGTTGACGCCGACGGTGCCGTTAAGGTTGGCGCACCTACCGTGGAAGGTGCCAAAGTGGTTTGCGAGGTAAAGACTCCCCTCGTGAAAGGTGAGCACGTGATCGTTTTCAAGAAACGTCGCCGCAAGGGCTATCGCCGTCTCAACGGCCATCGCCAGCAGTTCACCCAGCTTGAGATTAAAGAAGTTATTGCTTAACCCCTAAAATTTTACAGATTTATGGCACATAAAAAAGGTCAAACCAGTTCAAGGAACGGTCGCGAGTCACAGAGCAAGCGACTCGGCGTTAAAATTTTTGGTGGTCAATTCGCTAATGCTGGCAGCATCATCCGTCGCCAGCGCGGCACTGTGCATCGTCCAGGCCACAACGTGGGCATGGGCAAGGATCACACCCTGTATGCTCTCGTGAGCGGAACCGTTGAGTTTCAGCATCGCGCAGGTCACACCTATGTGAACGTGATCGAGGCTCCCGCCGAGGATAGCGAAAAGAACTAAAGCATGCGCATCGAGCAGCCCGCCACACAGCAGTGGCCATGGGCGCTCCCCAAAAATGCGTAGTAATGAATAAAAGCAACTCACCTGCAACAGCGGTGGGTTGCTTTTTTTAGTGCCACGAGCCCAAGGGGGCTGCTGCCTGTTGCGGCCGTGGCGATTTCACTATGACGCTGAGTTGCCCGCTTTTGTGATTATTATATAGGTCGGCACACAATATTTGGCGCAGTTTTCAGTTAAATATGTTGTAGCATTTTAATTTTTGATTGATGAAACTTACTAAAGCTTTAATACTCGTTGCAGTGGCTCTTGCCGGCACCACAACCGCTTGGGCCGTCGACGACATTAAGAACACCGATTTCAACCCTATCACTACAGGTGTGACCTCGCTGAGCATCACTCCCGATGCGCGCGGCGCCTCGATGGGTGACCTGGGTGTGGCTACCGACCCCGATGTGAACTCCCAGTTCTGGAATCCAGCAAAATATGCCTTTGCCTATAGCACTGCAGGCGCATCGCTCTCCTATACCCCCTGGCTGCGCAAGATTGTGAACGACATCTACCTGGCCAACCTCACGGGCTACTGGAAGATAGGCAGCGGCGACAACCAGGCCATAAGCGGCTCGCTGCGCTATTTCTCGCTGGGCGAGGTGCAGATGACCGAGGACGGCGGCACATCGATAGGCAGCATCAATCCCTATGAGATGGCTGTCGACCTGGGCTACTCGCGCAAGCTCTCCGAGAAATTCTCGATGGCCGTGGCCCTGCGCTACATCTACTCCAACCTGGGCTACAGCGAGTACTCGGCAACCGAGGGCACCACGGGCGCTTCGGCATTTGCCGCCGATATCGCCGGCTACTACACCACCTATCCCATCATTGGCCGCAACGAGTGCCAGTGGTCGCTGGGCTGGAACCTGTCGAACATAGGCTCTAAGGTGTCGTATGACCACGGCGACAACCCCGCCTTCCTGCCCACCAACCTGCGCATAGGCACCGCCTTCACCTTCCCGCTGGCCGACTATCACAACCTCACCATCTCGCTCGATGCCAACAAGCTGCTCGTGCCCGCCAAGCCGCGCCTGTCGGACTACAAGGGCGAGGACGCCGAGTCGGCCTATGAGGACGACCTGCAGGCTTGGAAGGACAAGAGCTCGATATCGGGCATCTTCGACTCCTTCGACAAGAATTGGGCCAAGCGCATCACCGAGTCGATAGGTCTGGAATATGCCTACAACCAGCAATTCTTCTTGCGCGCCGGCTACTTCCACGAGAGCAAGTTCAACGGCAACCGCCAGTACTTCGGCATGGGTGCCGGTTTTGCCCTCAACGTGATTAAGATCGATGCCAGCTACATGATAGCCACGGCACAAAACAGCCCGCTCGACCAGACGCTGCGCTTCACGCTCTCGTTTGACCTCGACGGCATCAAGGGCCTCTTCGGCCGCAAGTAAATATAGAGAGTCGGCTATGTTCAGAATCGGAATGGGATACGACGTGCACCGCCTCGTTGAGGGGCGGGAGCTGTGGCTGGGCGGCGTGAAGATCGATCACACCATGGGTCTGCTGGGTCACAGCGACGCCGATGTGGCCATCCACGCGCTGTGCGACGCCCTGCTGGGAGCCGCCTGCCTGCGCGACATAGGCTACCACTTCCCCGACACCGACCCCCGCTACAAGGGCATCGACAGCCGCAGGCTGCTGCGCGAGGTGGCCCGCCTGCTGCGCGAGCACGGCTACCGCCTGGGCAACTGCGACATCACGATATGTGCCGAGCGGCCCAAAATCAATCCCCACATCCCGGCCATGCAGCAGCAACTGGCCGCCTGCCTCGACTGCGGCCTTGACCAGGTGAGCATCAAGGCCACCACCACCGAGCACCTGGGCTTCACCGGCCGCGAGGAGGGAATCTCGGCCTATGCCGTTGCCCTCATAGAATCTGTGTGAGAGAATCTCAGGCAGGGGTTCCACTACGCTCCACCGCCTGCTTTATTATATTCTCAATATTCGCACCGTTGCGGACGGCCACCGCACCCTGCCCCCTGCAAGCGGAGCCAAGCGACATTGTTACCTGCACTGCGGCCCTTGGCTGCCTGCGTCCCGATTGGTCAATCAATACGTCCTCATTGTCTAAACCAGTTGGCGATGGCGTGCCATAGTTTATTGCCGTGTTTTTCTTGTTTTCAGAAAAAATTGCTAATTTTGGGCATTGTCAACTTCAAAACACAATTTTATAACTATGAAACGCTTGATTACCGCACTGGCCTTAGGGGCCTCCATAGCCTTGCCCACGTGGGCGGGCATCACGATAGGGTCGACGACGTATTCGGCCGACACGCTGTTTCGTCGCCAGATAGGCCCTGGCATCGTCAACACCATCATTCGCATTCCCGATTATCCGCTCAATGTGTACCTGCTCGAGGCCGACATGAGCAATCCCTACAACCACGTGGAGACCACGGTGGGGCAGGGTAAACTGGGCAGTCTGGAATTGCTCACTAGTGCCTCGAAGCGACTAACTACCAGCACGAAGCGGGTGCTGGCTGGCTGCAATGCCAACTTCTGGTGCGTGAGTTCGCAGAGCGATGCGGCCTACATGCTGGGCACCCCCTATGGCGCTGTGGTGAGAAACGATACCACCTATGTCAACACCAACAATGTGAACGACACCTGGGACGGCGGCCCCTCGCGCACGGGCGGCGCGGCCATCGACCACAACAAGCAACTCTTTCTGGGCCACTTCACTTGGAAGGCCACAGTCGGTGCCAGCGCGCTCACCTCGACACTGAGCATCAACAAGGTGAACCGTCGCAACCTGGCCAGTGAGATGTGCTTGTGGAATGCCGCCTATGGGCGAACCCGGGAGTTTGAGGACAATTGGGTGTCGGGCGACAAGCAGGGGACCAACAATGCCGACAACTACTACCTCGACTTCGCTCCAGGCAGCGGTTGGGCTGTGGGCAAGCCCATGACCTTCATCATCAAGAAGATTGTGAATGATTCCGACCGCCTCACATTGGGCGATTACGCTGCCTGCATCACCGCCACTGGCACGCCGAAGGCCAAGATGCGCAGCCTCGCCGTGGGCGATACCGTCACCATCAATCAGGGATGGACCACCGCCGAGAGCGACGGCAATGCCACAACTCCCTGGATTGAGAACATGGTGGAGGGCAACGCCCCCGTCATGCACCTGGGCCAGCTCACCGAGCGCAACACCGATGAGGCCTACAACTCGCAGGTTTACAGCCGCACGGGTTATGCTACCAATGCCGACGGCAGCCGCCTCTACATGATAGTCATCGACAAGAGCAAGAGTGCCGCCTATGGCCAGTCGGCAGGATGCTCAACCACGGTGATGTGCCAAATCTTGCAAGACCTCTATCCCGATGTGAGCGAGGTGGTGAACTTCGACGCCGGTGGCTCGGCTCAGATGCTGGTGGGCGACCGCATCATCAACACCACCACCGAGAGCACTCCGCGCGCAGTGGCCTCGGGCTGGCTGCTCGAGTCGGTAGCGCCGGCCGACACGGCGATTGCCAGCATCCAGTTTGCCGACGCATCGCTCAAGATGCCCGTTTATGGCAGCTACACCCCTCAAGTGATAGGCTATAACCAGTATGGCGACATCGTGACCGAGCATGTGAATGGTTTCACCCTGTCGTGCGACACTGCGCTTGGCCGGGCCCAGGGCCAGCAGTTCACCGCAGGCGGCAATGTGACCCGCGGCGTGCTCACGGCACACTACGCCGGCCTCACGGCAACACTGGTTGTGACCACGCTGGCTGCCCAGCCCGCCATCGCTGCACGCTCGATTGTGGTCGATGGCAACGAGTGGCCGCTGGCAGTGACGGCGACCGTGGGCAATGTGACCTACAACTACGATGCCTCGCAACTGGATTGGGAAGTTGAGGATGCCACGGTGGCCAGTGCGACTGGCGGCAAAATCAAGGGATTGAAGCGTGGCGGCTCCACTCGGCTGTTTTGCCGCATTGGCGAGTTTACCGACACGGCTGCGGTCACGGTTGAAATGAGCGACAGTGCCTATCTGCACCAGGATTTCACAGGGTGGACGATGAAAGGCTCGGGCGCAAAATCTTTCTCGCTTTCGGCCGGTGGCACCCTGAGTTACACTTACTCCAGCTCACGCTCGCCCTACATCAGGATGCTCAAGGACATCACCTTCTATAGCCTGCCCGACACGATAGGCCTCACCTTCACCAGCAGTGTGCCGCTCGACTATGTGCAAATCGACGTGCGCAACGCCTCAACCACGTCGGCCCACTACCAGAAGATGGACAACGGCGGTGCCGGCTTTGAGGCAGGCAAATCCTATACCATTACGGTAGATTACGACGACCTGGGCGGCCGTGGCAACCTGAGCACCTATCCCATAAGCATCAATGAGTTGCGCTTTGGCATCGACAAGGCCGGCGCCACTGCCGGCTCTCAAGCGCTCGAGATTAACGATTTCTATGGCCACTACGCCTTGCCCCGCAGTGGCTTGCGCGGCGACGTGAATGGCGACCAGGTGGTGAACTCAAGCGACACCACCGCCCTCATCAACCGCATACTGGGCACCGCCAGCTACAGCGATAGCGTGTGCGACCTCAACAGCGACGGCCTGGTGAACGTGGGCGACGTGAGCACCCTCTTGAGCATCATCATGGGGCTCGAGTGATTCCCGTTTAAGTGAAATTGTAAATAAGAAAAAGAGGCTGTGCCGGTAAAATGGCACAGCCTCTTTGATTTTCAGCTATTTGCTTGCCTTTGGCACGGCCACAAGGGCCGCACCCTGCTGGTGGCAATCACTTGAGCAACTTGGTGCTGGATTGACTGCCGTCGGTGTAGGTGGTGACCACGATGTTGATGCCGCTGAATGGGGTAGCGCTTTCCATGCCAGCCACATTGTAGTAACGCACTTGCTTCACTTGCTTGCCGGCCAGCACGGTGCTCACGCCCGTCTGCTCCACATAGTCGATGCTCACTTGCTTGAGCTTGAGCTCATAGGCCTTAGTGGCCTCTTGAGCGCTCGAGCGCAGACCGAAGTAGTAGCCACCGGTGGCAGGAACCGTAAACTGATACTCGCCGCCCGTGTACTGGGTAGCGTCGCCCTCGGCACGGCTTGTGGTGTCGCTGGGCAGGAATTGAGCCACCTTCACCATCTGGTCTTGGTCGTTGACGGTGCCCATGTAGAGTGCCAGACCCACAGTGTCGGCCGTGCTGGTGGCATTGTAGAGGGCCGAAACCTTCACAATCTTGCCGCCCTCGAGATAGAACTTGGGCGATTGCAGCAGGCCCTCATCCTCGGGCGACTGGGCGTAGTAGTTGCTCACGTTCATGTCGTAGTAGCTCTCGGTGCTGTCGTTCACCACTTTCCACTTGCTGTAGTTGGGGTAGTAGATGTACCAGTCGCTGGCCTTGTTGGCAAAGTCGCTCGTGTAAGGCAGCGCGGCGCCTTGGCTGACCGGGTCGATGGCTATCTCGTCGATATAGATGTTGCCATAGTTCGACGGGCTGTTGCTGTAGAAGCCCAGGTAGTACTTGCCATCGGCGGGCACGTTGAGGCGGTAGATATACTTCTTGTAGTGGTGGCGGCCCACGGTGAAGCTGTCGAGTTGCAGCACGGTCTCGGTCATCGAGTCGGGACTGGCAGCGGTGCCTATCATCACCTTGAGGTTTTGAGCATACTTGGGAGTGTCCCAGTTGATATAGGTGCGGTAGAAGAACGACAGGTCGTAGGTGCCCTTAGGTATCTCGATGCAGTCGCTGAAGGCCCAGTCGTCGGTATCAGAGCCCGAGGTGTTGGTGTGAGCCAGCACGCCGCGGCCGTTGTAGGCCTGGAAGGTGGTGCCGCATATCCACTTCTGGGTGGTGCCGTCGGTATTCACTGTGTAGCGGCCGGCATAGTCGATGCTGCTGTCGTCGAAGGTGCAGCGGTAGGGCACTGTGGCGTTGGCATAGTGGGTGAGGCTCTCGCCGTAGATCATGTCGTTTTGCTGGTCGTCGCCCACCACGGTGGCGATGGCGCCAATGAGCGTGTAGGTCGAGTCGGGAGTCGAGATGTCGAAGGGCTTCTCAAAGGTGTAGTAGAGCGTGTCGCCCGGTGCAACCGAGGCTGCGACCACAGCACTGTCGGCCCACTGGTAGTTCACGGCATATTTCACCTTGATGTTGCTCTGTGCCGTCATGCCATAGTTGATGTAGCTCAGCGTCACCTTGGCATTGGTCTTGTTGAAGCCGCTCTTCTCGCCGCTCCAGGTCACGGCATTCATGCACAGGTCTTCGCCGGCATCCACGTGGATGTTGTCGAGATACATGGCATTGGTGCCGTCGTTGAGGATGGCGAAGTAGTAGATGCCGGAAGTGGGTATCTCGATGTGCGAGTAGCTCTCGATCCAGCCCGTGTTGGTCACATCCTTGTTCACGAGCTCGGTCATCTTGCTCACGTCGGGGCTGGTGCCGTAGTAGGCGCGCAGGTGGCCTGCTCCGCGGCTGCTTGCGTAGTAGAAGGTGAAGCGGGCCTTGCCGGCGGGCATGTTGATGGCCGGCAGCAGCACGTAGTCCTCGGGAGCCGAGCCGGCTGCGTCGTAGAGGATGCCGTTGTTGCCGCTCATTGTGGCAGCCACCCAGGTGCTGCCGTCGCCATCGGCGTCGACCATGGCATACTTGCTGCTCACGCTGTCGAGCTTGTCGACAAATGGGAAGCTCACGGCTGCGTAGGTGGTGATTGTGGCCGAGGCGGTGTCGTTATGGGCGTTGTCGTCGGTGGGTGCTTTCACCATCACATTCAACTTGTAGCTGCCCTCGGCGCCGGCCGTGTAGGGCGTGGCAAAGGTGTAGTCGATGCTTTGGCCGGCGGCCAGGGTGCCGTTGTAGGTCTCTTGCACCTCGCTGGCTCCATTCACGTTGTACTTAAACACGGGGTTGGCCATGTCGTAGCTCGAGACGTTGGTGAAGCGTGCCTTCACGTCGACTGTGGTGCCCGTTGCCATCTTGCTGGCCATGGGCGCGAGTATCTTCTCGGCCTTCACGTCGGGCACGTCGGCAACCACACTTATGTTCTTGATATAGAATGCGCCATAGCTCATGATGCTCTTGAGCGAGGCACGCATCGAGAGCTGGAACGGGCCTTGCGCCACAAAGGTGACCGCGCGTGAAGTGAAGTCGGTGGCCGTTGCGATGGGATCTTCGTTCACCACCTCCTGGCCGGCGCCCTTGCCATAGTTGACCCACATGTGGAAATTCTCGTCGGTCGAGGCCTCGTAGTCGAAGCTCACTTTCACCTTTTGCCCCGCCTTGACATTAAATATGCCCACGCTTGACACGCCACCAAACCAGTTGGTGCCTTTGCCCGAGACATAAAACACACCGGCGCTGGAATTGTAGCGCCAGCGGCCTGTGTTCGTGAAATTGCTGGTCGCGGTGGCTGCGTCCCACGTGTAGGGGAAATCTTGCAGCGAGGGCAGGGTGAAAATCGACTGCAGCGTGTCGTTGCCCGCGTTGCTGTCGACGGCCCCTGTGGCGGGGCGGGTGTAGAACTGGACCGTGTCGGTAGTGCCGAGAGCGAGATTCACGTCGGCGCTCAGGGTCACGGTGTCGAGCGCATTGGCAGCAATGGTCTTGGTGATTAATTCCTCGGCAGCCTTGTTGCCATTCACAATCACGCCAGCGTAAAACTGCGTCACGCTGGTTGTGCCCACATTCTTGACAGTGAACGAGGGCTTGGTCACATAGAAGTTGTCGGTGCTGGGCGAGATGGCATTCCACGGCGCGATGTCGATGGTGTCGGTCTGAGCCACTGCAACGAGTCCCACGAGTGCCAAGACGGCTGTCAAGATGTGTCTTGAGTAGTTGTGTTTCATTACAATGAAATTTTTAAAAAACTGTTATTATAGATGTTGATTGATATTTTTTTCTTCTTCTAAGACAATCAAGAAATTGATAATTACAACTTATTCAAAGTTTTCAGTCACAAAATTAAAACTTTATTTTCTTATTTGAAAACAATTTTCAAGTTATTCAGTTGTTCTTTTTGATTAAAAAAGACGTGATAATGGCATGAAGCGAGAAGATTGCAGGTTGTGAAAAGTTAGTGGCGGGTGTATGGCCGATTTTTGGAAAATTATCATTAACTTTGTGAGGATATAAAAAATAAATCACACATTTCTATATATGGAAGACTGGAAAGCCAAACTGGGAGCGGCATTCAATGTGCAGGTGCCCAGCGACGAGAAAATCAAGCAAGCGCAGCAGGAGCAGGAGAGCAAGCCCACGGGCGACGCCCTTGCCCAGCAGGGCAAGGATGTGGTGAATGTGCTGCTCGACAAGAAGGGCCGCCACGGCAAGCAGGCAACGCTCATCACCGAGCTGCACTGCGGCGACGAGGCGCTCAAGGAGCTGGCCGCTGCCCTCAAGAAGCACTGCGGCACAGGCGGCTCGGCACGAGGCGGCGAGATATTGATACAGGGCGACCGGCGCCAGCAAGTGCTCGACTACCTCAAGCAGCAAGGCTTCAAGGCCAGAATAATATGAGCTAAAGCTATTTTTTTTTACACATTATAAATCAATTAATAAAAATAATCATGAACACGCATCAACACAATCTACACGTCATCACCGCCTCGGCTGGTTCGGGCAAGACCTACAATCTGGCCAAGAGCTACATCGAGCAACTGCTGTGGGCCCGCAACCCCGAAACGGGTGAGACGCGGTTGCGCGACGCCAAGGAGCGCAACTACCATGAGCACATGCTGGCCATCACGTTTACCAACAAAGCCACCGATGAGATGAAGCAGCGCATCGTGGGTGAGCTCTACAACCTGGCCCAGGGCCAAGGCAGCTATCTCGACGACTTCATCAAAACCTATGGCAACAGCAAGCCCGACATTCAAGCCGCCGCCCAAAGGGCTCTCGCCGATGTGATGCACGGCTACTCAAAATTCAACGTGAGCACCATCGACTCGTTTTTCCAAAATGTGGTGCGCACCTTTGCCCACGAGCTGAATTGCGACTACAACTATGAGCTGCAGCTCGACGACAAGTTTGCCACCAACCAAGCCGTGCTCAGCTTCAAGCACGACCTGGGTACCCCGCAGAGCAAGGGCACGCAGATTGACCAGTGGGTGAAGGAATTTATCAAAGACCAGACCATCAAAAAAGGAAACTGGAATTTCTACAGCAGCAACGACCGCGACGGCATCTCTCGATTTGCCCAGGTCATCAACAAGGAGAAGTTCCGCAACCATCATCAGGAGATCAGGGACTATCTCAATGGCCATGCCGGCAAGGCAGGGCTGAGCCCCATCAACAAGTTTATCAAGGCGGTGGCCAGCAAGCGCATCCCCTACGACAAGACTTGCGCGAGCATAAGCACCGACCTGACCGACTTCTTCAACAAGTATGGATTTACCATCGACGAGCGGGAAGTCAAGAAAAACTCGATTGTGTATACCAAGCTGCTGCGCAACATTGAGCCCACAAGCGACAACATCGTGTCGCTCAAGCACTACACCCTGCAGGGCAACGTGTTTAAGGCCAAAACCCAGGGTGCAAAGATGGCTCCTGACCATGAGGAGGAGTTCCACGGCATCATCATGAAATATCTCGAGGCCATCGTCATGAAGAAGGAGCTCGACTCGCTGCTCGACAACATATGGCAGCTGGGCTTGCTCGGCGCCATCGACAAGCGGCTTGAGGAGATGAACCAGGAGAACGAGACCATACTGATTGCCGACACCAATGAGCTCGTGTCGAAGGTGCTCAAGAGCGACGTCCCCTTTGTGTATGAGCGCATAGGCACGTGGTTCAACAACTTCATGATCGATGAGTTTCAGGACACCAACCGCAAGCAATATGAGAACTTCAAGCCGCTGCTCGACAACAGCTTGAGCACGGGTCACAGCAACCTCGTGATAGGCGACGTGAAGCAAAGCATATACCGATTCCGCGACAGCGACCCCGACATCTTGGCTAAGTTGCTGCCCGACTACTTCAAGGCCTACTACAATCCGCAAAGCCTCGACACCAACTACCGCAGCTTTGAGCGCGTGGTGACGTTCAACAACAGCTTCTTCAAAGCCCTGCTCAAGAGATACGCCGACGAGCACCCTGAATTTGAGAAACTGCAGGTCACCTACAGCAATCTCGAGCAGAAGGTGCAAGACCGGTTCAAGAAGCAAGAGCCGAAGGGCTATGTGAAAATCAACTTTATTTATACCGAAAAAGACAGCGAGTCAACGCCGCACCGCAGCGACGAGCAAGGCACCAAGCTCAACGACCTCGACCAGGTGCTCAACGGCCTGCCCCAGTATATCCTTGACTTGAAGAGGAAGCATGGCTTTGATTTTAAAGACATTCTGATCCTGGTCAACACCAACAAGGAGGGCAACATGGTGGTTGAGCGATTTCTCAGCTACAATGCCACCTGCCTGGATGTGGCCGACCGCATCGACCTGATGTCGAACGAGTCGCTCTTGCTCAAGAACAGCCCTGCCGTGCGCTTGATCATGAGTGTGCTGCGATTTGTCGACGCCACGCAATACCAGAGCAACGACGAGGATGAGCGCAGCGACGACGCGCCCTTTAATCCCGCCGACAAGTCGCCCGAGCAGCTGCTGCTCGAGCAGCGGCTCAGCGACCAGTACCGCTACAAGGTGCTGCACGACTTCGGCAAGAAGCTGGGCGAGCAAGCATGCGGCGATGTAGACTGCGGAGCGCTGCTGGCACAGTGCTTCAAGGAAAATGAGACCTTGCGCTCAGCCACCATCGATGAGCAAATCGAGCAATACTCCCGCGAGCTGGAATCGCTCATGCCCAAGCGCGACAAGGAGCTCACGACCCTCACGGGCCTGGTCGACAAAATCATCGACGAGTATATCGCCAGCACCAATCTCTCGCAAGGCACCGAGACGGCCTTCCTGCTGGCGTTTCAGAACCTGGTGCTCGACTTCTGCTCGCAGCGCAATTGTGGCGGCACCGTGCACGAGTTTATCAAGTATTGGGACCAGAAGAAAGACAAGGCGGTCGTGCCATCGGGCGACAACGACAACGCCGTGAGAATCATGACGATTCACTCCTCCAAGGGGCTCGAGGCTCCATGCGTCGTCATCCCCTTTGCCAACTGGGACATGGTGCGTCCCGACCCCGTCACTTGGATTGAAAAGGACCTGTGGCTCAAGGCCGGCCCCTTCATGGGCATCTGGAAGGACGACCAAGGCAACGACATCGTGCCGCCACTCATCCCCGTCACCAACAGTTTTCTCAAGAACTTGCCTGAATTCAGCGGCTACTACGACCAGCTTACCCAGGACGACCTCATCGACAAGGTGAACAAGACCTATGTGGCATTTACCCGCGCGGCCCAGCAGCTGCACATCTTTGCCATGGTGCCCAAGGCCAATACCGACTATGGCCAAGTGGGCCGGTTGCTCTATGAGCTCACCCAGGGCCGCACTGCCACTGAGCAGCCCGCCGTGCCAGGTGCCATGGTGCACCCATGGAAGGAGACTCATCCCCTCGAGGCTGTCGACGACGATGTGATCGACTATCTCGACTGGGGCTGGGATGGAGAGCAATATGTGCCCAAGGGCAAGGGCGACGAGCATGAGGTGGAGAAAGCCGAGATGCCCGACTATGCCGTAAACTCGGCCCTGAACGGCGACCTGCTCAGGGTGAAGCTGCCCGAGTCGACCACCGCCATGCAAGACGACGGCACTCGCATGCACCGCGTGATGAGCATGATCAAGCATCCCGGCGACGAGAAGCGCGCCCTGCACTATGCCTTGAAGCGCGGCCTCCTGGCCGACGACGACAATGCCACTTGGAGCTTGAGCCGGGTGGCGGGCATCATCGAGCGCATGTATCGCGACCCACGCACTCGCGACTGGTTTGCACCGGGCAACAAGGTGTACAACGAGCGCCCCATCCTCGTGCCCATCCACTCGGGCGAGGAGTACATCTCCAAGCGCCCCGACCGCATCGTGGTGCGCCCCGACGGCACCACCATCGTGATCGACTACAAGTTTGGCGCCAGCCACAGCAAGGAGCAACTGGGCCGATACGAGCGCCAGGTGCAGGACTACATGCGGCTGCTGCAGCTGGCCGGGCACAGCACCGTCGTGGGCTACCTGTGGCTCGTGGCCAGCGACCAGGTGGTGCCGGTGGCCGCCGACCCCCAGCTCGACCTGGGCATTTAGTTTTTATTTCTTAAAACTTGCGGGAGCAATCGCAAGTGAGCAATCTTTTTAGTACCTTTGTAGTTTGAAAAAAATCATAACACAGAATAAATGTCGATTGATAACATTTTAGCACAAGCCACCGCCAGCGCGGTCAAGGCACTCTACGGCGTGGACTTCCCCGTGGAGAAAATCACGCCCACAACCACCAAGAAGGAGTTTGAGGGCAACCTCACCATCGTAGTTTTCCCCTTTCTCAAGGCCTCGCACAAGCGGCCCGAGGACACGGCCACCCAGATAGGCGACTACCTGGTGGAGCACTGCGACGCCGTTGAGAAATACAACGTGATCAAGGGATTCCTCAACATCAGCATCAAGCCCTCGTTCTGGACCGGCGTGTTGCAAAGCGTGGCTGCCGACCCCGATTTCGGCTTCAAGAAGGTGACGCCCGAGAGCAAACTCGTGATGATCGAGTACTCCTCGCCCAACACCAACAAGCCCCTGCACCTGGGCCATGTGCGCAACAACCTGCTGGGCTACAGCTTGGCACAAATCATGGCAGCCTGTGGCAACAAGGTGATCAAGACCAACATTGTGAACGACCGCGGCATACACATATGCAAGTCGATGCTCGCCTGGCTCAAGTGGGGCAATGGCGTCACGCCCGAGTCGAGCGGCAAGAAGGGCGACCACCTGATTGGCGACTTCTATGTGGCCTTCGACAAGCACTATAAGCAGCAGGTCAACGACCTCGTGGCCGGCGGCATGAGCAAGGAGGAGGCCGAGAAAGAGGCTCCCCTCATCAAGGAGGCCCACGCCATGCTCAAGAAGTGGGAAGACGGCGACCCCCAGGTGCGCGCCCTGTGGCAGAAGATGAACAGCTGGGTATATGCCGGCTTCGACGAGACCTACAAGCGCCTGGGCGTGAGCTTCGACAAGATAT